>JANOIJ010000088.1:0-15019 GCA_031407575.1 Gemmatimonadaceae bacterium | reverse complement strand
GACGCGTTGGCGCGGGCGTATCCACCGCGCACGGTCACCGATACGTTTGGACGGCCGAACAGGTACCCTGCACCCTGCGCCTGCGCGATGGTGGGCAATACCGCACCAAGGGAGAGCAACGTGACGAGAACGGCGGCCGAGCGGGGTGCAACGAGTCGCATGGATGGTGTACCCAAAAGGGGTGGTGTGCGTTCCGTCACTTTCCTGTCTGCAAATTAGTATACATATCGCCGCAGCGCGTCAAGTGCGACGAAATTCCCAACGTTTTGGCCACCCATCCTGACTCGCCCATGACGCGTCTCGCAACGCTCGCTCTCTCCGTGGTCGCATATTCCGCTTCGGCACAGGATCGCCGCGAGGCGGTCGAACCGACGGTCCCCCTCGCAGTCGCAGTCACTCCACAACAGCAGGTTTCCGCTGTAGTGGATGCGAAGTTCACCGGCCGCGACGGTGACATCGTGAACGGCGTGCCGACATACCGCACGATTGGTGCTGGGTTGGAGACGGTGCCGCAGAACGGCATCGGGCGCACGGTGATCCTCGTGCGCAACGGCCGCTATCGCGAAAAGCTCACCGTGGAGCGCCCGTCCATCACCCTGCGCGGCGAGAGTCGTGACGGCACGGTATTGACGTACGATGCGGCTGCGGGGCAGCCGTCGCCCGGCGGCGGCACCTACGGTACACGGGGCAGCTTCACGCTGCGCGTCATCGCGCCGAATTTCCACGCCGAGAATCTCACGATCGAGAATGCCTTCGACTTCGCGGCGAACGCGGCGAAACCGGATTCGGATGCGACCAAGCTGCGCGGCACGCAGGGCGTGGCGCTGATGATGGACATGGACGCGGACCGCTCGACGTTCGTGAACGTAAGGATCATGGGCAACCAGGACACGCTGTTTCCGAACGAGGGGCGCTCGTACTTCTACAAGTGCGAGGTCTGGGGCAACGTCGACTTCATCTTCGGCGCGGGCCGCGCGGTGTTCGACGATTGCGACATCGTCTCGCGCGACCGAGGAAGCCCGACGAACAATGGGTATGTCACCGCGCCGAGCACGCCGTCGGCCCAGTCTCATGGGTTCCTGTTCGTGGGGAGCCGGTTCAAGAAGGAGCGCCCAGCCATGGCGGCCAACTCCGTGACGCTCGGTCGGCCGTGGCATCCATTCGCCAATCCGGCCGTCAACTCGAGCGCGGTGTTCATCGACTGCTGGATGGACGACCATATCGGTGTGAAGGGGTGGGACCGGATGTCGTCCGTGGATTCCACTGGGACGCGGAGGTGGTACGAACCGGCTGATGCGCGATTCGCCGAGTTCGGGACGAAGGGACCTGGGGCGGTGGCAAGCCCAACGCGTCGGCGACTGACGGCTGCAGAGGCGACGCGGCATACTCCCTCGGCGGTTCTCGAGGGATGGATGCCGGTGCTACCGCGCGGCGCGCGGTGAGCGGCGACCGGCGAACGCGGCCGTGACCGATTCGAACGCAAACTCAGAGACTCGGAACTCAGAACTGATCGTGCCGAACGCGCACCGCGAGGTGTGAGGTGCGAGTCGTGAGTTTCAGCTCCCAGCCTGAGCTCGCACTTGCTCCAGCTCCGGCTCGCGCTCCAGCTTCCAGCTCCGCTCGCCGGCCGTTACTGACAGCTCACCGCTCGTAGTCTCTAACCGCTCACTGCTCGCCGAGATGACCACCACATGTTGAAGGCGCTGGCAATCGGCGTGGCTGTGGTTGCGTGTGCCGCGCCAAGCGGCGCGCAGGCTCCACGTCCACTGCCGGTGGCATGGACTGAAGTCGCCGCCGGCGTATGGAGGGCCACCATCGGCACGCCAGAGAAGGTCACCCTGCTCGGCGTCGCAGGCGGCACGCCCAGCCGGCCGGCGCTTTCAAAAATGCCGGCGACGACATTCCCCCTCGCGCGCGGCGAAATACACGCGGAGCTGCACAGCGGACGCACGAGCATCCGGCTGCCGCTGCAAGCCAGCGAACAGTTGTATGGCCTGGGACTCAACTTCAAAAACGTGCAGCAGCGCGGGGCGGTGAAGGAGCTGCACGTCGATCACTTCGGGGTTGCGGACAATGGCCGCACCCACGCGCCCGTTCCGTTTTACGTCTCGAGCGCGGGCTACGGCGTCCTCATAGATGCGGCGCGGTACATCACGGTGTACGCGGGAACGGCGGTCCGCCGCGACAGCAAGCATCCGCCGCAGGTGAGGGACCGCACCACCGATTCGCGCTGGACGTCGCAGCCCGTGGCAGACGCGGTCGAGGTGCTCGTGCCTGCGGGTGGCGTCACGCTGTACGTCTTTGCGGGTCCGACGACCATGGACGCCGTTCGCCGGTACAACCTCTATTCCGGTGGAGGCGTGCTGCCGCCCAAGTGGGGCCTGGGCTTTGTGCATCGCGTGCCGACACGGTTCACCGCCGAGCAAGCTACGCAGGAGGTGAGTGAGTTCGCGTCGAAGGGATATCCGCTCGACGTGCTGGGCCTGGAGCCGGGATGGCAGGGCGCTGCGTATCCCGGCTCGTTCGCGTGGGACACCGTGCGCTTTCGAAATCCGGATGCGTTCATGGCCGGCATGAAGCGCGCTGGTGTGCGCGTCAACCTCTGGATGAATCCGTACGTCGCGCCGTCGTCGCCCATGTTTCGTGCACTCGAGCCGTTGTCCGGCTCGCACACGGTATGGACGGGCATCGTCCCCGACTTCACTCTCGCGAAAACACGCGGCGTTGTCATGGGGCACTTCGAGCGCGAGCTGCTGCGTCGCGGCGTCTCCGGCTACAAGCTCGACGAGGTGGACGGCTACGACCGCTGGCTCTGGCCGGATCACGCCACATTTCCGTCAGGTCTCGACGGCGAGCAGATGCGTCAGGTCTACGGACTCGCCTTCCAGCGCGCGACCGCCGACGCGTTCCACGCGCGCAACGAGCGCACCTATGGACTCGTGCGGGCGTCCAATGCGGGAGCAGCGCCACTTCCATATGTGCTCTACAACGACGCGTACAGTCACCAGGATTTCATCACCGCGCTGGTCAGCAGCAGCGTCGCCGGTGTGTTGTGGACGCCGGAAGTGCGGTCGTCGCGATCCGGTGAGGAATGGCTTCGCCGCATGCAATCGGTGTGCTTTTCCCCCATGGCGATGCTGAACGCGTGGGCCGACGGCACCAAGCCATGGTCGTTCGCCGACGTCGCGGAGCCGGTGCGCGACGTCATGCAGCTTCGTTTGCGACTCATGCCATACCTCTACACCACGTTTGCGCAGTACCACTTCGAGGGCACGCCGCCCATCCGCGCGATGGCGCTCGTGGACGGCTTTCGCATGCCGCGAGGCGAGTCGGCCGGCACGTTGAGCTCCACGGACAATCCCTATGCTGCCGCAACGCAGCGCGACGTGAAGGACCAGTTCATGGTGGGCGACGCATTGCTCGTCGCCCCGATGTTCGCCGGCGACACGACGCGCACCGTCATCCTGCCGCGCGGCAAGTGGTACGACTTCTACACGGGCGCCCTGGTTGGCGACGGCCAGGTCATCACCGCACGTCCGGGGCTGACGCGCATTCCGGTCTACGTGCGTGACGGCGCGACGATCCCACTCCTTGTCGGCGAGCGACTGCACGTGCCGGCGCACGGCGAAGTGGCGGACCTCGAGTTGCGCCATTACGGCACCGCCGGCGGGACGTTCATGCTGTATGATGACGACGGCACGACATTCGACTACGAGCGCGGCCGGTTCTCGTGGACGCCGTTGGTGGTGACGCGCGATGCGGCGGGCGCGCTGCGCGGCGAGACGCCAGCACCGCCGGCCGGACTGCCGTTCAGCTACCGCACGATGACATGGACGATGATGTCGCCGCGTTAAACGCCTCAGGGAGAGATTCATGACCAGCCGACTCGTCGTCTACGCGCTTCCGGTGCTGCTGCTCGCCGCCACTGCCGCACGATCGCAAGCACCAACGCCACCCACCGCCGAGCAGATCGCGCGCCAGCAGGCGGCCGATGTCCGCTTGCGCAACGACTGGCCGAACCTCGAGCGATACCGCGCGGCGAATCAGCAACTCGTGGCGCCCGCGGCGGGCGAACAGCGCGTCGTCTTCATGGGCAATTCCATCACCGACGGCTGGGCACGACACTTCGCTGCGATGTTCCCCGGCAAGCCCTATATCGGACGCGGCATCGGCGGGCAGACGACACCGCAGATGCTCGTCCGCTTTCGGCAGGACGTCGTGGCACTCGAGCCGAAGGTCGTCGTCATCCTCGCCGGAACGAACGACATCGCCGGCAACACGGGGCCGTCCACGCTCGAGATGATCCAGGACAACGTCATGTCGATGACCGAGATCGCGAAGGCAAACGGCATCCGTGTGGTGCTGTCATCGGTGCTGCCGGTGTACGACTACCGCTGGAAGCCGGGCCTCGAGCCCGCGCCGAAGATCGTTGCGCTCAACGCCTGGATGAAAGCGTACGCCGCGCGTGTTGGCGCGATCTATCTCGACTATCACACCCCGATGGCCGACGCTCGGCAGGGGTTGCGCGATGACCTGAGCAACGACGGCGTGCATCCCACCGAAGCGGGCTATCGCGTCATGGCGCCGCTGGCCGAAGCGGCGATCGCGAAAGCGCTGGCACTGCCGTGAAGTGGATCACGCTTGCGCTGACGATTGCGCTCGTCGCCCCCGCCGACGCGCAGATCACCCGTCGCGAGCTCGTCGCCATCGAGCGCTCACGCGTGCTCGAGCAAGCCACTCGCTACCTCCGCGAAGGGCCGGTGACCGTCACCGCATCGCGCGCCGAGCGGAGCGCGGGCGGGCCGCACGACTTCTTCTCCGAGGGCGACTACTGGTGGCCCGATCCATCTGATACGTCGAAGCCGTACATCCGTCGCGACGGCGAAACCAATCCCGCCAACTTCGAGGCGCACCGCTCGGCGATGCGGCGGCTGAGCCAGATTGTGCCGGCGCTGGTGGCCGCGTATCAGATCACGGGCGACACGCGGTATGCTCGGCACGCGGTCGCGCACCTGCGCGCGTGGTTCGCGGACGACAGCACGCGAATGAACCCGAGCCTGCTCTTCGCGCAGGCCATCAAGGGCGTAGCGACTGGTCGCGGTATCGGGATCATCGATACGATCCATCTCGTCGAGGTGGCGCAGGCCGCGCTGGAGCTCGAGCGGCTTGGGGCGCTGAAGGGCGAGACGCTCACCAGCACGAAGCGATGGTTCGGCGCATACGTCCTGTGGATGACGACGCACAAGTACGGCATCGACGAGCGCGACAACGGCAACAACCACAGCGCTGCGTGGGCGCTTCAGGTGGCCGCCTTCTCGCGCTTCACGGGCGACACCGCGATGCTCGCCGCGATGCGCAAGTTTTTCCGAGAGACGCTCGTGCCCGGGCAGATGGCGGCGGACGGAGGCTTCCCGCGCGAACTGGGGCGCACCAAGCCGTATGGCTATTCGCTCTTCCAGCTCGACGTGATGGGCATGCTCGCAGAAACGCTGTCCACGCCGCGCGAGAACATGTGGGCCTTCGAGACGGCGGACGGCCGCGGCATGCGGAAGGCGCTCGGCTTCATGATGCCATTCATCAAGGACAAGTCGCGCTGGACGCTCAAGCCCGACGTGATGTACCACGACGCGTGGCCGGTGCGGCACCCGGCGCTGCTGTTCGGTGGCCGAGCGCTGCGCGAGCCGTCATACGTGGCACTGTGGAAGACGCTCCAGCCGGATTCCGCGATCGATGAAGTGATACGCAACTATCCAGTGCGCCAGCCATTGCTGTGGGTGAAGCGAACAGATGAGCATTGAGCGGTCAGTAACTGCGAGCCTGAGCAGGAGCTTGAGCGTGAGCCCTCGCGATCCCTTGTCGTCCCGACAGGAGCGTTAGCGACCGAGGGACCTGCTTCTCGCTACCGCCCCTAACGGCGCAAGCGCGACAGCTCGGCCTCCGTCCACGGCCTCTTGCGTCCCGTCATCGCTCCGGCCACCTCGCTCACGGCGGTTGGTGCGATCGGCGTGGCGGAATTGCCCCACGCACGACGGACGTACGTGAGCACCGCAGCCACCTGCTCGCTCGTCAGTGCGCCGCCGACCGGCGGCATCAGCATCTCGCCCTCCTTGCCGTGCAGCACGATGCGAATCAATGCGTCCGGACTGCCCAGCACCCACCGCGAGCCCACTAACGTCCTGGCGACGCCGGCGAGCCCGGTGCCCAGCGCCTGGTGACATCCCGCGCAGCTCGCGAGATACTGCTGACGCCCCGCCGTGAAGCGCGCCTGCTCCACTGGAGTGAGCGCAACGACAACCGGCCCAGCCGCGATCTTGCCCGGCCAGCCCAGCGCTTCCGCAACCCGCGTGGCGCGCGCGCGAAGTGCGGTGTCTGGACTCGCCATGGCCGTCACCAGCGACTGCGGCCGCGACGCGAGCTGGATGACAAAGCCACCCTGTTGGCCACCCGTCCCACGAATGCCGTCCAGCAGCGCGAAACGCTGCCACCGGGGACGCAACGTCTCACCCGCGAGCGCCACCACGCGCTGCACGTCGCCTGCGTTACGCGACGCGGTGAGCGCCCGGGACAGCGTTCGCGTGACGAGTGCATGATGCACTTCATCACCCGGCGCAATCCCGACGACGCGATCGAGGAACGCGAGCTCGCGGCCCTGGAGCGCGCTGACGACGAGATCGGCCACCACCGGATCGTCGCCATGACGACTAACCACCTGGAGCAGCGCCTCTTCACGCGCGCCGAGCGGGAGCTCACCGAGCGTAGCGGCAAGCTGCCGGCGAACGATCGGTGCGCGATCGTCCATCATCCGCATGACGTTCGTCGTGAGCGCGCCCCTCGTCAGCCACGGTTCGGCAATACGCACCGCCGCCGCGCGCACCGGCGCCGAGGTGTCGCCGAGCGCGCGGGCAATCGACGCCGTATCCGCAGCGCCGAGTCCATCGAGCGTCCAGAGCGCGTGCACTCGCGCGCGATCATCAGGATTCGCACGAGCCATCTCGCGCAGCGCGTCCGCGACGGAACCATCGCCGCGCTGCACCAGCAGTCGCTGCGCCGTACTGCGCCACCAACCGTTGGGATGCGCCAGCACAGGCACCAGCTCGGCGGACGTCTTTCGCGAGAGCTGCGGCCTCTCGCCACGTGCGGACGACGTGTGCACGATGCGCCAGATCCGGCCGAGGCCGATAGGCTGCGTGAGCCCGCGCTCGATGATCTTCTGTTCGAGGTAGCCGGTGATGAACACGCGGTGCTGGATGATGCCGCGATACATGTCCACGACGTAGAGCGTGCCATCGGGTGCGTTCGCGAGACTCACCGGGCGGAATCGCTCGTCTGTCGCCGTGAGGAACTCCTTGCGCTCGTACGCCGTGTGCGCGGCGAGCATGCCGTCGCGCTGCTCGCGCACCATGAGGCGTCCCACCATGTTGCCGGCCGATTCGGTGATGAACACGCTGCTGCGCAATTCGGCTGGCAGGCGATCACCGATGTAAGGCGTGGGACTTCCGGCGGACGTGTAGTGCGCCAACGAGCTGTCGGGGCGCAGCGTCTGCGGGCGATAGCCGCGATTGATCGCGGGCGTTTTGTGGTCCGGCCACACTGCGATGTTCGGCGTGAGCCGTTCATAGACGCCACGCAGGTTTGCGAGGTTGGGGTTTCGCGTCGCATAGTGTGACGGAACGAGGTCGGCTCGTAGCGGATCCTCGTTGCTGTTGCGATAGAGACGGCCGTAGTCGTCGCCAGCGACGCCCCATTGTCCTTCGTCCGGGGTTTTGCGGAACGTGAACTTGCCGTCGGCGCCGACGCGGAGCTGGCCACCGTAGTTGGCGTTGTGCAGCCAGTTGTCGATGCCCCAGAACAACCCGTTCGCGCTGTGCTCAGGGTTGCTCCTTGGGTCGCCGTAGTCGCTGCGAACGAGCTCGCGCGTATCTGCCTGGAGATCGCCGTTGGTATCGCGCACCAGCCAGAGGTTGGGCGGCGCGCCGACGAGGACGCCGTGCTCCAGCACCTTTACAGCGCGCGGCAACACGAGACTGTCCATGAAGACCGTCGCGCGATCCATGCGGCCATCATCGTTCAGGTCTTCCAGCACGACGATCCGCCCGACCGGCTGGTCCTCGCCCGTGCCCTGCATGTTGGGCATGTAGCCGCGCATCTCGACGACGTACATGCGCCCATCCGCGTCGAAGTCCACGGCAATGGGGTCCTGCACGAGCGGCTCGGCGGCAACGAGCTCCATGCGATAGCCGTCAACCAGGCGGAAGCGCGCGAGCTCCTCCGGCGGCGAATACACGGGTGCGACGTCGGATCCGCGGGGCAGCGCAGCCGCGGAATCCGCGGTGATCACGGTCGGGGGCTTCGGCGCCGGTACCTGCGGCGCTGGTACCGTGCCCATCGGCGCGGACACCGTCGGCGGGAGCCTCGGCGGCGCAGGCGCAGGCGTAGCAGCAGCCGGATCGCGCCGGCAGCTCGATATCAGAATCGCGGCAGCGATGATCGCGCTACGACAGGCGACAGCAGAAAGGCTCATGATCAGAAACGTTTCAGACGGTAGAACGTTCAGGTTTGTCATCCTCAGCGCAGAAAAGGATCTGCACCTCGCCGAAGGGCAGATCCTCCGCTGCGCGCAGGATGACGACTATGCGTACTCGACGAACCGCGTCCGTGTCAGCGCCACCAGCTCATCGACAGGCGTCGACCAGATCTTCTCATTGAAGATCTCCACTTCGATCGGACCGCGATATCCCGCGCCCTCCACCTCGCCGCGGATGCGCCTGAGCTCGATGACCCCGTCGCCCATCATCCCGCGATTCATGAGCACGTTGCCGGTCGGCACGAGCCAGTCGTTCACGTGAGACCCCGCGATGCGATGCCCAAGCCGCGCGATCTCCGCAGAGCGCTCGGGATCCCACCAGACGTGATAGACATCCACCACCACGCCCACCGTCGCCGAGTCGTGCGCCTCCGCCAACAACCGCGCCTCGCGCATCGTGGTGATGCACGACCGTTCGGCCGCAAATGCGGGATGCAGCGGCTCGATGCCAAGCCGCACGCCCGCGGCCTTCGCATGCGCCGCAATTGCCGCGATGCCGTCTGCGACCATTGCGCGCGCGGCCGCGATGTCGCGATCGGGCGCGGCGCCGCACACCAGGACCAGCACCTCGGCGCCCAACGCCGCGGCGTCATCAATGGCGCGACGATTGTCGTCGATGCGCTCCGCGCGTTCGGCCGCGGTGGCGGCGGGAAACATCCCGCCGCGGCAGATGCTCGAGACGCCGATTCCCGCATCGCGCACCAGCCGAGCGGCTTCCGCCACGCCGGTCTCCGCGAGCTTGTGGCGCCAGATGGCGATGAAGGGAACGTGGTGGCGCGCACACGCGTCGATCACCTCCGGCAGCGACGCCCGCTCCGCGGTAGCCTGGTTGAAACTCAGGCGGCCTGCGTCGGTGAGGGGAGTGGCTTCGTCCTCGACGCGCGTCATGCGACGCCCGCCACATCGAGCAGGGCCCGCATGCGCACGCCGGCCATGTCGGGATTGCGAATCAATCCGGCGGCGTCGGCCAGACGCAGCAGCTCGGCGAGGTGCACGATCGAGCGCGCGCTCTCGGCGCCGCCGAGCATGCGGAAGTGACTCTGGTACCCGTTGATCCACGCGAGGAACACCACGCCCGTTTTGTAGGCGTGCGTGGGTCGCATGAAAATGTGTCGCGAGAGTGGCACGGTGGGCGCGAGCACCTCGTGATACGTGGCGAGGTCGCCCCGGTCGAGCGCTTGCAATGCGAATGAAGCCGCGGGCGCAATGGCGTCGAAGATGCCGAGCAGCGCGTCGCTGTGATGCGTGCTGTCGCCCTCGATCAGCTCTGCATAGTTGAAGTCGTCCCCGGTGTACATGCGGACGCCTTTCGGCAGCCGCCTGCGCATCTCGATCTCACGCTGCGCATCCAGCAGCGAGATCTTGATGCCGTCGACCTTCGCGGCGTTCTCGCGAATGACGTCGAGGCACACGTCCATCGCCGCATCGATGTCCGTGGTACCCCAGTATCCGGCGAGCTGCGGGTCGAACATGTCGCCGAGCCAGTGGAGTATCACCGGTTGGCGCACCTGGCGCAGGATGTCGCCATAGACGGTGCGATAATCGTCTGCGGAACGAGCCGCGCGGGCGAGCGCGCGGCTGGCCATGAGGATGACGCGGCCCCCTTCCTTCTCGACGAACGCGACTTGCTCCGCGTAGGCACGCTGCACCTGCGCGATGGTGACGTCGGGCGTCGGCGCGAGATGATCGGTCCCCGCGCCGCATGCGATGCCACCACCCCCGCTCCGGCTCTCGGCGAGCGCCCGAGTGATGAGCTCCTGCGCAGCGGGCCAGCCAAGGCCGCCGCCGCGCTGCGCGGTGTCCATCGCCTCGGCGATAGAGAACCCGTGGTCCCACAAGTGGCGACGATACGCGAGCGTCGCGTCCCAGTCGATGGCCGACGCAGCGAGCACGTCGACGTCGCGCAGCGGGTCGACCACGACGTGCGCCGCTGCGAACGCGATGCGCGAGGCGAAAGGCGCGTCCGGCAGCGGCCACGCTCGCGGTTTGCGAAACGCGTACGATGCCATCGTGCCGTCGAGGAGCGGCAGCCTGATCGTCGTCATCGCTGATCAGACCTTCTGGAGCGCGGGAACGTTGAGCCAGCGGCGTTCGGCCCACGACTCGAGTCCAAGCTCGGCGAGCTGCACGCCCTTCGCGCCTTCATGGAAGTCGTGGATGTACGATTCGTCCGTGGCGACGTGCCGCAGGAACATCTCCCACTGCACCTTGAACGCATTGTCGAATTCGGCGTTGTCGGGCACCTCCTGCCAGTCGGCGTGGAAGTCGAATGGGTTGGGTACGTCCGGATTCCATGTGGGACGCGGTGTATTGACGCGATGCTGCGTCTTGCAGCCGCGGAGGCCGGCGACGGCGCTTCCGTGCGTGCCGTCCACCTGGATCTCGAGCAGTTCGTCGCGATAGACGCGAACCGCCCATGAGGAGTTGAATTGCGCGATGATGTCGCTGCCATCGGCGCCGGCAAGCACGAACGTGCCGTAGGCGGCATCGTCGGCGGTGGCGGTGTAGTGGCGGCCCTGCTCATCTACGCGCTGCGGGATGTGTGTCGCGCCAATGCACTGCACGGCCGTGACCTCGCCGAACGTGTGGTCGAGCACGTACCGCCAGTGGCAGAACATGTCGGCGATGATTCCTCCACCGTCCTCGCTCCGGTAGTTCCACGAGGGGCGCTGCGCGCTCTGCCAGTCGCCCTCGAACACCCAGTAGCCGAACTCGCCGCGTACGCTGAGGATGCGTCCGAAGAATCCGGAGTCCACCAGGCGGCGGAGCTTCCGGATACCAGGCAGGAAGAGCTTGTCCTGCACGACGCCGTGCTTCACGCCGGCAGCGCGCGCGCGACGCGCGAGGTCGAGCGCGTCGGCGGTGGACGTCGCGATGGGCTTCTCGCAGTACACGTGCTTGCCCGCCTCGATGGCACGGCGAATGTTGGGCGGACGTGTGTTGGTGAGCGTCGCGTCGAAGTAGATAATGTCGCTCTCGTTCGCGAGGCAGTCGCCGAGATCGGTGGAGTACCGCTCGATGCCGTGGGTCTCGGCGAGGTGGCGGAGCTTCTCCACGTCGCGCCCGACGAGGATGGGATCGGGCATCAACCGTTCGCCGTTGGGCAGCAGCACTCCACCCTGACGCCGGATGGCGACGATGGAGCGCACGAGGTGCTGGTTGAGTCCCATGCGGCCGGTCACGCCGTTCATGATGATGCCGATCGGTCTGAGCGTCATTGGTTGTGAGTGGTTCTGGTGGGGATCGGGTAGGTCACGACGTGGGCGCCGGATCTGCGAGCACGCGGTTGTTGGGCAGGAGCGCGATAGCCAATGCGCCGGCCAGCGCAAAGCCGACGAGCAAGGTAAAGCCCATGGTGTAGCTCCCTGTACTGTCGCGCAGTTTCGCGACGAGCATTGGCACCACCGCTTCGGCGACGCCGTCCGCGGTGAGCACGATACCCATGGCGCGACCGAGCACACGCGTTCCGAACAGTTGGGCGGCCATCAGCGGGATGACCATGTACTCGCCGCCGAGGCCGATGCCGAAGATCACGGCGAAGAGCATGATGCCGCCGCGCGTCGGCGAGATGAGCAGGATGGGGATGGCCGCGGCGACCAGCAGGTAGATGAGGAGCATGACCCGCTTCTTGGGCCAGTGGTCGGCGAGCCAGCCCATGCCGAGCCGTCCGATGAGGCTGGCGGCGAGTGTGAGTGAGGCGATGCGGGCCGCGTCGCCCTGCGTGTAGCCGTGGTCGATGCTGAGGAAGAGCTTGAGGTTCTGGTTCGTCGCGCCCACTGCGGCAATGGAGCACATGCTGCCGAACATCAGCAGGTAGAACGCCGGCTGCCGGAGGACGTCGGCGATGGGTGTTGGCGGCAGTGCGGCGGCGTACGCGCGCGCGCTGGTTCCCTCGGGCGACTCCTTGACGAAGAACGCGAGCGGCAACGCGATGACCACGATGAGGACGCCGAGCACCTGGAGCGCTCCCTGCCATCCGAGGGCGGCCGTGAGGCGGACGGCGATCAGGGGCACGAGTGCGCCGCCCAGGCCAATGCCGAGGTACGCGAAGCCCATGGCGCGTCCGCGCGCCTTGGTGAACCAGCGCGAGAGCAGGACCTGGTTGGGCAGCGGTCCGCCGGCCATGTAGCCGACGGCGTTGAACATGTAGAAGAAGTAGAAGCCGGCGAGCGTGCTGATGGAGCCGAGCCCGTAGAGGGCGATGCCGGCCATGACGATGCCGGCCATCATGAGTCGTCGCGGGCCGAAGCGGTCGATGACCCATCCGGCGAGGAACCCGAAGAGTGGGCCGACGATGAGCTTGCTGAGCGCATTGCCGGAGGTGACCTGGGTGCGCGTCCAGCCGAAGTCCTTCACCATGAAATCGTAGAAGAAGGGCAGCCCGTAGAGGGCGAGCCCGACGATGGCGAAGAGCGAGAGGAACGAGGTGGCCGCGACGTGGATCTGTGCGGCGCGGGGCGGCGTGGGGCCGGCCGGCGAATCCGCCAGGGTCGTTCGATCGGCGATGGGAGTGACCATGGTGCTGGGCGAGGGGGCGGCCGCGGCTATCGTGTGGGAGAGACTGGCGGCGCGCCAATATTGTTCGCGGGACGATCAATTGTCACCCGGAGATCGCATCTCCTTCCGAGTCGCCAGATCCCTCGGGCGTGCCGACTGGAGCGGGCCGCGGGCCGAAAGTGGCCATTTTCAAGAGAGAAGTGGCGGCTTGGCCAAAGTGAGGGTCCTCCTTGACGTCCCAGCCTTTAACGATATAGTGGGCCTCGGAAAGGAAGCCCCTGATTGTCCGTTTCTCGAACAATCACGCGTTAGCCCCCTCTGAGCTTCTGCCAAAGTCGCGCCTCGTACGTCACCGTTTGTCCCCGCCGTCGTCGAGTCACCCTCGTTCGTCCCTTCCGCTTCGGAGCCAACCGATTATGAAGCGCAGGCTCATCGTCACCAGTCTGTTCGCCGCCATCGCACTCGTTCCCGCCTCGCAGCTTGCGGCGCAAGCCGGGACGGGGCGCATCACTGGCATCATCACCAGTGCGGAGGCCAACGTTCCCATGCAGGGCGTGCGCGTCACGCTCCTCGGCACCCAGGTCACGGTGACGACGAACCCTCAGGGTCGGTATACGATCCCGGGGCTCGCAGCCGGTTTGCACCGGATCCGCACTTCGGCCATCGGCTACGTGCCGGTGGTCGTCGACAGCATCCCTGTTCGCGATGGGCAGGCGGCTACCGTCGACATTGCGCTCAAGCACCAGACGGTGCAGCTCGAGCAGATCGTCGTGACGGGCTACGGGTCGCTTGCCAAACGCGACGTGACCGGCGCCATCGGCTCGGTGGCCGCTGCTGAGATCCAGCAGATACCTGTCGTGAACGCGATCGACGCGATCAAGGGTCGTATCCCGGGTGTGGATATTGTCTCGACTGGGTACAAGCCTGGCGATGGCGTGCGGGTGCGTATTCGCGGCCAGCGCTCGCTCAAGGCCTCGAATGATCCGCTCTACGTGCTGGACGGCATCCCGATGGCTGGCGGCATCGGCGACCTGAACCCGACCGACATCGAGTCGATCGAGGTGCTCAAGGACGCCAGCGCGACGGCAGTCTACGGATCGCGCGGCGCCAATGGCGTGGTGCTCGTGACCTCGCGCCGCGGCCAGGCCGGCAACACGCGCACCACGTACGACACGTACGTCGGAAAGCAGGA
This sequence comes from Gemmatimonadaceae bacterium, assembly GCA_031407575.1. Taxonomy (GTDB): domain Bacteria; phylum Gemmatimonadota; class Gemmatimonadetes; order Gemmatimonadales; family Gemmatimonadaceae; genus AG11. Next base: position 746 of record JANOIJ010000088.1, on the reverse strand, counting down.
AGTGAACCGGCGGGTCGAGGTCTTCAGCCCGGAGCGCTACGCAGAGTACAAGCGTGAGGCGTACCGCAATCCGAACAATGTCGCAGCGGGGTCAACGCCCTTCTACAAGTGCGGCGGAGTGCCCTCACAGTCGGTCTGCCCGGAAGGAGACGCGGCGACGTTCTTTGCCGAAGAGCTCACGGCGATGAAGAACGGCACCTACACGGATTGGCAGGACCTGATCACGCGGGACGGCTCACAGGTCAGTCACCAGGTCGCGATTACCGGCGGCAATGACCGCAGCCAGTTCGCCGTCAGCGGCAACCTGCTGAAGCAGATCGGCATCACGCTGGCGCAGGACTACGACCGCAAGTCGATGCGGGTCAGCTTCGAAGGTCAAGCTCGGACGCGGTTCCGCGCCGGCGGCTCGGCGCTGCTCGTGCGCAGCCTCCAGCGCCTAGGCCGCGGCGACGGTCTCTATGACGAAGCCATCAAGGACACCCCGCTCAGCCTGCCGTACGATTCCCTCGGCAACATCGTCTTCAAGCCCACGCCGGACGCGCAGCGCGACAACCCGCTGTCCGACGTGCAGAACTGGCTGAACGACAACCAGCGCAGTCGCGTCTTCGGGACGCTCTTCGGCACAATGAACCTGGCGGAGGGGCTCGACTACCGCGTCAACTTCGGCCCCGACCTGACGTTCAATCGCAACGGCACGTTCATTGGCGCGCAGACGCAATCCAAGCAGGGTGCGGGCAGCACGCAGT
>JANOIJ010000077.1:0-2658 GCA_031407575.1 Gemmatimonadaceae bacterium | reverse complement strand
TGTCATCCTGAGCGCAGCGAAGGATCTGCACCTCGCGGGGTCAACGGCACGTGCAGATCCTTCGCTACGCTCAGGATGACAGAGCGGAGAATCGATACCCCACCTTCCACACCGTGAGGATGTGCTCCGGCTTCGCGGCATCCACTTCCAGCTTCCGTCGCAGCTCCGCCACGTGCGAGTCCACCGTGCGAGAGAGCACGAACGCGCCGTAGCCCCACACTTCCTTGAGCAACTCCTCGCGCGACGCGACCGACCCGTTGCGCTTGATGAGCGCCAACAACAGCTCGAACGCCTTGGGCGTGAGCGTGCACGATTGGCCACCGCGCTTCACCGTGCGCGCCGAGGTGTCCACCACCACGTCCGCGAAGCGGATACACGAGCCGTTCGCCGACGACGACGCCTGCATTGCGCTCCGCCGGAGCAGCGATCCTACGCGTTCGAGCAGCTCCAGCACGCCGAACGGCTTCGTCACGTACTGATCGGCATCCAGGCGAAATCCGCGCACCTTGTCCGCCTCCTCGCCGCGCGCGGTGAGGATGATGACGGGGACGCGATTGCGATCGGCGCGAATCGACGCGAGCACCTCGTATCCATCCATCACCGGGAGCATCAAGTCGAGGATCACGAGCTCTGGCGCCCACTCGCGCACCATGCGCAATCCGGTCCCGCCATCCTCGGCGATACGCGTTTCATGCAGCTCGTGCTGGAGGTTGTACGCGATGCCCTCGGCGAGGGCGACGTTGTCCTCCACCACGAGGATGCGCGCCATCAGCCGCGCACCGGCTCGGTCGCAAGCATCGGAGCGCTGGCCGCAACTGTCGGCGCCGGCGCATCGCGCGCGATGGGCAACGCGATGACGAACGACGCACCACCCGGCGAGTCGGCGATCCACGCGCGCCCGCCATGCTGCGTCGCGACGTCGCGCACGATGAACAGCCCGAGCCCGCTGCCTGCCGTGTGACCAGCCGAGCGACCACGCGCATACGCGCGCCACACAGATTCACGGTCTCCCGCGGCGACGCCCGGACCTTTGTCCGCGACTTCGATGTGCACCTCGCCGCCCACGACATGCGCGGCGACGCGCACCTCCTGCCCCGTTGGCCCGTACTTCACCGCGTTGTCCAGGAGATTGAGCAGGATGTGCCGCAGCGCTGCGGGCCGGAGCATCAGCGCGGGCACATCGCCGACGTCTGCCGTCACACGCACCCCGCGCGCCGACGCCAGCGGCTGGAACTCCTCGACGATCCGCTGCAGCTCCGCGGCGACGTCCACGCGCTCGGCCAACTCGTCGTCCGCGCGTTCTGATCGTGAGAAGCGCAGCACACGCTCCACCAGGTGCGTCAGCCGAGTCGTCTCGCGCTCCACGTTGTCGAGCGACCACGTGCGCTGCTCGTCCGTCTTGAAGCGGCCAAGGCGCAGCGTCTCGAGATACAACCGCATCTGCGCGAGTGGCGTGCGCAACTCGTGCGAGATGCTCGCCACGAAATCCGCGCGCAATCGCGTGAGCTCGCCCTCTCGGCGCAGCTGTCCCACGGCGACGAAGGACAGGGCCGCCGCAACGGCGAGCAGGCCGAGGAGAAATGGCAGCCGCGATCGCGGAAGGCCGCCGACGAGCAGGCTGCCGGCGGCGTCCGGCTTGACCTGCGCGCGAATGAGCATCGACCCCAGCACCGACGGGAGACGCGTCGTGTCGTCGAGCCGCCATTCGCGCACGGGCTCCGACTCGAAGAGGAGGTCGCCGCGCGCATCGGTGACGCGCAGCTGCACGAGGTCGCGCATGGAGCGCCCGCGCGTGAACGTCGCCGGCAGGATGTTGCCCTCGTTCATCACGCCGGCCAGCGCGATGCGCAGCACGGCGTGCGCGTACTCGGCGCCGTAGACCATCGTGTCGCCCCATGCCGTCGGCATCATCGTGTAGACCAGCAGCCGCGGCGTAGAGTCGAACGACGCGATGACGAGCGGGAACCGGCCGCTCTCCGTGCGGCTGCGAATCTGCCGCGTCAGCGTGTCGTTGATCCAGCGCTGCTCGGCGGGCGTGTATCCGGTGATGCGGCCCGCCGGCACCGGTGTGGGCAGCGCGCGGTCGACCGCCCATCCTTCACCCGGTTTTGCGTGCGTGTTGATCGCGTAGCCGAGCGTGTCCGCGCCCAGCTTGAAGGCGAAGTAGATAGCCGGCATGGGGCCGTGATTCGGACGATGGCAGTAGCACTGCTGGTCCCACGGCAGGTACCCCGGCAAGTCGCGCGCGACGGGCACGATGGGCGACGTGTGCATCCCGTCGCCATGGTTCACCGCGCCGAGCAATTCCTGGGTGGCGCCGAGGAGAACGTCGCGCAGGTGTTGTTGATAGCTCCATGCGACGAAGCCGGCGTAGTCGTGCAACGCACGCGACGCGACCACGCGCTGCGAGCGAATGGCGCGGTTGGCCTCGACGACGCCGAGTGCGGTGAATCCGATGCTCGCCAGCAGCAGGATGAGCGGCCAGCGAACGGAGGGGAGCCGGAAGGGCCCCATGGTGACGCTCCGCCTGGAAGGGATGGACGACAGCGGCGTCGTCCCGTTCGTACGATGCCCCGTGTCGGCCTCGGGAACAATGGCGGAGGTGTGCGAGATTGATGGAATGCCATGAAAGAAGCGGGGCATCTGCCGGTGACGGCA
>JANOIJ010000076.1:0-73334 GCA_031407575.1 Gemmatimonadaceae bacterium | reverse complement strand
CACGCCCGCGCGCTGGAGTGGGGTCGTGCGCGCGTGGGAGCCCGTGAACGCCGTGCACTTGAATCCGGATCGTGATGAACTCGCAACACCTGCGCGCGTCGCCTGACGCGCGTCATGCGACATCTATCTTGACACTCACCGCCGCTGACCGCTGACCGCTGACCGCTGACCGCTGACCGCTGACCGCTGACCGCTGACCGCTGACCGCTGACCGCTGACCACTGACCGCTGACCGCTGACCGCTGACCGCTGACCGCTGACCGCTGACCGTGTACGGACGGGAGGACGGGAGGACGGGAGGATGGGTGAGCCCGGTGATGCCGACGTGTGGGCGCTTAGGCATCGGTGGATGTGACAGTACTCCAGTGTGGGGCACCGAGAAAGGTCGTCGTCGGCGGATGATACGTGCCGAGGACGAGTGGCTGCTGTTGCTGACCGAGAGTCGAGCTCGGCGGCTCCGTCGTCTCGGCTTTCAAGGTACGTGCATCCGCTCATGCGCGCCGTTCTGCTGGGGCTGCCCCGGGGCAATGCGCTCCGGCCGAATCCCCAGGCGAATCCACCAGACCGCCAGCGACGAGAGCCGCCCCAAGGCCAGCGCCGCCGCGAAGGGCACGCCGTTGTCGCTCCGGATCACCTGCGGCAGGCCATAGCGCTGAAAGAGTCGTGTGAACACGACCTGCGTGGGCATGGTGGCCGTGGACAGGAGCGCGGTGCAGCCGAGCAGGAAGCGACTCTGCGCGTCCATCACCGTCAGCGGAAAGCAGTACGGCCCGGACGCCAACCGAAACTCGCCCTTGAAGTCCACGGTCCACACCGCATTCGGCGTGGACGCGATCGTCAGCGTGGTATCGAGCGGGCTGCTTGCACCCGGGCGCCGCGGGGGAGCGCCCCCGCACCATGCATTCGCGGCGCAGCAGCTCGCCGATCGTGCTGGTGGCAGGCCAGGTGACGTCCGGATGGGTGCGCATGAGCACCGCGCGCAACTTCCGCGGACCCCACGTCGCATGCCGCTCGCGCAGTGTGATGATCGCCGCGTGCACCGCCGCCGTCAGCTGATGCGGCGGAGCATGCGGCACATGGGACCGATCCGCGAGACCGGCCACGCCCTCCTGGGCAAAGCGAGCCAGCCACTTATGCCCTGTTTTCTCGCTGATCCCAAACGCGACACACAGTTCCGTGATCGGATGGCGGCGCTGATGGACCAGCCGAATGAATTCTTCACACTGCGACATAGGGGTCGATGTTCTCCACGGCACGGGAGCCTCCCATTGGAATCCGTGCCTGAAAAGTGAGCTGCAATGCCCGGCGGCTCACCCATCCTCCCGTTTTTCCCTCACCCATCCTTCCGGTCCGTACCCCGCTGACCGCTGACCGCTGACCGCTGATCGCTGATCGCTCATTGTGTAGGCGAAGCGCTGACTAATCCGTCCTCGGCGTGCTCCCGATGATAGACCAGGATCGCATCCGTTCTGCCGGTGTCAGCCAATGATTGCGTGGGATCCACGCATTGTGCTCGTTCACGTGGACATAGCGCCCGCGCCAATCGTAGAACCTGTTCGTGCCGATCCTCAGCCAGCGGATGAACCGTTCGGCCAGGATCTCCGTCTAATCGCTCCAGCGCCGGGCGAAGCCGATGAGCTCCGCGAGCACATGATGCAGCCGATCCTCAAGTTGGGCGATTCTGCGTCGTGCCTTGTGGTTAAGCTGCTGGGAGCGCCGCTCGCTCGTTCCAGGCCATCGCGCCGTTCTCAAGCAGTTGCTTGGAGCCATCGGTAGAAGACCGTCGGCTGCCGCCTAGCTCGTCGCGAATCGTGGAAACCGGGTCCTTGTCGATCAGATGGCGTCGGGAGCAGCGCCATCTTCTCCGTAGCCACGTAGTGCGTCCGTTTGCGTTTCATGAGGGAGTCCTCCGTGCACCAAAGTTCTGGTTTGAACCCGTCGGATCTCGGGCTTTTCTCTACTACAAGAGACTATTCATGACCGACTGATAGCATCCAAATGGCGGCACTCCCATTGTCGATGACGCGCACGTGACACGGCCGAAGTAAGCTCATCGGCCAGAGGATGCGATGTGGCATTCTCCCACTGTGAAGACTGCTTCCAGGGAGGTAGACCGTGTCTCGTCCTACGAATGATGCTGACCTTCCGCCGATTGCCACCTTACTCACTCCAGCAGAACGGCCTCGAGTAGATGCTGTTGGTGAGGGATACTATCACGCACTACATCGTGAAAGCGTGGAGGACTTGATTCATGAGCTCAAATCACGGCAAATCCATGCAGTTTTGGTATCTGTCAGCTGTGCTGGACCCCTGATATCTCGTATGGCGTCTCTGGTGCGAGAATTCCCTCGCGTACCGGCAGTCGCATTGCTCAGTGAGCTAGAGACACGGACACCACATGCAGTTCTTGCACTGGGCCAAAGTGGTATTCGGCGTTTGGTCGATGTACGCCTCGCTACCGGATGGCGAGAACTTCGTAGCGCCCTGATGGCTGATACCGGTGACAATGGGCAGCGAGCAGCCTTATGTCAGCTGGCAATAGATCTCGCGGGTGCGCCGGAAGATTGCTGGACGTTCTTTGAGACCCTGTTCACATGTGCTCCACGGATCAGCAGTGTACGCTTGCTAGCCCGTCACTTTGGTATCCTTCCAAGCACACTGATGAGTCGATTTTTTCGCGCCGGCGTACCTGCGCCAAAAGAGTATCTGACAACGGCGCGTCTCGTTCGTGCTGCACGTCTATTCGAGAATGCGGGTTTTTCGATTGCAAATGTTGCCAATCACCTCGATTACAGTTCGCCGCAGAGTTTTGGAAGACATATTCGTTCGGTGCTCACCATAACTGCAACGGAATTCCGTGCACGCTACGACGGACCGGGCATGTTCGAACGGTTCAGAGCCGACCTGGTTGTCCCATATGTACCTGCCTTGCGGGAGCTGCGACCGCTCTCTGCACCGCCAGGATGGAAGCGAATAGTCAATCGACCGGATCAGCCATTGCGGCAATCGATCAAGCCACGGGAAGTAGTGCAGTGATGGCAGTGACATTTGCCAACGCAATTACGGGGTAACCCGCAGCCAGAAGTGCTTCCTGTCCTCCCTCTTCACGGTCGACGAGCGCAAGAATCCCAGCCACGGTTCCTCCGGCCGCTTGAATGGCCGTCGCAGCACGAAGTGCAGAGCCCCCGGTGGTAATAACGTCCTCGATCACAGCGACACGATCGCCTTCCTGAAACGGGCCTTCGATCAATCGGCCTGTTCCATGTACCTTGGCTTCCTTGCGCACGGTAAAAGCGCGCAGGGGTCTTGTTGTTCCTGCGGAGGCGTATGCAATAGCATAGGCCATGGGATCTGCACCGAGAGTCAATCCACCAACCGCATCTATATCCCAACCGGATGTGTGTAGTGCATGGAGGCCCAATGGCCCAATCAGCGCAAGACCTTCCGGGCTCATTGTGGTCAGTCGTGCATCGATGTATAAGGTGGATTGGCGTCCAGATGCCAACGTGAAATGACCTCGCCGAGCAGAGCGTTCAGCGAGCAGGGCAAGCAGGCGAGTGATCTGAGACATGGACGCTTGAGGTAGCAATGAAATTCTCGAGAGGGAACAATTGATCGGTCAGGAAGCAGATGAACGAGCGGGGCTCAGTTTACTATCGCGGTTTCTCGGCGCGATTTTTCTTGTTCTGCTCGGTGGGCTATTGCTACTTGATCAGTCTCTTCTTCGGGCCAATCGAAATCAGGCAGATCTTGATGCACAAGCGGCGGGACTGCTGACGGAATCCTTTATCGCAGCACAAGCAACATTGCTCGAACGAATTGCCCTTGTCATCGGTGAAGCTGACGCAACAGATAGCCTGATAGTGCATGAGAAGGTCAAGCGATTGCTCATCGCCATGCCGGAACTACAGCGAGCATGGGCGATCGACACCATGGGAAAGACGATTCTGGATGTTCCCAATGCTTCCCGTAGTGGACTGGTCACGTCGGAAACCATTGCGCGAATGCAGGCTATTCGACCCAGCGGAGGATTTGCAATCAACGTGGCTCCAGGGCCGCAAGGACATGCATCGATTGGCATGATGTACACCTCGTCAGCAATGGATGGAAATGCTGGCGAAGTCACTGGCCTGATCCTGGATGGCTCCGCACTTCGAAAATGGCTGGATCGTTTGCAATCGGATACCAGGCTGACACTCACGGTGCTCTCGGGCGTAGACACAGTTGCATTTCTTGGACAGCCAGGCGGAAACGTCCAGTTGCTTTCGGAAGGGAAGCAGAGCGTTCGGCTACCAAGCGGCGGAACCTGGAGTGTCACGACGACTCATACACTCACTACCAAGACCCTTCGATTGGCGCAGTGGATACTCGGGGTGCTGGGTGTGCTTTTTCTCGCATTAGGGCTTCTTCGTGAGCAGCGTCGAGCACTGCAGGCAGCTGGCCGATCTGTCGAGCTGGAGCGCCTCTACAGTGATGTGAAACGCGCCAATACTGCAAAGAGTGAATTTCTTGCCAATGTATCTCACGAACTACGTACGCCACTGAATGCAATCGTGGGTTTTGTCGAGCTTTTGCGAGACGGTTTCTATGGAGACCTGTCACCACGACAGGTTCCACCCGTAGATCGAGTTGCTGCGTCTGCATCACACTTGCGGCACCTGGTGGACCAGGTGCTGGACATCGCAAAGATCGCCGCTGGCCGCTTGGAAGTGCATGCCGAAACGATCGTCTTGCGGCCTTTTGTATTGAATGTGGCGAGTGAATTGGAATCACTGGTCAGCGAAAAGAACCTCACGTTTTCCATGAGTGTTGGTGCATCGCTGCCTCGTGTGCGAACCGATCCAACGCATCTTCGTCAGATCCTCATCAACCTGATTGGAAATGCGGTGAAGTACACCCTTACTGGGACCGTCAGCGTGCGGGCACGACTTATTGGTGGAGCAGCACCAGATGGCTCACACCGAGTCAGTAGCCCGCGAGTGGTTGATGACACACTTCTGCTGACGCAGGTACCGCGCAGTGGAACCTGGATTGCGTTGCAGGTCGTCGATACGGGAGTTGGACTCGCGGCCGCGGACCTCGAACGGATCTTTGATGAATTCGAACAGGTGAATGCCGGACCTCGTGGAGATTCGATGCAGCGAGGAACCGGCCTTGGGCTGGCGATTTCGCGACGCCTTGCACGGCTTCTGGGCGGTGAAATTGGCGTCGAAAGCGAACTGGGTCGTGGTTCGACGTTCACCGTGTGGCTACCCGTCAATCCAGCAGACATGGTGCGCGATCCAGCAGAACCGCTGTCGGAGGTGAGGGAAACGCCTACAGCTTGAACATGTCCTTGACGCGCGACAGAAGACCAGGTTTTGCCGGCTCGTCCACGATGGCCAGTGCGGCGTCAAGCTCGCGCGCGAACGTGATCGTATCGGTGTAGCGTTGCCGAGGATCCTTGTGGAGCCCACGCATGATGACTTGCTCGACCGCGGTGGGAAACCGAAGGTTGGGTCGGGCTGCGTTGAGCGGGATGGGTGGCTGTGACAGCAGCTGGGAGAACATCTCGCGAGGGGTCTTTGCCGTGAACGGCAGGGATCCCGATAGTAGCAAGTATGCTATTGTGGCGAGACTGTACTGATCGGCTGCAGGTGAAACCAGTTCACCTGACAGTGCCTCAGGAGCAACGTACATCAGCGTACCGACGAAGAAACCAGCGCGTGTGAGCCGTTGCTCTGGAGCCATATCCGTATCGGTGGCGATTCCAAAATCAAGCAGCTTCACCTGCCGAGTGACCGGGTCGTACATCACGTTGTCAGGCTTCAGGTCGCGATGCACGATGCCGACGACATGTGCGGCATGCACGGCATCCGCGATCTGGCGAATGATCGCGGCCACTTCATCGACTGGAAGTGAACCATGCTGTTTGGCATAGCGTTCGAGGAGCTCGCCGGATGCCCACTCAATGGCAAGAAAGTGCAAGCCAGGGCCTGCCTCACCGACCTCAATGGTCTGCACGACATTGGGGTGCTGGACACGTTCGCCGTACCGTGCTTCGCGAACAAATCGAGCAACAGCGGTCTTGTCCTGACGGAGTTTTTCACGCAGGACCTTCACTGCCACGACGCCGTGGTCGGGGTGCTCGGCGCGGAAGACGGCGGATGTTCCGCCCTCTCCCACTTCACCGCGCAGCGCGTATCCCGCGAGCGTCCGACCTACCAGGTTCTCTTTCGCCACGTGGCGAACCTAACGTGTTTCAGTAGGTGGTAGCAAGCAGCATGACAGGAACATTGCTGAAGTGGGCGTGAATGACGGGTATTCAGGGTCACGTCGCGAATTGGTCGATTTCTTGACAAACCATCAAGGGGTTCCTATATAGGCCCCGTACGTCGTATGACGTGCCCAGCAGCAAGTCGAACCGATTCACCTCGTTGGAGGCAGCTCGCAATGGCCAGAGGGAAAGTGAAGTGGTTCAATGACGCCAAGGGGTATGGCTTCATCGAGCAGGAAGGTGGCGATGACGTTTTCGTGCACTTCTCCGCAATCACGATGGACGGATTCAAGACACTCGCCGAAGGGCAGGAAGTAGAGTTCGAGATTCAGGCGGGTGCAAAAGGCCTTCACGCCGCGAACGTGCAGCGTGTTGCCTGAGTAGTCATCGCTGATCTGACGCGTGTGAATGCTGCTACCGCCTGCCCCCGTGGCAGGCGGTGCTGTTTTCGGGGTATGATTCACCGACTTCCCTGATCCAGCCCTTCCGTGACTGATCCAACATTGTCGAGTGCCTTGCCAGCCACGCGTCCAAGTAGCCCACGGCTATTCCTGGTTGACGGCTACGCGCTGATTTATCGTGCATTCTTCGCCCTCATTTCGCGTCCCCTCACGACTGCACGAGGGGAAAACACATCCGCTGCGTGGGGCATCAGCAATTTCATCCAGCGACTTGCCGCAACGCACAAGCCGGAATATCTCGGTTGGGTGCATGACTCCGGATTGAGCTTCCGTCATGAGCGCTACCCGGCATACAAGGCAACGCGCGAGAAGCTCACGGAAGAGCTTCAAAACGACTTCAACACCGGGATGGAGCGAATTGGCCAACTGCTGGAGGCCTATCGGATACCGATCATCACATTGCCCGGATTCGAGGCGGATGACGTGATCGGTACCCTCGCTCGACAGGGCGCTGAGCAGGGGATGAATGTCGTGGTGGTTTCTGGTGACAAGGATTTTCAGCAGCTCGTTCGACCAGGAATTTGGCTGCTGAATCCGGGACGCGGCGGTCCAGCTGGTGTGGAAGAGCAATGGGTTTCGGTAGAGAATGGGTCTGAGCGACTCGGTGTACCGCCGGACCGCGTCACGGACTATCTGGCCATGGTTGGTGATTCCTCGGACAACATTCCCGGTGTGAAGGGTGTTGGGGAAAAGACTGCGCGTGACCTGGTCGCCGAATACGGAGACCTGGAAGCCATTCTCGCGGCTGCACCAACGTTGACGAAGAAACGTCCTCGGGAAGCACTGATCGAGCACATGGAGATGGCGCGATTGTCGAAGGAGCTCGTAACGATCAAGGAGGATCTACCGCTCTCCCTGACGCTCGACGACATGCGCGTCCGTGATGCCGACAACGTTAGGCTACGGCAACTCTTCGTCGAACTGGAGTTTCATACACTCGCCAGGACACTGGGCGACATCGTGGCTGTCACAGCGGTACCAGCGCCGGGGGCGCCGCAGACCGCATCGGAAAGCACACGTCCGACAGCGAACTACTCGACCATCGATACGATCGAAGCACTGGAGCAAATGATCGTACAGGCGCGCTCTGCGCCGTACATCGCGCTCCGCGCAGAAACGGTCAGCGAGCCAGACAACCCGCAACCGACAGATGCGCTTCGTAGCCACCTGGTTGGGATCTCGGTTGCGGTTGGCCCTGGAGATGCCTACTACCTGCCCTTGCTCCATCGGGACCTTCGTGCAACACACGAAGCACAGGGAGACCTGTTGCTGGGTGATTCGCCAAACACCGAGGCGGGAGCCAAGCTGAGGGCACGAAAGACAGTACGACCTGTTGAGCCTGCGAGCATTGCTGCGCGAATGCTGGCGGTGAGCTCGAAGCCGGCAAAGAATCTGCCGGCTCTCAATGATCCAGCGATGGCGCCATTGCGAGCCCTGCTCGAGGACGCGACGGTGCCCAAGGTGGCGCAGGACGCCAAGCACGATATTCTCGTACTGCGCCGGCAGGGCGTGACACTGCGGGGACTGATATCCGACACGATGCTGTCGAGCTACGTCCTGGATCCTGGGCGTCGCTCCCACGGGCTCGACTTGCTGGCCATGGAGTTTCTCGACCACAAGCTCACAAGCCAGGAAGACCTGTGCGGCAAGGGTAAGCAGGTCATCGCGTTCGATGTGGTGCCTGTGGACTGTGCGCGTGACTATTCGTGTGAAGGGGTCGATGTCACGTGGCAGCTCGAGGAGCGATTCCGACCGCAACTCGAGGTGCAGCAGATATACGACCTCTATCGCGACGTCGAGATACCGCTCGTTGGTGTCCTGGCTGACGTGGAATGGGCAGGCATCGAGATCGATCGCCCCTGGTTTGCGTCACTCAAGGAACGCTTCGAACGCGAGCGACTGCGTGTGGAGCAGGAGATCTACGTCTCTGCAGGCGGTGTGTTCAACATCAACTCGAATCCACAGTTGCGCGAGGTGTTGTTCGAGCGGTTAGCGTTACCTCCCAGCAAGCGCACTGCGACCGGCCTGTCCACGGACGCGAGCGTCCTCCAAGAGCTGGCAGAAGCGGGACACGAATTGCCGGTGCTGCTGATGGAGTATCGCGAGCTGAGCAAGCTGGAAAGCACGTATATCGATGCGCTGCCAGCGCTCGTGAACCCACATACCGGCCGACTGCACACCTCGTTCAACCAGACCGTCGCGGCCACCGGGCGTCTGTCATCGAGCGACCCCAATCTCCAGAACATTCCAATCCGGCGAGAGCTGGGGCGCGACATCCGACGTGGGTTTGTTCCACGGAAAGGATGCCTCCTGCTGGCCGCAGACTATTCGCAGATCGAGCTACGACTGCTCGCTCACCTGTCCGCCGACCCAGCCTTTGTCCAGGCGTTCAAGTCTGGTGGCGATATCCATCGGCAGACAGCTGCGCTGATCTTTGATGTTGCCCTGGCCGACGTCACGTCCGAGATGCGGGCACGTGCCAAGACCATCAACTTTGCCACGATCTATGGTCAGGGAGCGCACGCCCTTTCCCGACAGCTCAAGATTGCGAACGCAGAAGCGAAGGAGTTCATCGAACGCTACTTCGAACGCTTCCAGGGGGTGCGAGAGTACTTGGACTCGATGGTTGCGTACGCACGCGAGCACGGGTACGTGGAGACCATCTTCAAGCGGCGCCGGTACATTCCTGAATTGCGCGATCGAAACTTCAACATCCGTGCATTCGGCGAGCGGACGGCAGCCAACTCTCCCATTCAGGGTTCAGCAGCCGATCTCATCAAGATTGCCATGATCCGAATCCATCACCGACTTCTGGCGGAAGATCTAGGTGGACGCATGCTGCTTCAAGTGCACGACGAACTCGTCTTTGAGGTTCCGGACGAGGAAATCGAGACCGTGACGGCGCTGGTCAAGGACGAAATGGAGCACGCGGCAACGCTCTCAGTTCCACTCCTGGTCGATGTGGGAACAGGCCGCAATTGGGTGGACACGAAGCACTAGCGTGGACTAGCAATGGTATTGCAGAGTGCGCTCTTTCGGGCAGATCGAATGGGCGAAAGAGCCGCCCTTTGTTTGTTCCAGCGAGGTTATATTACTGTAGGGCAACGAGTTAGCACGCATGCCATCACTGGGCACCGAGCTTGCTTTGGGAGGCACACACCCACCACCTTTGTGACTTCCTGCTGTGCTCCTCACGGCCAGCTTCTGGACAACCATCATGCCGCGTACGCGCGCCGGATTCACCCTCATCGAATTGCTCATCGTCGTCGTGATCATAGGCATCCTTGCCGCGATCGCGATTCCGAAGTTCCAGAACACCAAGGGTAAAGCAAACGCCGCGGCGCTCCGTAGCGATCTGCGCAATCTCGCCGTGGCAGAAGAGGCCATCTTCTACGATTCGACGAAGTACTCGAGCGATACAGCCGCTCTCAAATTTCGTCCGTCGCCCGGCGTAATCATCACAATCGTGGTTCCACTTTCTGGCGGGTGGATTGCGACGGCGACGCATCCGCTCTCGTATCCGCTGCAATGCGTCATTTTTGCCGGACCCGTTTCGCCCGTGCCTGTGCCCGCGCAATCGGAAGGTGTTCCGGCGTGTCAGTAGGCAAGACATCGGGGCTGCCGCGCTATCGGGAATTCGTGCGCAGGCGAGAAGGGATGATTCACGCGATGGATGGCGGTCTCTGGTTGCACCGTCACGTGTGGAAGGGCCGTCCGATGGCACATCTCGTCTCCACGGACAAGGCACAGTTGCTCGCCTATGGTGCGGACGCAGGCATTCCAGCGGAGCGGCTGCGGTACAAACCGCTCAAGGATCCGCGCACTGGTATTCGGCGCGAAGCATGGCATTGGGACCTGGGAGGTCCCTATCTGCCGCCACCGCGACGCTAGGCTGGCGACTCCAGCAGCCGCCGCTCGAGCGAAAGCGCATCCGCCAACAACTCATCGATCTCCGTGAGCAGTTGTGAACGGAGCTGTGCATCGCCCCGAAGGGCCAGGTACGTTCGTGCCCGGCGCCATGCGCGATGCATACGATCGACGAGCATGAGATCCACGCGAGCGGCCACAAAAATGACGGCGAGCCACAGCATCGCCGAGACGATGCCAAGCCATGCGGCAACCAGTGCGGCCTGCATGCCGTACCACGCCAATACGAAACCCAGCCCCAGTATGATGGTGCGCATGGCAGGTTGATCCTTCGACGAGTCGTGGTGAAGCGAGCGCACTGCAAGTCGGCGAGCCAGCTGGATTGGAAGCCAATGCATGGCTCGACCGAGCACTGCGACGGGAAGCGCGAGCGATACAAGGATGCTTTCGCGCGCCACGAATCGCAGACCATGCCGTTTGCGCAACGAGATCCTCGCGTCGGACAAGCTGGCTCCGCGCACGCGAAGAAGCTCCTCAAGCGCCGCAAGTCGCGCAATGAGACGGTCCACCGCATCGCCGAGCGCTGGTGATGCACCTTTCAGAGCAGTGGTTGCGCGTTCGACGCGTGCGGCGATGTCCGTCTCGAGCGCGAATGCCGATTCATCCCCCAGGTCAGACGGCTCGCTCGCGATGGCGGCCAGTGTTGCGGCCAGGCGCACGGCACGTCGTGCACGCTCCGACGTCGCAAAGTTGAGGGTTACTTCTCGCAACTTCGCGTTAATCTCGTGAGTGAGGTGTGCGGCGTCAGCAGACGGATGTTCGGCACTCCAGGCATCGACGTCCAACGGCTCGCCGACGCGAACCAACACGCGGCTCCGTGGCCGCTCTTTTTCCTCGAACACCAGCCCGACGGGAAGCACGCGCAGACCACGAACGCCCGCATCGCGCGCCTCCAACGCCATCCGCGCGGCGCCTGTCTTGATCGGGGCAAGAGCTGGTTCGTCGTGACTGATGCCTTCGGGGAAAATGAGCACGACGCCCTCTCGTCTCAGGGCGTCGGTGACTCGCTGGAATGCCAATTCGTTTCGCGACTGACCTGCTGACGCTTCGTCCTTGGCGCGCCGGAGTGGAACGACACCAACCGCCGAGAGCAACATGGACAGCGCGGGGTTTGCGAATAGCGTCGCCTTGGCGGTGAGCAACACGCGTCGATCTACCGTTGTGCCGACGAGCAGCGCGTCAACGAGTGCGTTGGGATGATTCGCCGTGACCAGCACGGCGCCATGTGCTGGAATGCGTCCTCGGCCCTGCACCACGACGTCCGAGTAGTACCAATGCAGCGCGACACGAGCTGCGGCGCGCAGTGTCTCGTACAGCATCTCAGCCGGACGTCGTACGGACTCGCGCTGGAACGCGGCGGAGCAGAACGAGCGACGCGGCGAACATGAGCGCGACCGTGATCACTGCGGCGCGGTATGCCACCCCTGTGCCCTGGCGAGGCTCCAGGACATCTACGGTGATGCTCCACACGAAGGGGCCGGCCACCGCAGCGGCCCGCGACGAGAGAAGCATGAGACTGAAGAAGCGACCGGCCTCTGCCGCCGGAATGAGCGAGAGCAACAGTGGCCGTTCCGCAGTGGGCACCGCGCCGAAGATCAATCCGATCGCGAGGCCCACGCCCCAGAACGCTGCCTGCGTCGGGGCCAGCACCATGGCGATCAGAAGTACGATCCAGACCACAATGGTGATCACGATGGTGCGCTTGGCGCCGACGCGGTCCACCAGGCGGCCCGCAGCGTAGCTGCCGAATATCGCCGGAATGGTGAGGACGAGAAACAACGTCGTCTCGGTGCCATCCGCGAAGCCCATGGCCTTGACCGCGTAGATCGCCATGAACGAGACGATGGTGCCTATGGCATCCTGGTAGAGGAACGACGCCAGGATGAAGGTCAGTACGCCGGGATAGCGACGGGCGTCGCGAAGCGTCTGAGCCACATCGCGAAACGCCTGGCGCCAGGCGACGCGCGTCTTCTGCGGACGCGGAAAATGATCGCGGCAAAACAGGAAGAGCGGCAACGAGAACAACAGGAACAACATGCCGGTTGGCACGAACGTGGACACTCGACCCGCGTGGCTGGTGAACGGCACCAGCGTGCGCAGCGAATCCACGAAACCGGTGGGCAAGGCACCAAGGAGCGGCACCTCGCCCCCAAAGAACGGGAAGATGAGCAACAGTCCCACGATGGTGCCGATGTAGCCAACCGCCGTCCCGATACCAGAGAGCCGTCCATGCTCCTCGGCCGGCACGAGATCGGGCATCATCGCGTTGTAGAACGGTTGCGCTGCCTGATACGTGTAGTTCGCCACGATGAACGCGAGCATCACCCACCCGAGCGTGCCCAGCGATGGAATCCATCCAGTTACCGGAGTGCCACCGAGCACCTCAGCGCCCATCAGGGGCACAGTCGTCTGCCCAAAAATGCCGATGGCGGCGCACGCGAGACACGAGGCAATGGTAAAACCGACGACCCACGGCTTCCGGCGCCGAGTGGCATCGGAGATGGCGCCGAGGAGTGGAACGGACAACACAACCAGGAGGGACGAGACGCCGTTTCCGAGCGCGTACAACATGCTCGATGCGCCGAGATCGCTGATCAGCCACACGGAGAAGTAGAGCGTCGCGACATTCATCGAGAAGATGGTGTTCGCGAAATCATAGAGCACCCAGCTGGCGCGTTCCCGCACAGGAGCACGCTGGACCACGGTCGTTGCGGGCGACGCGATGATCTGCGGATCAGACTCAGGCATCCACGTTCTCTCCTGTTGTGATTGACGGCACCCACCGACGCCCCAAATTACCGCGCATGCTGACCTGCCGCCTGATTCGAGTTACCGCGTCATCCATGACCACACTGGTCGTCCTCGCCTCGGTGGCCGGCTGCGAGCGTAGCGCCACGCCATCACACACAGACTCATCGGCGGTGCAACCCGAGAGTGCGGCGACATCCGTTGCCGCACGCAAGGCGGGATCTGGTTGGGACTCCGCTGCTGGTCCTGTGCTGCTCGTACAAGGGGAGACCCGTGACGAGGCGATCGTGCTCCTGCCCACCGACGACGACAGCGTGGCTGCCGACACGTTGGAGAGCCTGGCCGAGCGCGCCGCCGAAGCGACACTGGTAGGCCGCGGCGGGGAGCGATTCGGTGCACGACTTGGCACTCCGCCGGATTCAATGGATGCCGAGTGCCGTGTCTGGCCGTTGCGCGCGGTTGAAGGGGATGCTGCGAGCACGTGGTCAGTAGGCTTCGTCACCGATCAGGTGCAACCGCTCGCGCTGGATTCGGTGGACTTGCTGTCTTCGCGAGACAGTTCGCTCCTTGCCGCAGAGGCTTCGCGTCTCGCATCGGCAGTGACCGCGATGTCCGCGCCGTCCTTTCAGGGACTTCGATTCACCGCGCACGACATGCGACGCTTCCAGGCAGCGCCAGGTGTGCAGGCGCTCGTAGCGCATCTCTTCCGCAAGGTGAACCAGGAAGCCAATCCACTCCAGGAGCAGACGCTGCTCATCGCGGAGCGTGACAGTGGCGCGACGTCGGGTCCCTACCGCCTGGTGTACGCCGAGCGCACGCACGGGATGGAGGAAATGTCAACGACGCCAGAGGTGATTGGCGCAGTGACGATTGCCAACCGACCCATGCTGGTGGTCGCGCACGACAGCGATGCAGGCGTCGCGTACGTGCTGCTGGAGCGCGTTGGCGCGGGCAAGTGGCGTATCCGCTGGAAGAGCGGGCTCACGCGCTGCGGATAAGTCGCACTCAGAGCGCCTTGCCCAGTGCTGCCGGCGCTCGCGTCCGTGTCACGGCGCCTGCGAGTCCCGCCAGCGTGAGCACGTACGGCACCACGAGAAAGAGCTGATACGGGATCTGCCAGCCCATGGCCTGGAAGGCGAACTGCAACGCACTCGCCGCGCCAAAGACGCATGCCGCAAGCGCGACACCCACCGGGTGCCAGCGTCCGAGGACGACAATGGCAATCGCGATGAATCCGCGTCCCGCGGACATGCCTTCCGCAAAGGTGCCGGCTTGTGCGAGCACGAGCGTGCCGCCCGCGAGCCCACCAAGCACACCGCCGGCCAGCACGGCGAGCGTACGAACCCATGTGACGCGAACCCCAGCAGTCTCCGCGGCTTCCGGCCGCTCACCGATGGCCCGCAGCGCCAGGCCCGCGTGGGTTCCCATGATCCACCACGCGATGAGGGGGACGCACACATACGCGACGTACGTAGTCGGTGGCTGCGTGAAGAGCGCCGGCCCCACAACGGGAATGCTGCTCAGCCACGGGAGGGCAACGGGGGCGCTGCTTGGCGCGCTGAGCGCAGCGCCCGAGCTGCCGTACATCGCGCGATAGAGTGTTCCCGTCGCGCCAACACTGAGCAACGTGAGCGCGGTTCCGGTGATGATCTGGTCTGCCTTGAGCCAGATCACGAACACGGCGAACAGCATGGCGACGAGGACGCCGCCCGCAATAGCGCCCGCATAGCCCCACAGCACACCACCCGCCGTGGCGCCGACCAGGGAACCGAACGCTCCGGCGAGAATAGCGCCCTCGAGCCCGATGTTGATCAGGCCAGCCCGCTCCACGAGCAGCTCCCCGAGTGCGGCTAACGCGAGCGGTGTGGCCGTCCGCACCGTGGCGGCTAGGAAGGGCTCGAGGACATCGCTCATGCGGGTGCCTTCGACACCGCGCGCACGGGCGCGGGGACAGCGCGCCACCGCAATGCCTGTGCGGCAACGACGGCGAGTATCAGCACGGCTTCGATCACCGAGACGAGCGTGGAGGGGACGTTGGCGTCGCGCTGCATGGCACCAGCGCCGGCCTCGAGGCCGGCGAACAGCGTAGCCGACAGCACGACGCGCCACGGATCGAGCCCGGCGAGCAACGCCACCGCGATTGCCGTGTAACCGTACCCCGGCGAGATGTTCTCGTAGAGCGCGTAGGTCACGCCGAGCACCTCAACGGCGCCGGCCAAGCCGGCGAGGGCACCACTGCACAGGAATGCAAGCATGGTCGTTCGGCGGACGTCAATCTGGCCGGCACTCTCGGCGGCGGAGGGCGCGTCGCCAGTGGCGAGAAGACGAAATCCCGCCGCGGTGTGCCGAAACATCCAGCCGCCAGCGGCGAGGAGCGCGAGTGCCAGCAGCAGGCCGACATGCAGCCGGCCGGCGCCGGGAATACGCGCGAGGATGACGCCATCGGCCAGTGTGGGTGTCTGTGGATAAATGCGCGTGGGCTCCTGGAGAGGGCCCCGTACGAGAAAAGAAACGGCATGCAGCGCGACGAAGTTCAGCATGATGGTGCTGATCACCTCGAGCACGCCGAAGCGCGCGCGAAGCAGCGCGGCGATACCCGCCCACGCGCCGCCGGCGAGTGCACCAGCAGCCAGTGAGGCGATTGTCGTCACCGGCCCGCCTGCCGGCAGTGCGAGGGCTACGGCAGTAGCGGCCGCGGCGCCGGCGAGCAGCTGTCCTTCCGCGCCGATGTTGAAGACCCCAGCGCGGAACGCCACCGCAACGGCACCGCCGGCGAGCATCAGCGGCACCGCGCGCACCAACGTTGCCGACGTCAATGCGTACCACGACCCCACAGAACCGCTCCACAACGCCACTAGCGCGCTGCCCACGGGGAAGCCTCCAGTCAGCAGCAGTGCCGCCGTCAGGAGCACCAGAGCAGCTAGGGCAGCGACGATATAGAGGGTGGGCCTGAGCAGCGACATGGTGAATGGGAGGCGCGGTGCGAGTGAGGCGTGTACACTTGCTGCCCGATGCACGAGACTGCTGAAACTGCTCGGCGCGCACCGGCGACGGTAGCGGAAGGCGCTGCCTGGCGCATGCTCGCGCTCATCGCGCTTGCCGAACTACTCGGGATGTCGGTGTGGTTCGCGGCGAATGCCGTCGCCCCGCAACTGGCGGATCGATGGAGCCTGTCGCCTGCCGAGGCGGGGTGGTTGAGCACTGTGGTCCAGCTGGGGTTCGTGCTGGGGACGGCGCTGGCAGCGGTCCTCAACCTGGCCGACACGCTGCCGTCGCGCTGGTACTTCGCGGGCGCGGCCATCGCTGCCGCCGTCGTGAACGCCGCGCTGCTCGTGGCGCCGAACTATGAATGGGCACTCGTGAGCCGGATGCTCACGGGCGTCTGCTTGGCTGGTGTCTATCCACCAGCCATGAAGATGACGGCCACATGGTTTCGCGAACGTCGAGGGTTGGCGATTGGAGCGGTGGTTGGCGCGCTCACGATCGGCAAGGCGACACCGTATTTGGTCCACGCCATTCCCGGTGCCGGTGTCGCGCCAGTGGTTCTCTGCGCGTCGGCCGCCGCACTGCTTGCCGCACTGATCGTGGGCGTTGGCTATCGCGACGGACCGACCCCCTTTCCGCGACGCCCGTTCACGTTCGCCCTCGTGGGGGTCGTCCTGCGGGACCGGCAGTACCGACAGGTGCTTGGCGGATACTGCGGCCACATGCTGGAACTGTACGCCTGCTGGATCTGGCTCCCCGCGTTTCTCGCCGCGAGCGCACTGGCGCGAGGAGAGAGCGCATCGTCGTCAGCCGGGTGGGTTGGTGTGCTCTCCTTCATCGTCATAGCAGCAGGCGCAGCAGGCTGTGTGCTCGGCGGCGCCATGGCGGATCGCGTGGGACCGGTACGTCTGGTGGTGGCTGCGATGATCGTGAGTGGGTGCTGTGCGATGCTGACGCCGTTGGTATTCGGCGCGCCGGGGTTGTTGCTGATACCGTTGCTCCTCGTGTGGAGCGTGTCCGTCATCGCGGATAGCGCGCAGTTTTCCACGCTCGTCACACGCGTGGTGCCACAACATGCGATTGGTACGGCGCTCACCCTTCAGACGTCATTGGGCTTTCTCGTCACCACGATCACGATCCAGCTGGTGCCACAGATCGTCAACGTGGTTGGCTGGCGATTCGCGTTTCCTGCCCTGGCACTCGGCCCCGCGATTGGCCTCGCGGCTATTCGGCGGTTACGGGCGTAGACCGCAATACTGGCATTTGGAGCACCAGGGCCTGAGTGCAATCGGAAAGCCGGCGTCCAGATCCTTGTGAGGTGAGTGGCGCGCGATTTCACGAACAGCGACACGAGTCGATTTGAAGCCGACAAAGGCCGATGAGCTCCGTGCGCACTAGCGTGCGCGCGCACTCGGAACGGATCGGCGATATCAGCGTCATCGTCACCAAATCGTGGTCACCACATCGCGCGCCACTCGCAGCGCTGAGAATCTCGACGCGAACCACGCCAACCTCCGAAGGGGCCGTATGGTGCCAATCATGCTCGCTCAGGGCGACAAGGCGCTGGAGCCGAGTATCGCGCGACCAATCGCGTCGCGATCGCTCGAGGGGAGTTCGCGAACCGTGCCGGCATACATCACGAGCACGCGCGAGGACAAGCTGAGCGCCTCATCGAGATCGCTCGAATAGACGACGACAGCCGCCCCACGCGCGCACGCTTCGCGCAAGCGTTGATGTACCGTCGCAGCAGCGCGGACATCGAGTCCCCGTGTGGGATTCTCGACGACGAGGGCGCTGGGCGCGGGCTCGTCGAGCACTGAGGACAGCTCACGCGCGAGAATGAGCTTCTGCTGATTGCCTCCAGAGAGCGACCGCATCGGTGCCTCAATTCCCGCGGAGCGCACGTCGAACGACGCAAGCAACTCCTGGGTGCGTGTGCGCATCGACGCCCAGTCAATCACGCCGCTCCGCGCGCCAGCACCACGAAGGGCGACGTTCTCGGTGAGCGAGCGATCCAGGAGCACGGCATCGGTGTGTCGGTCCTCCGGCACGAACCCGACGACCGCCGGCCGCGCGAGGGTGCCGTCGACAACGGCATAGCGGCCAGCGAGGGCGCGCAGCAGTTCGCGTTGCCCCGCTCCTTCCACGGCCGCGATGCTCAGCATCTCGCCCCGTCGCACCACGAACGACGCACCACGTACCCGCAATCGTCCATCGTGGTCGGCGACTGAGATGTCCGTTGCCCCGAACACCACGTCGTCGCCGAACGTGGGACTGGGCGGTGGCGTGCCGCTCTGCGCTTGGTCACGCGCCGAACCGATCATCGCCTCGGTGATCGAATCCAGCGACAGGCCGTGCGCGACACCGGCAAATACCACTCGACCTCGGCGCAGGACTGTGACGTCATCCGCGACGGCGAGTGCCTCCCGCAACTTGTGCGTGATGAGCACAGCAGCGTGACCTGCGGCGACATAGCGGCGCAGCCACGCGAGCAGGTCGTCCACTTCCGATGGCGCCAGCACTGCGGTGGGCTCGTCGAGAATGAGCAGCGTGGCGTTGCGCACGAGTGCCTTGGTGATTTCCACGCGCTGTTGGGCGCCTATCGGCAGTGAATCCACCAGCGCCGACGGATCCAGTGCGAACCCGGTACGCTCGGCGATGTCACGCACGCGGGCAGCCATGTCTCGCGAACGGAGACGCCCGTGCCCACCAAGCGCGAGGTTCTCCTGTACGGTCATGGCGGGAACCAGGGTGAAGTGCTGGTGCACCATCCCGATGCCGGCGGCAATCGCTGATTGTGGAGACGACATTCGCGCGTCGCGCCCTGCGACCCGGACGGTTCCACTATCGGGGCGTACCATGCCGTACGCCACGCGCATGAGGGTCGTCTTACCCGCGCCGTTTTCGCCAAGCACGGCGTGGATGGTTCCGGGGCGGACGAGCAGTGACGCGTCATCGAGCGCGACGACTGCGCCGTAGGTCTTGCTGACGTGCGCCAGCTCGAGCGCCGGCGGGCCGCTCACAGTCCGGTTGGAGCAGCGATGAAAGTCCACGGCAGCGCGAACTCACGCTCGAGCTCCGCGCCCAGGGCGCGCACGCCAAGCGTCTCGGTGGCATAGTGACCAGCGTACAGCACAGCGATGCCCAGCTCTTCAGCCTCGACGGCAGTGTGGTGCGGTCCCTCACCAACGATGAGCGTGTCGACGCCGGCGGCTGCGGCCTCGCGCAACGTGTCGCTCGAGGCACCGGCACCGGTGCAGAGTGCCCAGCGCCGGGTGCGCCGGTCGGACGTGACGCCAACCGTGACGAGCGCTCCGCCGTCCGCACGCGCCAACTCGGCGGCGCGTGCTGCGAGTGACGCGGTGTCCATGTCAGCGTTGCCCATTACGCCTACACTGATGGATTGATAGCGCGCGAACGATTCCGTGGGGTCCAGCCCAAGCGCGCGAGCCAGCAATGCGTTGTTGCCGAGCTTCGGGTGCAAGTCCAGAGGCAGGTGCGAGCTGTATACCGCAACGTCATGCGCGAAGAGCAGCTGGAAGCGCTCGTACACGCGACCACGAAGCGGCTGGACACCGGACCAGAACAAACCGTGGTGCACGACGAGCAGGTTGGCGCCGGAAGCAACGGCACCGCTGATCGTGCGCAGGGATGCATCGACAGCAACGGCGACGCGCGTGATGACGGCGCGGTTCTCGACCTGGACACCGTTCACGGCGCCGGGGTAGTCCGGCACATCGGCCGTTCGAAGCAGCGCATCCAGGTGACCCGCAATGGTGCCGAGCGGAACTCCCTGCTCTCCGGCTTGCGTCATTCGCTACTTCCTCGCCGCGCGCGGCGAGAAGCGGTCAGCGCGCATCTCGGTGCTCATGGAATCGACTGCACGGAGCGTCGCCGCGGAGACGCGCGCCTCGAGTGCGGGATTGAGGACGAGCGTCACGACACTGCTCGCGGCGCCGAGCTTGATAACGCGTGGTGTGAAGCGCTTCTCCTGGACCTCGCGCGCGACGGTGAGAAACGCGTGTGGCAAGTCGATAACGACGCTCCCGATCGTGACCTCGGGCGCGACCGCATTCTGGTTGGAGTTGGAACCGACGACCAGTGCCTTCTTCGTTTCGCGTGCGGCCTGGAAGACGCCAAGGCCCGCGTTGTCCGCGTTCTGGAAGATGACGTCGGCACCGCGCCCAATCTGTGCCAGGGCCTGTTCCTTACCAGCGCTGACATCTTCCCAGTTGCCGATGTACGAAAGGAGCACGCGGACCGTGGGGTTCACGGACTTTGCCCCTTCCTCAAACGCGGCGAAGCTTTCCTTCACCGGTGGCAGCTCGGTCCCGCCAATGGCGCCGAGGACGTTGGACTTGGTGAGGGAACCGGCGAGCATACCGGCGAGATACGAGGCATCGGCAAACCCGAACTCGATGCCCGCGACGTTGGCGCCACTCGTCGAGCTGGAGGTGGTGACGAAGATGGTCTTCGGGAAATCAGGTCCCACCCGTTTGGCGGCGTCCTGGAACTCGTAGCCGTGTCCGAAGACAAGATCGTAGCCCTGCGACCCGTACTGGCGAAACTGCTCCTCGAATTCCGCGGGCGTCTTGGTCTGAATGTGGCTGACAGTGGCATTGAGACTGTCCTTGATCCGCATGAGGCCCTGGTATGCCCCGCCATTCCAGGATTGGTCACTGATGGGTCCGGGGGTCAGCAGCGCGACCCGAAACGAACTCTCAGGCTTGGCGGCAGCGGTATCGCTGACAGCTGGCTCCCCGCTCGTGCAGGCTACGACGAGAAGAAGCGCGCCAATGTGGAAAGCTGTGGACAACGAGCGCATTGCGGACATTTCACGGTACCCAAGACGTTGCGGGAAAGCAGCTTACACTAGTGTGGACAAACCACCATTGGGACAAGCGTTTGCTCTATTCAGTCAAAATCAGACCGGACCTTGCCAACGATGAGATCGAGCACTCGGTCAAGATCGTCGTGGCTGTAGAAGGAGATGCGAACGACACCGCGTTCATTTCCGAGCGCCTGCACGGAAACATCCGTTTGGAGGCGTCGGCGGAGTTGCTCCTCGATCCGTCGGACAGCGGGATCTGGGCTGGTCGATGTCGCAGTGGTGGCGCGTAACACACGCTTTGAAGTTGCGTCAAGGCCCTGTATTTCCCGTGCGCGGGCTTCCACGTCTCGTACTGAGAGTTGTCGAGCGACGATTTCGTTGGCCAACTCGAGCTGGCGGCGTTCGTCTTTCACGGCGAGCAGTGCTCGGGCGTGGCCAGCGGTGATCTGGCTGCGCTCAACGAGTTGCCTCACTGGGTGTGGCAGGGCGAGTACGCGGAGGAGGTTTGTTATGGTTGTGCGGTCCTTGCCGACGGCGTCTGCGACTTGAAGCTGCGTCAGGCCGAACTCATCGATGAGGCGCTGGTAGCCTTCGGCTTCCTCGAGAGCGTTGAGGTCGGTACGCTGGAGATTCTCGACGAGTGCGAGCGTGAGCATGGCGCGGTCATCGAAATCGCGCACGATGGCCGGAATTTCAGTCCAGCCGAGTCGGGTTGCTGCGCGGAGGCGGCGTTCGCCGGCGACGAGTTCCCATCCACCTTGGCGTGCGCGGACCGTAATGGGCTGGAGCAACCCGCTTGCGCGGATCGACGCTTCGAGCTCGGCGAGTTCGGGCTCGGTGAACACCCGTCGTGGCTGAAAGTGATTTGGGGCGATGTCGGCGATGCGGACGGTCTGGAGCTCGGTTGACGGCTGTCCGGCGCCGCCGGTCGGCGGTGGCGTCTCTCGTTGGGACTTTGCGGTGGAGATCAGGGCTTCCAGTCCGCGACCCAGCCGGCGGGGGGTGTCGGCGCTCATGACCTCTCCTCTGGCCGGTTTTCGGCAACAGCCGCAACTGATTGGAGGGCGACTTTTGCTTCGCGTGCAATGAGCTCATGCGCCACGGCCATGTACGCCTGTGCGCCGACGCTCTGGACGTCGTAGAGTACGATGGGCTTCCCGAAGCTCGGTGCTTCTGCGAGCCGGACGTTGCGCGGGACGACCGTATCGAATACCTGCGAGCCGAAGTAATCGCGCGCATCGGTTGCCACCTGGCGGGACAGATTGAGCCGAGCGTCGTACATGGTGAGGAGGACGCCGGCGATGCCGAGTGATGGGTTGACACCGTGTTGGATGAGGTGGACGGTGTTGAGGAGCTGGCTCAACCCTTCCAGCGCGTAGTACTCGCACTGGAGCGGGATGAGTAGCGTATCCGCCGCGGCGAGCATGTTCAGCGTAATGAGTCCGAGCGACGGCGGACAGTCGATGAGGATGAAGTCATAGTCGCCGCGCACCTGCGTGACTGCATTGCGCATGCGACTTTCGCGCGCGGGGGCGTTGACCAGTTCAATCTCTGCGCCGGCGAGATCCGGTGTGGCGGGGAGGACGTCGAGGCGGCTGAACTGGATTTCGCGCTTCCTGGCTTGGGCTATGGTCGAGTTGCCCAGCAGGACGTCGTAGGTAGTGGCGTCGAAGCTTCCTCGCTCAACGCCGACGCCGCTGGTGGCATTTCCTTGGGGATCGCCATCAATGAGCAGCGTGCGACGTTCGGCGACGGCGAGGCTGGCGGCGAGATTGACGGCGGTGGTCGTCTTGCCGACGCCGCCTTTCTGGTTTGCGATCGCGATGACGCGGGCCACGGTTGCTCGGACTGGAATGGGGTGATTTCCGTTCCGCAAGCTAACCGAGTGTGCCACGTGGCACACGAGCAAGTACGAGCTTCGAGCTGTCAGTAACAGCGAGCCTGGAGCCTGAGGGAGCCTGGGCTGGAGCCTGAGCCTGATCTCGTGGTTACCGAGCTCGAAGCTCGCCGTCCCCATCGTGATGTTCCACGTGGCACCTGCTCAGGCTCAGGCCTGCGCCCGATCCTGAGACCAAGCTGAGCCGAAGGCGCGCCAGCGCGCGCAGTCCGATCCGAGCTCTTGCTCTCGCTCGAATTCCTAGCCCGAGCCCGAGCTCGACCTGGCGGTTACTGACAGTACAAAGCTCGTGGTTGTTGATGCTCGAGCCGTGCTAGCGGCCACTGACGAAGCCCCATCGTGCCGTCACGAATACCGTTACCGTCTGCTGCCCAGGATTCACGGGGGTGGCCTCTTGCGCTGCCTTCGCGCGCATCATCGAGACGTCGTACATCGGACGCGGGGGAATCGTAGGGCCACCGGTGGATAGCTCGAGTAGCTCGCCTAACGTGCCGCCAGCCGCACGTGCCATTGCCTCCGCATCCGCACGAGCACTGGCAACTGCTGCCGAGATCGCCTCGCGACGTGCTTCGTCAATGGACGAGGCATAAAAAGTCAGTCCGTTGATCATGTTCGCGCCCGCGACCAACGCCGCATCCACAATCGCACCCGCCTGCTCCGGCCGCTTCGTTTCGGCACGCACGGTATTGGTCACCACATAGGCCGCAACGCGAGGCGAACCACCGTCCTTGTCATAGCGCATCTCCGGATGGACGTTGTAACCCTCGGTGGAGAGCTGATCCTTGGCGAGACCGAGCTTGCCAAGCGCCTCGAGAACGGCGCGCGTGCGTGTGGCATTCTCGGACGCGGTTGCGGCAGCGGTCAACCCACGTGTCTGCACGTTCACCATGACGGACGCGCGGTCAGGGGTCACCTTGGCCTCGCCCTGGCCGGACGTGGACAGGGAGGGCCGCATCGGAGCCGGAACGGGCATGGCCTGGCCGATGACGACGCCAAGTGGCGCAAGCGCGAAGGCGGCTACGGCGAGCAACTGGCGCGAACGAACCAATGAAGTCATGAAGATCTCACGGATGGAGGATTTAGTAGCATATTGAAACCAATAAGGCCATCAAGCGGACGCAGGCTTCTGCACCTGCATGCGAGTAGGAGACGTCGTGCCCGTGCGCCGCTTGCACATCTCCATGCCCGACGCGTCACTAGACGTCCCCATGCGGGAACCGTTCCGTTCTCGTCATGGGGGAGTGTCAGGTCAGGACGACTTGCGCCGAGTTCGCCCGCGCACGGTTGGCTGCGCACGACGACGCTTCTCGATCTCGATGACGAGATTCTGGATGTCCGTGGGACTCACACCTGGAGCGCCTGCGGCCTGTCCCAGTGTGCGCGGCTGCAGGCGAGCAAGCTTCTGGCGCGCCTCGAGTGACAGTGAGAGCATCTCGCCGTAGGGTAGCGCGCTATCGAGTGTGAGTGCGCCCATGCGACGGAGCTTGTCGGCCTGGCTGCGCTCGCGATCGAAATAGCCGGAATACTTGAGCTCCAACTCGGTGCTGATCACGGCATCAGACGGCAGGTCCGCTCCGATACCAAGCACGCGAAAGAGATCACCAAGTGACACATGCTGTCGGCGAGCGACCTCGGCGACGCGAACAGCATGAACCAGTGGAGTACTCCCAGCGGCATCGAGCACCGGCGCCGCTTCCTCCGGACGAATGGACGTCACCTCAGCCAGTGCACGCGCGTCATCCTCGGCAGCGAGTCGACGTGCGACGACCGCCTGCTCGCGCTCATCATACATGCCGAGTGCGAGGCCGATGGGCGCCAGGCGTCGCAGTGCGTTGTCCTGCCGCACCGTGAGGCGAAATTCGGAGCGTGAGGTGAAGAGGCGATACGGCTCATCCACGCCCTTGGTGACGAGATCGTCCACCAGCACGCCGATGTAGGAGCTCTCGCGGCCCAACATGAGCGGCGGAAGCTCAAGAGCCAGCGCTGCAGCGTTCGCGCCTGCGACGACGCCCTGCCCCGCCGCTTCCTCATAGCCAGTCGTGCCGTTGATCTGTCCGGCGAAGAACAGGCCCGGCACCGCTCGCACCTGGAGCGTCGCGTCGAGCTGCGTGGGTGGATAGTAGTCGTACTCGATCGCGTAGCCCGCGCGCGTCATGCGTGCGCGCTCGAGGCCGGGCACGGAATGCAACACTGCGAGCTGCACCGGTGCAGGCAGAGAGGTCGACAAACCGTTCACGTACATCTCGTGCGTGTCGTGGCCCTCCGGTTCGAGGAAGAGCTGGTGTCGCTCGGCCCCCGGAAACTTGACGATCTTGTCCTCGACGGAGGGGCAGTACCGCGGCCCGCGCGACGCAATGGCGCCGCCGTACATCGCGGACTCGCCAATGTGCGTCTCGATGATCTGCTTTCCCTCGGCGCCGAGGAAAGTGATGAGGCAGGGCATCTGTGCGGGGTGCCGGGTCGCGCCCAATGCATCGCGCCGCGCCGACGGCCAGAAGTGCGACCACGTATAGTCGAACTGCTCGATCTCGCTCTCCTGGGTGTCGAGTACGCTCCTGTCGACTGTACGGCCATCGATGCGCGGTGGAGTGCCCGTCTTGAACCGCGCGACTTCGAGTCCGGCGCGATCGAGCTGCTCGGCGAGATGCGTCGTTGATGTTTCTCCTGCACGACCTCCGGCGATGGACGTCGTGGTACCGATATGGATCCGTCCACGCAGGAACGTGCCGGTGGTGACGACCACCGTGCGAGCACCGAATCGCCGGCCTTCCAGCGTCTCGATGCCGATCACCTGATTGCCGTCGAGCAGCAGGCGGGCGACAGTGCCCTGCACTGTTTCGAGCTGCGCATGCTCCTCGATGAGCGTGCGCACGGCGCGCCGGTAGAGTCCGCGGTCGCACTGTGCGCGTGGTGCCCAGACTGCCGGTCCCTTGCTCCGGTTCAACATCCGGAACTGGAGCATGGCCAAGTCAGTTGCGCGCGCCATGATACCGCCCAGCGCATCCACTTCACGTACCACGGTGCCCTTGGCAACTCCGCCAATGGCGGGATTGCAGGACATCTGGCCGATGGTCTCGAGCGCGCTCGTCACGAGCGCCGTTCGGGCTCCTCGCCGAGCGGCGGCGACGGCGGCTTCAGTGCCGGCGTGCCCTGCGCCGATGACCAGCACGTCGTACTCGGCTTCGAATGGCGGAAACGACATGCCGAAAGATAGTGCGGGCGGTAAGTTCGGGGCACGAGCGCGGGTGTGGACCCTGCAGCGCAACAGAAGGGACAAGGACTTCGCGCAGCAGTGAAGGACTTCGCAACAGCAGAGACAGGGACTTCGCAACAGGCGCAGAAAGTTCGTACCAGCACGTGCAGGGCTTCCAACAGCAGGTGTAGATCCTTCGCTTCGCTCAGGATGACAGCGCACGATCAGGATGACACTCACAGGATGACAATGCTTGTTTCCGTTCGTACCGCTTTCGTGGTTGGAGGCATCGCACTCGTTGGTGCATGCCGGAGCGCGGTACCCGTGCTGCAGACACCGGTATCGCCACCGGCATCTCCCGCGCCAAGCCTGCCAGCTGGTGCGACGACGCTGTCTGCCGAAGAAGCAAAGATGCGCGACTATGTTCGCGCGCATCGTGAAGCGGACGTCGCGCTTCTCGAGCGTGCGGTCAACATCTCCAGCGGATCGCAGAACGCAGCCGGTGTGCGCAAGGTGGGTGAATTGTTCGGCGCGCAGCTGGCAGAGCTGGGCTTTGCGGTGCGCATGACGGACATGCCGTCCAGCATGCGGCGTGGTGGACATCTCATCGCGGAACGACACGGGACGCGGGGTCCGCGGTTGCTGCTCATCGGACATCTCGACACCGTGTTCGAAGGCGACGGCCAGCGCTTCGTGCGAACCGACAGTATTGCGCGTGGGGCCGGCACCTCGGACATGAAAGGTGGCGATGTCGCGATGATCGCGGCGCTGCGTGCACTGCACGCAACGGGGAGCCTGGAGGGCGCACGGATCGTCGTGATCATGACGGGTGACGAAGAGGCGGTGGGCACCCCACGTGAGCTCGCGCGACGGGATCTCATCGACCTGGCGAAGCGAACCGATGTTGCGCTGGCCTTCGAAGGTGGTAGTGCGAGCCGAGTGTCGATTGCGCGCCGAGGCGCGAGCTCGTGGACGTTGAGCGTGACGGCGCGGCAGGGACACTCGGCGGGGGTGCTCTCGCGCGGTGGATTCGGAGCGATCTACGAGGCGGCGCGCATCCTCGATACGTTCCGGCGCGAACTGGGTGGCGATCCGACGCTGACCTTCAATCCTGGCATCATTGCCGGCGGCACGAACGTCGAGCGCGACTCATCGGGTGCAATGGCGGTGTCTGGCAAGACGAACATCATTGCCCCGACGACGCTCGTGAGCGGCGATCTCAGATTCCTGCGCGAGTCGCAAAAGGATTCAGCACGCGCAACCATGCGTGCCATCGTCGCGCGGCATCTCGCGGGCAGCAGCGCGGAGATCACTTTTCGTGACGGCTACCCGGCCATGCCGCCGACCGCAGCGGGTGGTGCATTACTCGCGCAGTTCGATGCGGTCAGTCGCTCGCTGGGCTATGGTCCAGTAGCAGGAGACCCGCCAGAGTCGCGTGGCGCCGGCGACGTCTCATTCGTTGCACCATACACCACAGGCATGGACGGACTCGGCGTCTCAGGACGTGGCGCACACTCGCCGGACGAATCCGTGAACCTCAACTCGATCACCATGGCCGCGGAGCGCGCCGCGGTGCTGATTCACCGCTTGATCATGGGCACTCGCTAGGCGCGTCGTATCTTTCACGATCACACAGGCGATCCATGCCACTACCAGTGACGCAGGGTGTCCCCACACTCTTTCTCCGGCGTGAGGCCTATGAGCGCACCGGCATCACACGCGCGTCGCTCGACGAGCGACTCGGCCTCACCGACGCGGAATTTCGCGTCGAAGGAGACCTCGTCGCACTCGGACCCATCTACGATGTGGATGCCCTTGGCGTCCTCGTGGACGAGCTGGAGTCCACCGGTCTCGCCTACTACGAGGACTTCTTCGAGTTGAGTGGGAGCTGGCCCGATTGGCTGATGCTTCTTGCTCGCGGAGCTGGTCCGTCAATCGCCTGAACGTTCAGCGTGTCTTGCTCAGCGCCTCCGTTGATGGAGCGGGCGTGAGCGGACCATGTCGTAGCAACCCATGCCAGTCGCACTCGTAGCACCAGCTCGTGCGTACGGCCGGGACCAGGCGATTCCAGCCTGGTGACTGCACGCGCAGCGTTACTGCGTCACAGTTGGGACAGCGGTCGCCGGCGGGAATGATGTAGTAGAAAAAGATCGTCGCCGCGATGCCCCGCAGCACGAAAAAGCCGACGAAAACGAGCGTGAACAGCACCGCATCTGCCATGGCGTCCTCCGTGCCTCCTCGTCCGCGCTACAGACGTTGCTCCACTGTGGCCCAGAGCTCAACGTGGGCGACGTTGTCCTCAACACGCTCGATGCAGACTTCCTGTCCTGCATCAATCGCCCCACCGGCGATCTCTCGAGCGCGCACCGCGGTTTCAGCGCCCCGTACTGACTCCTGGAAGCGGATCATGCCCTCGCCGCCCAGCGGGATGGCAGTCGTGACGACGCCAACGCGGCCCTGAAAGACATAGCGCGGATCGTCGGGATCATGTTCGGGCTGAATGCGTGCGGTGGCAATGGCGAGTCGCGTCACGATTGCGGCAAACGCGAGGGCAATGGCGGCGGCGACTCCAACTCCCGCCAGTGGAGTCAGGGTGCCATAGCGGCCGAGCACGTAACCCGCGATGCCGAACATGGCCAGAAAGGCGACGATCGCCGGCTCCCATCGCCGGAGCGGCAACGTATCCGGGGATGGAATGCGCCGCCGCTCAGCGCCGAAGAACATGATCCGTACGGCGAGCAGTAGCCCAGCGAAGAAGGAAGCGAGAAAAAGGTAGCGCACAATCAGCGACCAGAATCGTGGGTGGCTAGCTGCCGAACAGCGCGAACACGTGCGACCTGATGGCCAAGAAAGTCGAGCACGCGTTCCTCGCCATAGTACCGTTCGCCCCGAGGCCACTGGCCACCGACGAAGCCAACATGTCCACCGAAGCTGAGGAACTCCACAGTCAAATTGCGGTTCTCTCGCGCCACTACAGTGACAGCATCCAGAACTTCCGGCGGCAAGAACGGATCGTCAAAGCTGCTGAGCAGCAACGTGGGTCGCTGAATGTCCTTCAGGAAATGGAATGAGCTCGAACGAGCATAGTAGTCGTGCGCGCCAGCAAAACCGTGCAGCGGCGCAGTCACGGCGTCATCAAACTCGAACAGCGTCGTGGACCGACGCATCGACTCCGCGTCAAATGCTCCGGGGTGCTGCTGGAGTTTGACGGCGGCCTTTCGCTTCAACGAGCGAAGAAAGTGCCGAGTGTAGATGTGGGAGAACCCGCGTTCGATATGGCGGGCGCCGCGCTCGAGATCGTAAGGGACGGAGACAGCTGCGCCGGCGAGGAGCTGGGCCGGTAATGCGTCACCCTGCTCGCCGAACCACTTGAGGAGCACGTTGCCGCCGAGTGAGAAGCCTGCGGCCACGAGGGCTTGTGCAGGATGTTCTGCCACGAGACGTCGAACGACGAAGTCCACGTCGGTAGTTTCGCCGGAGTGGTACATGCGGCGGGTACGGTTCATTCGGGTGCCGCATCCGCGGAAGATCAGGACGTCGGCCGCCCATCCACGCGCGCGTGCCTGCGAGAGGATGCCCTGGAGGTAGTGTGAGCGGATGGTTCCCTCCAACCCGTGGAGGACGACGAGGCGTGGTGTGTCCGGACCGGCGTTCACGGGTTCGTCCAGGCGGTGGATCTCCACCTCGTCGCCATCCGGAGTGTCCCATCGCTCCATGCGTGTTTCCACGACGGGAGCGCGCCGAAAGAACTTGCCCCACAGCGTCTGGAGGTGTGCGCCCGGTACCCACCACGCGGGGGTATAGGTAAGTTCGCTGGAGCGGCTCACTGGTGTGATGCAGGGGAAGGCACGGTTCGTCCGCGCCGATCAATTATATCAAGCGTTGCGCGCATGGACGTTCAGATCTTCGGGGTGAAGAAGAGCTCCGAAACGCGAAAAGCCCTCAGATTCTTTGCCGAGCGTCGGGTGAAGACGCATTTCGTGGATCTGATGGAGCGGGCGGCCTCGCGCGGCGAACTGCTGCGGTACGCACAGAAATTTGGCGCCATGGCGCTGGTGGACGAGGGCTCGCGACGCTACACGGAGCTCGGACTTCGCACGGCACGCTATGGAGACGAACGATGGCTCGAGATCCTCATCGACGAGCCCCTCATACTGAAGATGCCGCTGGTACGGCACGGCAACGCGCTGACGATTGGCGCCGCGGAGATGACGTGGAAGAGCTGGCTGGCAAAGGAATGACCGCATGACGCAGCTCTCACTGGGCAACGCGGGTGTCGAGTTCGGGGCGACGACGTTGTTCACCGACGTCACCCTCACGATCAGTGCAGGTGAGCGCTGGGGGGTGGTAGGCCGAAACGGCACCGGCAAGACGACGCTGTTCAAGCTCATGACCGGCGAACTGCCGCCGTCGCAGGGCACGGTAGCTCGGCAGACTGGACTGTCGCTGTCACTACTGGGACAGCATCGCGACTTTGGCGCAGCGGCAACTGTGTGGGAAGCCGCCGCCGGCCCGTTCGCCGATTTGCTCGCACTCGAGCAGTCGCTCGCGGAACAGGCGCACGCGCTGGCAGACGTAAGCGACGAGGCGGCGATGTCGAAGTATGGCCGCGACCTCGAGCGCTTCGAACGCGAGGGCGGCTACACCATTGCACCGCGTGTGGATGCCGTGCTCCAAGGCTTGGGATTCGACGCCGTGACGGCGCGCACGCAGCCACTGGCGCAGCTGAGTGGCGGGGAGCGCGGGCGCGTGGGTCTCGCGCGACAGCTCGTGGCGCCGTCAGACATCCTGCTGCTCGACGAGCCGACCAACCATCTGGACCTCGAGACGACGGCCTGGCTGGAGCAATACCTCAAGGAGACAGACCGCACCGTGGTGCTCGTGAGCCACGACCGCGCCTTCCTCGCCGCGGTGGTGGACCACGTGCTCCATTTCGAGGGTGGCACCGCCACCGCGTACACCGGCAGCTACGAGGCCTTTGTCGCGCAGCGGATGGAACGCCGGCTGTCGCAACAGCGCGCCTTCGACAAGCAGCAGAAAGTCATTTCGGCGCAGGTGGACTACATCGCGCGAAATCTTGCTGGCCAGAACACCAAGCAAGCCAAGGGACGTCGCAAGCTCCTCGCCCGGCTGCCGCGCCTGAGCTCTCCGGTGGGCGAGGATGGTGTGATGGCGCTGCGGCTGGAAATCGCCGAGCGTGGCGGAGACCAGGTAGCGGTGGCGGACAAGCTGACTATCGCTGTGCCTGAGCGGACGCTCATCGAGCGGTTCAGCGGCCGCCTCATGCGTGGCGACCGCCTGGGAATTCTCGGGCCCAATGGCTCGGGCAAGTCCACACTGCTCAAGACGCTGGTGGGCGAGCGCGAGCCAGAAGCCGGCGAGCTCAAGGTGGGCAACTCCATTCGCCTGGCGTACTACGACCAGAATCTTGGTCAGGTGCCGCTAGAGAAGACGCTCTACCAGGCGATCGAGGAGATGCGTCCGCAGTGGGAGCGCCGGATGATCCAGGGGCATCTCGGCCGGTTCGGCTTTTCCGGCGACGAGGTGCAGCGAAAGGCCGTCACGCTGTCGGGGGGCGAACGCGCTCGCGTCGCGCTGGCCATGCTGATGCTCTCGCGCGCCAACCTGCTGGTGCTCGACGAGCCGACGAATCATCTGGACGTCGAAACCATCGAGATACTGGAAGACGCGATCGAGGGCTACGAGGGGACGGTGATTCTCGTGAGCCACGACCGTGCAATGCTGCGCGCGCTGGCGACGAAGGTGTGGGTGTTGCACGAGCGGCACATCACGGAATTCGATGGCAGCTTTGCGGAGTGGGAAGTGGCGAGCGAAGAGCGGGCGCACGCCGCGTCTGTTCGCGCGTCCGAAGAAGTGGCGCTGCGCCGAGTGGACGAGAAGAAGCGGACGTCTCGCCGCGACGAGCGACCGAAGGGCGAGGATCCGCGTAAAGCACTCAAGCAGGCACGAGAACGGGCCGACCGCGCCGAGAAGAGCGTGGCAGAGCTCGAGGGCGAGGTGTCGAAGCTGACGACGACGCTGGACGACCCGGAGCTCTATACGAAGTCCAACGGTGTAGAACGAGCGCACAAGCTGGGCGCCGAGCTGGACAAGGTCCGCGTGAAGCTGGATCGCGCGCTGGCCTCGTGGGAGCAGGAGACCGCAACGCTCGAAACGCTCGAGCGCGCAACTACGTCGTGACAATGCACCGTTTGAGAGAGGACTGACCGTGACCCCTTGGGTCTTGCGATTGCTGGTCGCCAATATCGTCGTGTATTTCCTGCAGCAGACCGTGCCCGGGTTTACGGATTCGCTGCTGTTCATAGCGAGGCCCGGCGCGATTCTGGCGCGACCGTGGACGATCATCACGTACATGTTCCTGCACGCGGGAATAGGGCATCTCTTCTTCAACATGCTCTCGCTGTACTTCTTCGGGTCGCGTGTGGAGGAGCGCCTGGGGCCGCAGCGATTCTTTGCGCTGTATTTCCTGAGCGGCATCAGCGGCGCGTTGTTGTCCTTCCTGTTCTCACCGGGCGGGGCGATCCTCGGCGCATCCGGAGCGGTGTTCGGTGTCAGCTTCGCGTTTGCGTGGTTCTGGCCGCGTGCGGAAATCCTGATCTGGGGAATCATTCCAGTGGAGGCACGCTGGCTTGTGGCGGGGATGACGCTCATCGCGCTGTTCGGTGTCGGCTCTGGTGTCGCGCACTTTGCCCACCTCGGTGGCTTCCTCGGCGCGTACCTGTACATGCTCTTTCTCGAGCGTCGGCATGGCGCCAAGCGGTTCAGAAAGGTGGCGACGGCGGGGCCGCCGGCGGATTCACTTGCCGGGTCGTGGCAGAAAGTGAACCGGGCGTCGGTACACTCGGTCAACAAGGACGAAGTGAACCGGATCCTCGACAAGATTTCTGCGTCAGGGCTGGCGAGTCTATCACCGCAGGAGCGGCTGTTCCTGTCCAACTTCGTGCCGCCTGATGACAGGAAACCAATTCCGCCCAGCTAGTCTCGCGTTTTAGCCGACAGCCGACAGCCGACAGCCGACAGCCGACAGCCGACAGCCGACAGCCGACAGCGGTCAGTACAACTGCCAAGGAGCCTGGTGCCAGCTCAGCATTGCAGCGTGACGTCACAAGCGCTCAAGAACGTCGTGCTTGGTATGCTGCTCGCGGGGACCGCGTTCGTGGTGCCGCAAGCTGGGCGTGCACAGGTACCGACGGCACCGACGGCACCGACGGCAGCGCAGCGACGAGCGGTGTTGCTGGATCCCACGCGCGCATTCTGGGCGACGCGGGCGCCGGCGACGGTCACCGCAGACATGGAGACTTCGCGCGGTACCATCACGCTCGAGCTGATTCGCGAATGGGCGCCGGCAGGAGTGGACCGCTTCTACAACCTGGCGCGTGCGGGCTACTACGATGACTCGCGCTTCTACCGCGTGATCGCCGGCTTCATCGCGCAGTTCGGCATTGCGGGGGATCCGGCAATTGCGACGGTGTGGAACCAGCGGCGCATTCGCGCTGATGCCGTTCGGGAGCACAACGTACGCGGCACCATTGCCTATGCGCAGTTCAAGCCCACGGACCGCACGACGAACGTGTTCATCAACCTCCGCGACAACCCGGAGCTGGACACGCTCAAGTTCGTACCGATCGGCCGAGTCGTGCAGGGGATGGACGTCGTGGACAGTCTCTACAAGTACTACGGCGAGTTTCCCGCAGCCGACGCGCCGCTCGGCAACCCCAAGCGGTTGTACGGCGAGTCGAACAAATATCTCGACGAGAAGTTTCCTGAGCTCGACCGGATCCTGAAGATCACGATCCGGTCGGATAGCGCGCGGCGAGAGAACTAACTGCGCAACGGCAAGTGCAGATCCTTCGACGTCGCTCAGGATGACACGCGTGCGTGGAGGGCGACGCGAAAGTGCGGATCCTTCGACGTCGCTCAGGATGACATTCGTGCGTGCAGGGCGACGCGAAAGTGCAGATCCTTCGACGTCGCTCAGGATGACACGCGTGTCGCGCAGGATGACATTTGTGCGCTCCGGATGACACCGCAGCATGGCTGACGACCACGTCTTTCTCCTCTCGCCGGCTCGCGTTGACGGCCGGCGCGCGAAGATGCTCATGAATCCCGCGGCGACATTCGACCTCGCGCAGCGCCTGCGGTCCGAGGACGGAGCACCACTTGGTGAAGTGTTCTCCTTCCTGAGCGGGCTCTACTTCCGCGGAAAGCTCGAGTACGCGCGCGAGTTCACGACGTCGAACTCACCGCGATCGAGCATCAAGGTGATCACCACCAATCGCGGCCTGTGTTCGCACCTGGATCCGGTAACACGTGAAGGTCTCGCCTCGTTCTCCAACGTCGATCTCGCCGCCGGCGATCCTCGATACCTCGAACCACTGCAGCGTGATATCGACCGTCTCGCGCAGACGCTTCCTGCGCTGTCATGTGTCGTGCTGCTCGGCAGCATCGCGACGGGAAAGTACGTCGACATATTGCTCGCAACCTTTGGCGAGCGCCTGCTCTTTCCCGCGGAATTCGTTGGACGCGGCGACATGAGCCGCGGCGGGTTGCTGCTACGCCATGCCCGTGCGGGCGAGCCGCTTGCCTACACGCCGGTGCTCGGCGCCGTGCGAAAGGGAAAGCGGCCACCAAAGCTCGAGAAACTGCCGCGCTGATTCTCGTGTGAAGCGCCTTGCTCGTGGTGCGAGCTCAATGCCAATCGCGATCGTCCGGCGCGCGAACGGACTCGCTCATGAGATCGAGAAGCTTCATGTCATCCATGGAAGTCCACTCGTGCGGAATGCCCAGATACCGCCACTTCTCGTTGGCTGACTGGAAGCACAGCCAGCCGCGCGCGTAGCCAGCCGCAAAGCCGATGCGGTCGTCATACGCGTCCGGCACGATCGCGTAGATCGTCCAGGCAATGCCATCGTCGTCGATCACCTCACGGAGCGCCATCAGAGGGGTGTAGTGGCGTTGACGTCGCCGTCAAGTGTATATACACTCATCTATGAGTGCGAGCCAAGACCTGAACGAGTGCCGATTCTGCCACTGTCTCGCAGCGAGGAGGGAGGCCAGGATCATCACACGTCTCTATGACGCAAGGCTTCGACCGCACGGACTTCGCTCCACGCAGTTCTCCGTGCTCGTCGCGCTGGCGCTGAAAGGGCCGACGCCCGTGAAGGAGTTGGCCAGCATACTCGACCTCGAGCGGACGACCCTGACGCGCATCGGCGCGTTGCTCGAGCGAAACGGGTGGGTGCGCTCCGCACCATCCGAAGACGCGAGAGAGCGTCCGTTTGCCGTGACCGCCGCCGGTCTGCGGAAGGTCGACGCGGCGCTTCCCTCGTGGAAACAGGCGCAGGACATGGCGACCGAGCGCGCCACCCGCCCCATCACCCCTGCTCACGCAAGGAGATCTCAATGACCATGTCGATCGAGACGTCTACGACCCTCAGCGAGCAACTATTAGCCGAGTTGGCGCGCGAAACCCACACCACGCGTCGAGTGCTGGAGCGCGTTCCCAACGACAAGCTCACGTGGATGCCGCATCCGACATCGCGATCGCTTGGCGCTCTTGCCCTCCACGTAGCGATAGTGCCAGGCGCGATCGCAGATCTCGTCAGCGTACCAGTGCGTCAGGTTCCGACGTTCACGACACCCGAGCCTACGTCGCTGAGCGAGATCCTGTCCGGGTTCGACGACAGTATTGCCAACGCAACGCAGCGACTGTCGGAGTGGAGCAACGCGGACCTGGCAGCGCAGTGGACACTAGCGCACGGCGAGACGACGGTGATGTCGATGCCGCGGATCGACATGGTGCGCGCGGTGATGTTCAACCATTGGTACCATCATCGCGGACAGCTCACGGTGTATCTGCGCATGCTCGGTGTGAGCATACCGTCGGTCTATGGGCCGAGTGCGGACGAGAATCCGTTTGGTTGATACGCACGATCTCTCCACCGAAACGCAGCATCGGGCGCTGTCCGCAGCTCCAATCGTCCAAATCGACGTTTCAGAATCTGCTGGCACTTTCAGTAGCGACGGTCGCCGACCATGCGGCGTCTTGCTCGGCGCCCCGGATAGTGAGACACTTGGCGCTACTAAAACTCCCAGCGTGACGCGCCATGGACTTCAATATCGTGTTGAAGGATGTGCTCACCCAGATAGGAACCGCGAGTGTCATCGTCGTGGCGCTTGGTGTGCTCGGGAAGCTGGCCATCACCAGGTTCTTTGACGCCGGCCTGGCAACGCTCAAGGCCAACCTCAAGGCATCGAACGACCTCGAGCTTGCGAAGGTGAAGGACCAGTTCACGCGGGAACTGCAGGCCGAAAAGAATGCCGCCGAGCGAGCGCGGGATGAGTTCCGTCATGGGCTTGCTGCGAGGGCGGCGCGGGACGACAGGCTCCGCGCCGAAGTGGTCGTGTGGGCGAATCCGGTGCTTTCCTCGGTGAAGAGTCTCGAGAACCGTCTCAAGAACATCCTGCACGATCAAGGTTTTACGTCGCTCGACTCGGCACACCCACAACCCAACCCGAACTGGTCTGCCACCTATGACTACTTCATGGGAAGCACGCTCTATGTGTTCGGGGAGTACTTCTGCTGGACGCACCTGCTGGAACAGGAGCTGAGCTTCGA
This sequence comes from Gemmatimonadaceae bacterium, assembly GCA_031407575.1. GTDB lineage: Bacteria > Gemmatimonadota > Gemmatimonadetes > Gemmatimonadales > Gemmatimonadaceae > AG11. The sequence goes on along the minus strand of JANOIJ010000076.1, from coordinate 36,397 downwards.
GCTCCTGACGAATCGCGATGCGGAGCAGCGCTTCTTCGCTGCGCTCCTGAAAGTCTCGCAGGCGTTGGGTGACTATCCGCCAGAGTATGCCGGGACGGGCAACGACAGACAGGTCCTCCGCCTGGAGCAGCGCGCCATGGGAGAACTGCTGGTGGCGAAGAGTGGTGAGCGGCGGGCTTGTGTCGGCTACGTGAGATTCGAACGACGTCGCGCGAAGTACGGGGCGACGTTCGAGCCGCTGCGCCGACTCCTGGACAACGTCAAGCCGGGGGAGCGGCGCTACGCTCGCCTCGACGCGGTGCTGACGGCGCTCTCAGCGCTCAGGACCGAGTGTGAGCGCGTCCTGCGCGTCGACGGACCAACGGCTGCGCCGGTGCCATAGTCCATGTTCTTTCAACGATTCCTGAAAGGCATCTCAAAGTTGTCAGCGGCCGAGGCGACGGAGATTCTCACGGAGACGGGAATTCTCTCGCGCTGGCTGAGTACGATGGGTACACCAGCCGGCAAGGACATCCAGGACCGCCTCACCTGGCACAATCTCGACTGGCATCTCAACCACTACGACGAGCCTGATCCGCTGATGGGATATCTCCCCTTCTGCGAAAGGACGCCGTTCATCAGCACAACGGCAGGCACCGTCGAGCGCGATCTGTCCGTGCGGCAGAACTTCATCAAGTCCGCCTTCCGGACTGCGCTGAACTTTGCGACGCAGGGGTTCACGACAACCGGCTATGTCTTCTACGGCTACGTCTATGTGCTCGGAAAGAAGTCCATTGCCCTCGAGGCTTTCGCGGAGGAAGTCCGTGACCTGCACACATACACGGGATTCCTTCCGTACCACCACGAGGGGGAAATTGCGGCAAAGTTGCGGATACCAGCGGTGAACCTGGAGCGCTGTGAGGAGTACGACGGTCGCACCGCCCTGCATCAACTCGCGAACGCGGTGGTTCCCATACCGAACGCGGTCATCCTGAACCCGCGGTTCGCTCCACCGGAGAACTATCTCAATCTTCGGGACGCACTGGACTGATGGCCGAATACTTCGAAGCCGTCCGCCTGAGCCCGGAGCTCGTGCGCAACCACGTCGTTGCTTCGTCGGGCTGGGGGCGCATTCTTCAGTTGCGCGCCGACGCATTCTTTGCCGAGCGCTCCCGCGAAGGATCTCGCTCCGAGGGGGAGCGACGCGAGACAGACGTCGAAGAGGCGCCGACAATCAAGGGCGCGCGCGCAGCGCATTCAGCGGCCAGCAGCTACCTCATTGCCGCGGGCCACGCAGCGCTCTTTGAGCCAGCGTTGGCTGAACTGCTGTTCTGGGCGGCGTCGCGCGAATATCTCCGTACCGGCGAGCCGCGCCTGATTGGTGGCGTGCTGGCGGCCTGCACCCACGATGAGGAACTCAGGGCGACATGGGCGGGCATCGTCCGTCGAGGCTCCCCTTTTGCGCCGCGCGAACACCTTTACGCCCTGCTCATTCTCGCTGCGGCGAGGGAGCGCAACGAGTCCGACCAGGTACTGATCCGATGGCTGATGGAGAGCCTGTCACGCCTACGAGGAGGGTACCTGACGGACCTCTTCGTTCCCGCGTCATTCTTCATCGACGCGCTCGAGGGAATTCTCGATCTGGATATTCCAGGCGAGCGACCGGCTCGCGCAACCGCTACTGCGATCACCGCTCTGCTTCGGGCATATGTCGATCAACTCGAGGTGGCGCGCACCGTCCGGCTGAGCTGGAATACCTTGAACAGCCGCTTCCTGCCGGTGTCGCCTGAGGTGCTGGCGATCCTGCTGCTCGCAGCACGCCGCAACCGGTCAGTCGTCGGCTCACCCGAGGAAACGATGGGCAACGAGGCACGGCATCCGGCGATCAAAATGATGCGAGACATCGCGCGCGAGATACTCGAGATGACGTCTCCCTCCTGGTTGATGGCGTCGCCAATGGACCCAGTACTGGAAGACCTCGTGGAGCTTCGCCGGCAGAGTGAGGCGTGACCCAACGCGGGCCACGCGTTGGCGACTATTGCGATAGCTGACGCAAACTGGCCCGCGCACTCGGTGCATCGGGCCGATTGATCCGCGTTCGCGACAGGCACTTCTTCAACCAGCGCAGGAACGGATCTCCCATCGCGACCAGAGGCTCCGCATCAAACGACGGTGTGCCGTGGAGATGCCCGTCAAGCGCGCTGTCGATCTCGTCCCCGCCAAAGGGCGGGCGACCGACGACCAATTCGTACAGTGTGCAGCCCAGGGAGTAGACGTCGCTGCGACCGTCGACAGGACGACCAAGGATCTGCTCGGGACTGCAGTAGCTAGGGCTCCCCACGAGCCGACGCTCGGTGGTCGCATTGCTCTGGCACGCGATCCCCAAGTCGATCAGGATCACGCGTCCCGCAGAGCTGAGCAGGAGGTTCGACGGCTTGATGTCGCGATGCACGAGACCAGCGGCGTGCAATGCACTCAGTGCATCGAGCACCTCGTCGGCGATGCGAATGATCTGCTCGCGGCTGAACGTGGAGTGGCCGTCGATATTGTCGCGCAGGGTGGCACCCTCGATCCACGGCATCACGATGAAGAATGTGCCGTGCGCCTCGAACGCATCCAGGACGCGCACGATTCCCGGATGATCGAGATGGACGAGCAGGCTCGCTTCGCGGATGAAGTCGCGCGGGCCATCAGGCAGCAGCGCGAGCGCGTGTGAGAGCATCTTGAGCGCGATGGGAATGCCCAGTAACGGATGGCGCGCCAACAGCACTCGGCCCGATCCACCCGACCCGATGATGCCCTCCACGGCGAACCGACCGACCTGTCGAATGGAGTCGGGCGCGCAGAGCCGATCCGCGACGAGCTCCGTGAGCGCCTGCCCCGCAGCGGCGGACGTACGGATGGCGGCGAGGAACTGCTCGCGCTGGATGACGATGGCGCTCACCGCGCCAACGGCACGCACCGTGGCCGTCCTGGACGCTCCGGTGAGCGCGGCGATCTCGCCGAGCACGGTGGGTGCCGCCATGCGGACGGTTTCGTGCGGGCGCTGCACGTCGCACGCACCCGCGACGACGAGATACACCGAGGAGGTCTGCGACTCGGCGTGGATCAGCTCAACGTCGTCCTCGTAGTGTTCGAGCTCGCCGCTCTCGATCAACGTGCGCAGCTGGTTCTCTGCCAGGTGGCAGAAAACCGGCGATGAATTCAGCGATGCAATCCAGCTTTCACGTGTTGGCTCATCGGCTGAAATCATAGTTCCGCTGCTGCAGCCGCTCCTTCCCCGTGGGCGCGATCTCGAGGCCCAGGTCGAACCGGTCGAGCAGGGAACGCACATGATCCACGTTCATCGACCCGTAGCGCTCCAAGCGGATCGCGGGGCGGCCGTCTTCCTGCGCGTCGCGATGGAAGGAGATCACCGTCGTGGACATTTCGGCATAGCCCGGATAGGTCTCGTGGGCGACGACCTCCGACTCGTGGCGGATGAGCTGCATGTTCACGATGTGGCGGAAGTCAAAGATCAGCGGCGCCGGCTTCCAGTGCGCTGGTTCCTCGTTGCCGGTCTTGTGGCTGCTGATGTTGGCCGAGGTGATGTAGAGGTAGCGCTCGGGCACCTGCTCGATGGTGCGTGCGACGAGCTTGTTGCTCAGGCACCGGTACCCAGGGACGATTGTCTGCGCCGTGCGCGTGTCGCCATCCTGACCGCACATGTGGCGCGGGAGGTCTGCTGCTGCGCGGCCTCGGAAGCCGATAGGGCCCTGGTTGAGGAACGCTTCCATCACATCGAGGACGCGTTTCTCCGGCAGCGCCTTTGGCTGCTGGGAGAAGTCGAACAGCGTGGGGATGCGAAGCGTCGTCGTGCCGATGGAGCCGGTCTGCTCGGGCGGGCGGCCCTTCCAGATGTTCATCTGCGCGACAGTAGCCGCGTCGGCCCTGGTGTAGATGACGTAGAAATTCGCGAAGCCCGCGGCGACGGGGAGGCCCTCCACGAGCGCCTCGGCGGCCAGCTCGATGTCCGCATCGTTGGCGAGGCAGAGCAGCTTGGTGACGTCGAGCTCATAGCCGCTCTGCGTACGGGCCATGAGGGTGCTCAACTCCTGGCGCGACGTCATTGCACGACCTCCTGCTGCTGCGCGAGGAAGCTGCCGAATCCGGGAATGCCGGGATCGAGATTGAGGCTCCGAAGGATTTGCCTGGTGGTACATCCAGCGGCAGACATCATCGGCAATCCAACGCGATCTTCCGCCGCCTTGAGGGCACGCAGCGACGGCATCTGCACGCAGCTCGAGAGGATCACCGCCTCTGCGCCCTTGGTGTTGAGGCGTGTGGCGGCGATGTCGACGAGGTTGGGTTGGGGGAGGCGGCCAACTTCGCAGTTGTCGGCCACGGAGAGGCTGATGGCGTCGATGATCTCCACGCCGGCGCTTTCTTCGATGTACGTGCGGACGATCTTCGTCAGCTCGGGCATGTATGGCGCGATGAGCGAGACGCGCTGATAGCCGGCGGCCTTGATCTCGTCGACGAGCGCGCCGGCGCTGGTCACGACCGGCGATGCGAAGCCCGACTCGACCGTGGCGGCGTGGAGGCGCTCACCGGCGGCGACGTGCGCGCCAGGCCCCTGCACCATGACCGCAACGAGGCACGCATATGCCATGACGTCCATCTGCGCGTCGGCCAGGTAGGCGGCGCAGGTCGCGCCTTCCTTGTCCATGGCCAGCAGCGCCTCGGCGGTGACCTTCTTCATGCGCATGCGTGCGCTGTGGAACGTGAACGACGGGCCGCCAGCAGCTTCGTACGCGCGCAGGAGAGCCGGGATCTCGGTCTCCATCGTGGTGTTGGAGCTCGGTACGATCAGGCCTACACGATAAGATGGGGTGGACACAACGTCTCCTCGGGTTTGGTCCGCGCCTGTCAGTGCGAAACGCGAACAGAATAGCATCCCTGTCGCGAACGAGCTACCAACCTCATCTCACGGGGGCGTGATCGCTTTCTGGAACGCTGCGCTTCCGCCAACCACGGGCAGTGCGAGCGACGTGGCACGCAGGTCGATCGTGAGTTCCGTGCCTGCCTGCGGCCACAGCGTGAAGTCCCTGTCGCTCGACATGATCACGAGCGCAAGGCGTTTTCCCGCGGGAATGACCTGGTCGTCGGGTTGGAGGTCGAACGTGAGGTCGTAGAACTTCCCGGGGACGAGTGGTTCGCCTGGCGTGAGTGAGTGGTAATCGCCGGAGCGGGTGAGCGACATGTAGTTCTGCGGATCGGCCCACCCGCGTGTCACGACGCTCGTCGGGCCGTTCTGCACCTCCGTGAACGGGAGCGTCACGAGCCATACCGAGAGATTCGCCGCTGGCTTGCTCGACGACATTCGCACTGTGACGGTGGAATACCCGGAGATGTGCAGCGGTTGCGACAGCACAGGCGTCGCGTACAGCAGGCGGTTGCGCGAGCTGTCCCGTGCGGCGAGCACGGCGCCGCTGAACTGCACGTCGTCGATGAGTGTTTCCGTTGCGGCGCTGCCACCGGCGGAGAGATTCAGCCCGCCGATTGCACTACCACCCGCCGAGAGGCGCAGGCTCACGGGCGCCGAACCTGGGGCGGGGTAGCTCGCGTATGGCGTCGGCTTCGTGCGCTCGTCGCCTTCGCGAACGATCCACGAGCGAGGATCCTTTTCCACGCCATTGTCGACGTCGTACAGGTAGCGCGAGAACCAGCGATTCATCATGTCCATCGGTGGCGAACCGCCGTGTCCACCCTGATGGACGTAGAGTTGCGCCGGAGTCTGCGTCGCCTTCAGCGCGTCGTAGATCCGTATGCTGTGCTCCGGCACGACGTTCCAGTCGTTGAAGCCGTGCGCCATCAGCGTCGCTGCCTTGATGTTCTTCACGAGCGGCAGCAAATCGCGCGATGCCCAGAACGCGTTGTAATCGCCACTCGCGCGGTCGCGTCCGCGGGCGAACACGCTGTCGCGGACGACGCGGTTGCAGTGCGCGCGCGTCGCGGGGTTGCCGCTATGTACATAGTCGTAGAGAAAATCGATGTCCTCGCCGAGCCAGCCGCCGGGGTGCCGAACGAGGCCGTTGGAGCGGTAGTAGTGGTAGTAGCCGGTGTTCGGCGCGATGGGGATGATTGCCTCGAGCCCCTTCACTCCAGTTACCGCAGCGGCGAGCGGGAGCGTGCCGTTGTACGACGTTCCCATCATGCCCACCTTGCCGGTGGACCAGGGTGCGTGCACTTCGTCGGTTCCGGTGGCCGACGTAAAGCCTTTCGCACGCCCGTTCAGCCAGTCGACGATGGCCTTGGGTGCGAGCCGTTCCGGCGCGTCGCCCACCGTGGGGCAGCCCTGTGACAGGCCGGTGCCAGGCGCCTCGGAGTGCACCACCGCAAAGCCGCGTGGCACCCACTGGTTCACGAGCGAATTCGAGATCCTCGGCCGCGTGGGCTGAAAGCGAATCTCGGGCTGCGACGTTCGCGGCGGTGAGGCCGCGCCGACCTCCTGCTTCACGTCCCAGAGGAACTGCCGCGGGCCTGATGTACCAGCGAAGTACGGACTGGATTCATAGAGCACGGGGACCTTGAGTCCTTCGCTGCCCGTTTGCGCAGGACGCGTCACATCGACGTGCATGCGGTCCTTCCTGCCATCGCCATCGGAGTCGAACTCGGTCTCCACCCAGAGCTCCTGACGAATCCATTGTGTGGAGTCCTGGAACGCGGGGACGATCTGCGCCTGTCCGTTCACGAAGACGGGAGCCGCTCGGCCCGAACCTGCTGTCTGTGCACTCGCGATGCTCGTCGGCGACACGGTCAGGAGGCAGGCAACGATCATCGTTGCGCTCACTGTGCGTAGCGTCGCCATGTGGTCTCGAAAGGTCATGCGGAAACAAACCACGAACAACGAGCGACCGCCACCATACGGCCGAGGCACGTGATGGCACGCGATGACTTCGTTCCCGCTCGACGTCGCCACTCGTCTTTGTGCACGACAGCGCTGCACTCGCCAGCGCACACGAAAAAGAATTCCCAACGCTCGCGGCCGCACGGCTGCATGCACAAGCGGTCGACAGCTGTGCTGCGCCCGAAGGCGGAGACAGAGATGTCGCAGACGGACCGGTCACGCCGTGACGCGGGCGTGACCGGACCATCCTGATGGACAGCAGCAACGCAGTTCCGGGATGACGAACTATGTCGGCTGGGGCGTAACGCGCAGATACGGCTTCACTTCTGTATAGCCCTTGGGGAATTTCTGCCTGATCACGTTGGGATCCTGAAGCGAATTCACGATGATCACGTCGTCGCCGTACTTCCAGTTCACCGGCGTCGCGACGCTGTGGCTGTCCGTCAACTGCAGCGAATCGATGACACGAAGGATCTCGTCGAAGTTGCGGCCCGTCGACGCCGGATAGGCGATCATCGCGCGAATCTTCCGCTTGGGGTCGATGATGAACACGGAGCGCACCGTCATCGTGTCGCTCGCATTCGGATGAATCATGTCGTAGAGGTTGGCGACATCACGGTCAGGGTCGGCCAGGAGCGGGAACCGCACGCTGGCGTGCTGCGTCTCCTCAATGTCGCCGATCCACTTTCGGTGCGAGGCCACGTCGTCCACCGACACCGCGATCACCTTCACATTGCGCCGCGCAAACTCTGCGTCCAGCAGTGCGGTGTAGCCCAGTTCCGTGGTGCACACCGGCGTGAAGTCCTTGGGGTGCGAGAACAGCACGCCCCAGCTGTCGCCAAGCCATGCGTAGAGGTGGACGTCTCCGACCGTAGACTTCTGGGTGAAGTCGGGAGCCGTGTCGCCGAGTCTGAGGGGCATGATCAGCTCCTCACGAGGAGTGTAGCCTTGCGGCGCAGGGCACCAACGAGCACCAGCCCTGTCGCGAGGAGCCACAAGGTTGCGGGCTCCGGCGTGGCCACCACCGCACCGCCCTCGGTCAGCGTAAAGCCCGCACCGTAGTTGCCATTTGCATCGAACGGATCGCCGAGCCTCGCCACTCCGCCAGTTCCGAATCCGGACCCAGAGACCTCCGCGTCCATGTCATAGTCCACAAAGAGATTGTCTCCAACCTGGATACCGCCCAGGTCCGCGCGCGCGGTGAACGAGCCGATGGTCAGCGACGCTCGCCCATTCGCGATGGTGATGGGACTGAGGTTCGGCATGCCGAAGCCGTACGGATCGAAGAAGAAGTCCACCGACGAAATCACGTGGCCAAGGGCATCCGTGTGCAGCGACAGTTCCCATGCCCACACGGCGCCGCCGAACCCCGGCGCGGTAGTGTTTATCCTCGCCGAGACGCGCGCGACGTTGTTCTGAAAGATCATGCTCGGATCCAGGAGCTCCAGCAGGCCACCATTGATGTGATACTGGAAATCGAGCGACGGAATCGTCCTGGATCCGGAGTTCTGGAGATGGAGATTGTATGAGGTGCGCGCCAGCCAAGAGAAAACGGGGACGTCCTGCAGGTGCGCATCGACCGAGACGGCGTTGAGCCCGTAGCCCGTCTGCACAGCGCGCAACCGGCCGAACGAAAACGGGCTCAGGTCAGCGAAGGCGACTCCGCCGATCGGCCCGAAGGTCGTAGTCACCGTCTGTGGGGGTGGACCGCCGCCAAAATAGGCCGTGCCGACCTGTGCCCCGCCCGCGTTGCTCACTTCGGTGAGTTGCCCTGCCGCCGGGGCACTGAGCCCCAGCGACAGCGCGGCGACCATCACAAAGCGCAGGTGAAGATGCGTGCGCACAATCTCCTCCGATGAGTGGGTGGGTGAGATCATGGTGTGACCGACACGGTGTTGGGTCCAACTGCGATGACGCCGGTGGCACTCGTGGCGACGTTCGTGGAACCGACGCTGAGCGGATCGAACGCGATGCCCCCGCCGGCCACCGTGTTGGGCGATCGTGCAGAACCGATCGCGATGGTCACCGTGCGTGACTGCGCCGACCCTGCCGTCGTGATGAGCTGGGCGACAGCGGCGTTGGAGTTCGTTACCGTGACCACGATGGCACTACCACCCGGTCGTACATCCTGCTCCGAATGCAGCGCGTTGCCGGCCACGTCAGAGGCGCCCACGCGTATCAGGAACGCCGTATTCGCGGCGCCCGCCTGGACGGATGACGGGAGCGCCAGCACCTCGATGGCCGCCGTGGCGACCGTGGGTGACCCCGTGCCGTTCGTGAAGCCGGGCGCCGATGCGGTGACCACCGCAGTGCCCGACGTGCCTTCCACGCCGTGCATGTAGAAGAGAGCGAACGTCGCACCCGCTGCCACCGTGATCGTGGCCGAGGCAGCGCCAACCGACGCGCCATTGCCGTCCGAGACGAGCAGCACGCCGCCGTTCGAGCTGGTGAGCGAAAGGGTGAGCCCGCCGGACGGTGCAGGCGCACCAAGCGAAATCGAGCCCAGGCTGGACCGAAGTCCTGCTCCAACGCGCGTGGAGCCGAGATTGACCGTCAGCGCCGGTGCACTCACCGTGACCACGTCACTCGTGGAAACCAGCCCGGGAGCACTTCCTCCAACAGTCGTCATGCCCGTGCCAAGCGGATCGAATGCAATGCCGCCGCCCGCCACCGTACTCGGCGACCGCGATGCGCCGACCGCGATCGACACCGTACGCGTCTGTCCTGCGCCTGCCGTATTCACGAGCTGCCCGACCGCGGCATTCGAATTGGACACGGTGACGGTGAGGGCGCTGGCACCGGGCCGCACTTCCTGCTCGCTGTGGAATCCGCTCCCCGCGACGTCCGAGACGCCAACGCGGACAACGAACGCGATGTCCGGCGTCAGCGTCGTCGTGGCGGCGGGAAGTGAGAGGAACTCCACGGCCGCCGCAGCGACCGTTATGGTCACCGACGTTCCAGTTGTGTAGCTCGGTGCACTGGCGCTCACCGTTGCGGTGCCGGACGCGTTATCCGCGCCGTGTATATAGAACAGCGCGAACGTCGCACCGGCGGCCACTGTAACCGTAGCCGACGCGGCGCCAACCGACGCGGCACCGCCGTCCGAGACAAGCAGCACGGAGCCGCTCGAGCTGGTGAGCGAGATGGTGAGCCCGCCGACAGGTGCAGGCGCACCAAGCGAAATCGAGCCCAGGCTGGCGCGAAGTCCAGCTCCGACGCGCGCGGAGCCGGCATTCACAGTGAGCGTCGGAGCACTGACGGTGACCAACTGGTTGTCGGAAAGCCATCCAGGCGACGTTCCCCCGACGGTCGTGCTCCCAGCGCCCAGGGGATCGAATGCAATCCCGCCCCCGGCAAGAGAGCCCGACGACCGCGACGAGCCCGCCGCGATCGTCACGGTGCGCGTTTGTGCCGAGCCCGCGGTGGTCACGAGCTGCGCCACAGCGGCGTTCGAGTTGGACACGGTGACGACGACCCCACTGCTTCCGGGCCGCACCTCCAACTCGGACTGGAACGCCGTACCCGCCACGTCGGTGACCCCGGTGCGGATGATGAACACAAAGTCCGGCGTCAACGTGGTAGTCGCTGCCGGCAACGAGAGGAACTCCACCGCCGGAGCGGCGACCGTGACCGTCGCTGATGTTGCAGAGGTGTAGTTGGGCGCACTGACGCTGACGGTGCCCGTACCCGTAACACCCTCTGGGGCGTGCATGTAGAACAGCGCGCTCGTGGCGCCGGCCGCAACCGTGACCGTTGCCGAGGTGGCGCCGACCGACGTGGCGCTACCATCGGAAACCAGCAGCGCGGTGGCATTCGAGCTGGTGAGCGTCAACGTGAGTCCACCCGTCGGCGCCGGTGCGCCCAAGGAGATGGACGACAGGTTTCCGCGGAGACCGGCCCCAATGCGCGAGGAGCCGAGGTTCACCGTAAGCGAGGGTGCGCTCACCGTGACCGTCTGGCTCGCGGCAAGCGCTGACGCCGCTGTGCCCGTGAGAGTCGTACTCCCGCCGCCAATCGGATCGAACGCGATGCCGCCGGTGCCGACGGAGTTCGCCGTCCGCGACATGCCCGCCACGATGGACACGGTGCGCGTCTGCCCTGCGCCGGCGGTGGTGGTGAGCTGCGCAACGGCCGCATTCGAGTTGGCGACCGTCACGACCATGGTGGCGCCACCGGGCCGCACCTCCTGTTCCGTCTGGAACGCGGTACCCGCCACGTTCACGACGCCCACGCGGACGTGGAACAGGATGTCCGGCGTCAACACCGTGGTCGCCGCGGGCAGGCTGATGAACTCCAGTACGGTGCCCGCCACCGTAATCGCCCCGGACGTTGTGGAGGCGTACCCGGGCGCGCTGACGTTGACAGTCGCGGTGCCCGACGCGCCCTCGAGGCCATGCGTGTAGTACAGCGCACTCGTGCCGCCGCTCGGCACGAACACCGTCGCCGAGGCGCTACCCACCGAGCCGGCGTTGCCATTGGATACGAACAGGGCAGCCGGGTTCGAGCTGGTGATCGTGAGCGTGACGCCACCCACTGGTGCCGGCGCGCGTAGTGAGACTGAGGACAAGGCCGCTCGCAGGCCCGCGCCGACACGAGTCGCACCCAGGTTCACGGTGAGCGCCGGTGCCGTCTGTACGTTGGCCGTCATGAAATCGGTGCTGATGGACGGCACGGAAGGAACCGCGGCCGTCACCTGCGTCGCGCAGGGCGTGGTCGCCGTGCCACCGTAGGTGAGGTCGGCGGTGGTGCTCACGAGGCCAGCCGGGATCGTCACGGGCGACGTCGCCGCCACGCACGCGGGGTTGGCCGACGTCAGCGTCACCACGATGCCGCCGGGAGGTGCGGCAATGGCGACGCCGACGCTCTCGAGCGAGATGGTGATCTGCTCCGTGCGCCCCTGCGCAAAGGACACGTTGGCCTGCGCGATGTTCAGGCTCGCGGTGGTGGCAGCCTGCGAGGTGGCTGACCCGTAGTCGACGGACGACACCGTGATCACCGCTGCGCCCGGCGCGACACCCTGCAGCGTGGCGTTGGCGGATTGCAGGCCGGCGCCGATCGTCACGGTCTGCGTCGAGACGCCAACCAGCGTGGGCGCACTGGAGCTCACCGTGAGGACGAGACCGCCCGCCGGTGCGGGCTCGGAGAGCGTGATAGGCAGCGAGGCGGTGCCGCCATATGGAATGTTGAGCGTCTGCGGCACGGAGATGATGCTGACGACCACCTGAATGGACACGGTCGTCGTGAGGCCACCGGCGTCGGTTGCCGACGCGGTGATCGTGTGCCGACCGCCGGCCAGCGTCACGCTGATGCTGCTCCCCGTGCCGAGCGGCGTCGGAAGCTGGCTGGAGCGCCAGATGACCTGACTCGAGATGTCTCCCTGCTCGGGATCAATCGCAGTGGCGGTCAGGGTGAGAGGTGTTCCTGACGGCACGACCGCGTTGTTGGCCGGAGCAGTGATGGTGACCACCGGCGCCCCGTTCGTCACCACCGGCACTTCGAGACGGAAGCGAATGGCCAGCCGGCTCGAATTGCCGAGCGGCACGATGCCCTGTGCCGTCAACGCCGCCGGGCTCTGGCCGGCAGACGGCACCTGCGCGTCAGCGTGGCCGAGTTCCGTGGCGCCCTCGAGGACGCGAATGCGATGCAGCACGCCTTGTGCGAGGCCGACCGTCGGCCAGTCGGCGCGATAGAGCTGCGCGTTGGCGTCGAGCGAAATCGTATTCGCAGCGCGCGAATACGTCGCCACGAGCGGGCCGACGCAGGCCGCGCCGTTCCACCGGCAGATCTCGATGCGTGGCGAGCGCGTTGCGTCGAAGGTGCCGGGGTAACTCGGCAGCGCGGGCGAGATGGGCGGCAGGAAATAGAAGCCGGCCACACCGCCATTCCGTGCGTCGGCGATGCTGGCAGCGTGCTGGCCTGGCGCGGCGAGCGGATTGGTTGGCGCGTGCTCCCCGCATGCGGCGAAGAGCGCGCCGGCGGCGAACGGCAGCAACCGGCGCATGCGCCCGAGTGTGGCGTACTTCATACGCCACCTCGGGTGCTCATGCGACGCCGGCCGAGCGCGAGAGCGACAAGCCCACTCGCCATCAACAGGGCGCTACCGGGTTCCGGCACCGAGGTCACCGGCGGTAGCGGCGCGTCGTCCGCGCGGATGAATCCCTCGCCATCACTGAAGCCGGAGCCGGCCTCGCGCACCGCGATGGTGATGGTGTACTGGCCGGGGTTCAAGAACAGGTCGGTCTTGCTGAGCTGCGGGTCGTTCCACGCGATGTCGCCGGCGTAGGCGCCGGTAAACACGCCACCCGGAACCGTTGGCGTGCTCGCGAACAGGGCACCGTTGATGAAGATGTCGAACGCGTCGCCCGTGTACCCGTCATCGGTGACGCGCAACCGCGTGCGACCCAGGGCGTCGAGGAAGAAGCCATTTCCCTCAACGGAACCCACACCCGTAAACCATTCGAACGATGTCCACGTGCCAAACACGAGCGATGTCTGCGCGGTAAGCGCTGCAGGCACAGTACAGGTGAACGCAACGGCGGCGGCGAGGAGTCTTAGCGGCGATGCAGTCATGGGATACCTGGCGGGAGGGCGTGATTGACCCCCGGTCCGGCCAGCACTACGTTGGCGTGGCGCGTCCCGAAGGCGGGACGGCAGAGCCCGTGTCGGGGCCGCCCCACAGCCTGACGCGCAGCATTTCTCCAAAACCGGAAACGGAGCTGAAGTCGACGCATGGAGCTCCGATCCTCCCTCACCGATCAACTCACGGCCTGCCGCGACGGCGGGCCCGATGCGCTCGAGAAGCTGGTGCCACTCGTGTACGACGAGCTGCGCGCCATCGCTCACCGGCAACTGCGCCGCGAGCGTGGCGACCACACGCTCAGCACCACAGGGCTCGTCCACGAGGCGTATCTCCGACTGATCGACCAGCGCCGCGTGGATTGGCGCGATCGATCGCACTTCTTTGCACTGTCTGCCCGCGTGATGCGCCGCGTGCTCGTGGACTATTCACGTCGCCGCGGCGCCAAGAAGCGCGATGGCGCGATGGACTCGACATGGCTGGATGACGCGATGTTCGCCGCCGACACCCAGGCGGATCTCATCGTGGCGCTCGACGACGCAGTCACACAGCTCGCGCTCCTCGATGAACGCCAGGCAAAAGTCGTGGAGTACCGCTTCTTTGGCGGCTTCACGGAGGAAGAGACCGCCGAGCTGCTCGGCATCTCTTCGCGCACGGTCCGCAACGACTGGGTGAAGGCCAAAGGCTGGCTGTACCAGGAATTGCGCGATCCCTGATTGGTGTTGCCGGTTCTGGCGGGAATTCGCGCGTCAGGTATAACGGTGTCGCGCAGGTGCTCACGCAGTTCACGCAGGGCGACCGACTTCTCACGAGACAACCATGCCGCGAATTTCCGCGGAGCATTGGCAACGGGTGCAACTGACGCTCGACGAAGCGCTCGCGCTCGATCCAGCCGCCGTGGGACCATTTCTCGACCAGGCCTGTAGCGACGACGACACCGTGCGTCGCGAGGTGGAACGACTCCTCGACGCGTGCGCCAAGGCGGATGCGTTTCTCGAGGACCCGCCGTCGCGCCTTGCCGCGGAGTTGCTCGCCGAGCAACCAGTGCTCGAGGGACGACGGATCGGACCATACCTCGTGAGCGCGCGCATCGGGCGTGGTGGCATGGGCGTCGTCTACCTCGCTGAACGCGACGACGGGCAGTTTCGCCAACGCGTCGCCCTCAAGCTCGTGCCGCGCGGCCTCGAGACGGAACATGCCGTCCGCCGCTTCCTCGACGAACGGCAGATCCTCGCGTCGCTGAGCCACCCGGGAATCGCCCGCCTGCTGGATGGCGGCGTGACCACGGATGGCCTGCCGTACTTCGCCATGGAGTACGTCGAGGGCACGCCGATCGACAAGTACTGCGAAACCCACGCACTCGACGTGGAGGCTCGGCTCGAGCTGTTCGCCCAGGTATGCGACGCGGTGCAGTACGCGCACCAGAACCTCGTGGTACATCGCGACCTCAAGCCGTCGAACATCCTGGTCACGGAGCCCGGATCGGACGGCGCGCCGGGCCGGCCAAAACTGCTCGACTTCGGCATCGCCAAGCTGCTGGACGATGGCTCCCCGCGCGAGACCGGACGACGCGATTCCACCGGCACGGGCGCGCGGTGGCTCACGCCGCGCTACGCGAGCCCGGAGCAGGTGCGCGGCGCGAACGTGACGACGATGTCCGACGGCTATGCGCTGGGTGTGCTGCTGTACGAGCTCCTCACGGGACGCTCGCCGTATCCGCGAGAGGCCGACACCCCCGCGGCGCTGGAGCAGGCGGTCTGCGACACTGAACCGCCAAAACCGAGCAGTGCCGCGAGCGACGCTCGCGTGGGACGTCGCCTCCGCGGCGATCTCGACACCATCGTGCTCACCGCGATGCAGAAGGAGCCGGCTCGGCGCTATGCATCCGCCGGCGCGCTCGCTGACGACATCAGGCGACACCTTGCGGGCCTGCCCGTGCGCGCGCGGCCCGACACGCTGCGCTACCGCACGACGAAGTGGGTGCGCCGCCACCGCCTGGGAACGGCCGTGGCGGCCGCGCTCGCCCTCTCGCTGCTTGGCGGCGCATTCGGCACCGCGTGGCAAGCCACTGTCGCCGGGCGGGAACGCGATCGCGCTCGGCAGCAGGAGGCCACGACGGCGCGGGCGTCGGAGCTGCTCGTCGAGATGTTCCGTCTCTCGGATCCGGACGTCGCGCGCGGCACGACGATCACCGCGCGCGAGGTGCTGGATCGCGGTGCGCGTCGTGTGGAGGCTGATTTTGCCGGCGACCCTCCGCTCCAGGCCGCGCTCATGGCGGAGCTCGGGAAGATCTACCAGAACCTCGGGCTCTTCGACGACGCGCAACGCCTCGTCACGCGCGCCGCGGACATCTGGCGCAAGCGGGGTCCATCTGCCGAGCTCGCGGGCGCGCTCCACCGCCTGGGTGTGCTCGAACGCGCGCGTACGCTGCCGGTGCCGGCGGTGACGCGCCTGCGCGAGGCGCTCGCCATGCGTCAGGCGCTCGTGCCCGTGCCGCGCGGGGACGTCGCGAACACGCTGCACGAGTTGGGGCGCGCATACGCTGACCAGGGCCAGCACGTCGACGCGGAGCGCACGTTTCGCGAGGCAATGGCCATGATGCGCGAGGTGCATGGCCCACGAAGTCCGCAGGTGGCGGCCACTCTCTTCTCGCTGGCCGCGTCGTTCCACAATCGCGGCGACTTCAAGTCGGCGGAACCGCTGTTTCGCGAGACGATCGACCTGTATCGCGATTCGCCGAGCCCGCGCGATTCGCTCGCTGCCACCGCGCGCATCAACCTCGCGACGGTGTTGATGATCAGGGAACGATACGCTGACGCCGAACCGCTGCTGCGCGAAGGTCTCGCGCAACGTCGCGCGATCTACGGCACGTCACACCCTGCGACGATCGCGTCGATGAGCGCGCTCGGGGCGCTCCTGCACAACACGTCGCAGCTGGGAGAAGCAGAGACGCTTCTGCGCGAGCTGCGTGAGGTCGCATTGGCGCGCCTCGGGCCACAACACGCGGACCTGCTGGTCGCAAACCAGCTGCTGGGCGGTGTACTCACCAACACCGGCCGCTACGCGGAGGCCGAGCAGCTCTATCGCGAAACGATAGCCGGTTGGCGGGTGATCGAGCCGAATGGGGAGGGACCGTTCGGCGTGTACGCCGTGCATCATCTCGCCGAAGCCGAGATCTCGCGCGGTGCACTCGAGTCGGCGCGTGCCAATTTCGCCTTCGTTACCGCCACGGGACGCCGGATCCTCAGCCCGACACACCCATACATCGCCCTCGGCGAGCGGGGCTTGGGCCGCGTAGAACTGGAACGTGGTCGCGCGGATTCCGCCGAATTGCATTTCCGGCGTGCGCTCGCAATTCTCGAGGGCCGAGTGCGACCGAATCATCGGTACCTGCTGGCCGTACAGCGCTCGCTGGGCGAAGCGCTTGGGGCACGCGGTCGAGTCGCGGATGCGGATTCGCTGCTGCGCAAAGTGGTCGCCACCGAACGCACGGCGTTGCCGCCCCAACATATCGACTTTGCGCGGTCGCTCCAGGCGCACGGAGCGCTGCGTCTCTCCGCTGGTGATGCCAAGGGTGCCGAGCCGCTGCTTCGTGAGGCGCTGGCGATACGCAACGCGCGACTCCGTCCACAGCAGTGGCAGGTTGCCGAAACGGAGAGCATGCTCGGGGCGGCACTCGCGGCGCTTGGACGCCCAGGCGAAGCGCAGCCAATGCTAAAGCATGCATACGAGACGATGCTGGCCGCTCGAGGACCAACGGACCAGCGGACGATTGCGGCGCGCGCACGAATGGGTACGCGCTAACCGTTGTTACAGGCGAGCTGAAACCGCTTTTGTGACGTGGACGTAGGCGCAACCACCACCAGTGGTGGGTACGCCGCCAACCGGCGTCGGTCATGTCAACCCAGGCGAACCTCGCTATGTGCACGTCATCCGTCATTCGCGCAGCACTTATTTCGGCCGTCATGGCTGGCGCCGCCAGCGCCCAGACATCGACGAACCGCGATACGATCGAGCAGGAGCACTCCGAGCTCGCTCGTCGAAGCTCCGGAAGCATTTCATTCATCCAGAGCCGGCCGCAGGGCGCGTTCAAGCGGAACGTCGGCTTTGGCTACGGAGCTGATGGCGCATACCTCCTTCGTCTCGACGACGCGGGCATCTGGAGCCTTCGCGCCAATATCGGCGTGCTCGTGTACGGAAACGAATCGAAGCGGACGCCCTTGAGCGAGACCGTGGGCGGTCGAGTCCAGGTGGACGTTACGACGACGAACTACATCGTCCCAATGAGCATCGGACCGCAGCTCAGCTGGCCCACCGGGCGGCTACGCCCCTATGTCAACGCGGGCGTCGGCGGTCAGGCGTTCGTCACCGAGAGCAAGGTCGAAGGCGCCGACGACTGGGCGTCCTTTGCCAGCACGACCAACCACTCGGCGTTCGCCGCACTGTGGGCCATGGGCGGCGGCATCTACATGCCGGTGTACGACGGAAAGAGAAAGGTTGAACTCGACATGGGCTTCCAGTACCTGAGCGGTGCGCGCGCGCAGTATCTCGCGCCAGGAAGCATCGAGGACTTGCCCGGCGCACAGATCAGGGTGACGCCGCTCGAGAGCACCACACATCAGGTCATTGCGCGCGTCGGGGCACGGATCAGGCTGTAAGACGAGTCATCACGTTCGACGCGGAGCCGCCACCGCGTCGGCTGTCGCGCGGCATGTTCGTCACGCATCTTCTCTCGCCTTCCATCACCCGGAACCGAGAGCGTCACCGTGCCAACGACATCCGCTTCGTCCGCGCTCCTTCGCGCCGCTGCGTGCGCGCTGCTCCTCATTCCAGGCGTCGCCACGGCGCAGCGCGGCGGACCAGCGGTCGGTCTGCCGCGCGACCCCATGCAGGAAGGGCTGCCGCTCAAGCCCACGCGCACGCTGACCTTTACCACGAAGGTGGGCAACTGGATCTCGAGCGACGTCAGCCCGGACGGCAAGACGATCGTCTTTGATCTGCTGGGCGACATTTACACGATGCCGATCACCGGCGGAAAGGCCACCGCGTTCACGCGCGGCATGGGCTTCGACGGCCAGCCGCGCTTCTCGCCAGACGGCAGGACCATCGTCTACGTGAGCGACCGCACCGGCGGCTACAACCTCTGGACCATCTCGGTCGACAAGAGGGACACCGTCCAGATCACCACCGGCAACACCACGATGTACCAGTCGCCGGTGTGGACGCCGGACGGCAAGTACATCATCGCGTCGCGCGCGAACAGGCTGTGGCTGTTTCCGGCCACGGGCGGCGCGGGCATGCAACTGATCCGCGACTCCGCGGCTACTGGTGGTGCCGGTGCAGGTGCTGCAAACGTCACGCGCGAGGAAGGGCCCGCCTTCGGCAAGGATCCGCGATACATCTACTACGCTGAACGCCGCGGCAGCTGGGTCTACAACACGCCACTCGGCGACTACGACTTGCAGCAGTACGATCGCGAAACCGGTCGCGTCGTCACCAAGGAAAACCGCTGGGGCTCCGCGTTTCGCCCCACGCTCTCGCCAGACGGCAAGTGGCTCGTGTACGGCACGCGCTACGTGGATCACACGCGACTCCGCATTCGCAACCTCGCCACGAGCGAGGAAGAATGGCTCACGGGCGCCGTGCAGCGCGACGACCAGGAATCGCGCGCGACGCTCGACGTCTACCCGGGCATGAGCTTCACGCCTGACTCGAAGTTCCTCGTCACCACATATGACGGCCGGCTCTGGAAGATTGCCGTCGACACCAAGCAGGCGACAGAAATCCCCTTCGAGGCCGACGTCGTCCAGGCCTTGGGTCCGCACGTGGGCTTCGACTACCGCATGCCCGACTCGGCGACGTTCCTCGTGAAGCAGATCCGCGATGCGACGCCGAGCCCCGATGGGAAGAAGTTGGCGTTCGTCGCGCTGGACCGGCTGTACGTGATGGACTACCCGAACGGCACGCCCAAGCGGCTCACCAACGTGAATCGCGGTGAGTTCGAGCCCACGTGGAGCCCCGACGGCCAGTGGGTCGCGTATACCACGTGGGACGACAGCATCGGCTACCTGAATCGCATGCGCAGCGACGGTAGCGGACGTCCACAACGCCTCACGCCGCAGGAAGGCCTGTGGACGAGTCCCGCCTACACGCCCAACGGGCAGCGCATCGTGGCGACGCGTGCGCCATCACGCGCGTTTCGCACGGGAGGTGGCGGGGGCGGTGGCGCAGCAGGCGGACGCGGGGGCGGCGGTGAGCTGATGTGGCTTCCAGCAACGGGTGGCCCCGCGACGTTCATCGCGACCGCTGCCGGCGACGTGCACTTCAGCGCGCGCGACACGTCGCGCATCTTCGCGTACAACGGCCAGCGCGGACTCTACTCCATGCGCTGGGACGGCACGGACACCAAGGAGATCCTGCGCATCCAGGGCGCGCCGCTACCGGGCGCACCAGCGGGCGGCGGCGGGCGAGGCGCCGGCGCGAGCTGGGCGCAGATCTCACCCGACGGCCAGCGCGTGCTCGCGCAGGTGAATCTCGATCTCTACTACATCCCGGACATTCCATGGCCCGGCGGTCCGGTCCCCACCGTGACTGTTGGCGGTGGCAGCAGCGGCGGCGGCGATGCGGCGCCCGGTGCAGGCCAGGCATTTCCATCGCGCAAGCTCACCGACATCGGCGCGCAGTTTCCGCAGTGGGGCACGGGCAGCAGCATCCACTGGTCCATCGGCAACGCGCACGTCGTGTATGACGTGGATCGCGCCACCGCGTTCGATGATTCGGTGCGTCGCGCGAATCCTCCCAGCGCTCTGGCAGCCGGTACTCCGGATTCCGCGGTGGGCGCACCAGCGACTGGACGCGGTGGGCGAGGTGGACGTCCACCGCTTCCCACGTACAAGCCGGTAGAGACTCGGCTGCGCGTGATGGCGACACGTGACATCCCGCGCGCCACCGCCGTGCTGCGCGGTGCGCGCATCATCACGATGAACGGCACGCAGGTCATCGAGAAGGGCGACATCGTGGTCACCGACAATCGCATCACCGCCATCGGGCCGAGTGGCACGCTAGCCGTTCCGGCGGGCGCGCGGGAGATCGACGTCGCCGGCAAGACCATCAGCCCCGGCTTCGTGGACACGCACGCCCACCTGCGTGTCGCGAACAACGTGCATCGCGATCCCGTATGGAGCTACGCCGCGAACCTCGCCTATGGCGTCACCACTGCGCGCGATCCGCAGACCGGGAGCACCGACGTGCTCTCATATGAAGACCCGGAGAAAGCGGGCGGCGTGCTCGCGCCGCGCATCTACTCCACCGGCCCCGGCGTCTTTGCGGCCGAGAACATCCGCAGCCTCGAGAATGCGCGGACGGTGTTGAAGCGGTATGCCGACTACTACGACACGAAGACGATCAAGCAGTACCAGACCGGCAATCGCGAAGTGCGACAGTGGGTGATCCAGGCGGCGAATGAGCTCAAGCTCATGCCGACGACCGAGGGCGGCCTGGATTACAAGATGAACATCACGGAAGCGATCGACGGATACTCGGGCCACGAGCACACCATCCCGACGTATCCGCTGCAGCCCGACGTCATCCGCCTGCTCACCGAATCCGGCATCGCGTACACACCGACGATCGTCGTGGCTTACGGCGCACCGTGGGCGGAGAACTACTGGTACGAGAAGATGGACTTGCTGAACGACGCGAAGCTCCAGCTCTTCACGCCGTGGAGCGATCTCGAAGGCAAGATCCTGCGTCGCGGTGGGTCGCCTGGCGCGGTGACCACCATGGGACAGGCCGGGTGGTTCCACGACACGCAGTATCCCATGCGGCTCGTGGGGACGGACATCAAGCATCTCATCGACGCGGGCGGCAGCGCCGGCGTGGGTTCACACGGCCAGCAGCAGGGACTCGGCTACCATTGGGAACTGTGGAGCATCGGCATGGGAGACGGCATGACACCAATGGACGCCTTGAAGGTTGCCACAAAGCTCGGCGCCGACGCACTGGGACTCGGCAAGGACGTCGGGTCGCTGGAGGTGGGCAAGATGGCCGACCTGCTGGTGTTCGACCGCAATCCCCTCGACGACCTGAAGAACACCACGGCCATCAAGTACGTGATGAAGAACGGTCGTCTGTACGACGCCTCGAACCTCGACGAGGTGTATCCGCGGAAGGTGAAGGGCGCGCCATTCCCGTGGAACGAGGACGAGTCGCCGACGCGTGACAAGCGCCTGCATCCGTAAGACACAATCGCTGCATCACCATTTCCCCTACCCCGAGATCATGCAACACGCACTGATGTACGTCGGCGGATTCGAGCGCAACCGGCGCGACCTCGACGCGACGTCCACAACGTTCAGCGGAAGTGATGGAAACCCGCACGCCTATCCGGCGTGGCCGGAAGAAGCGGACGGACTGCGCGTCAGCTTCATGGAAAAGGCGGGAAAGAAGTTCGTCGCCGTGCGCGTCGCTGATGGTACGAGCGATGTGGTGCTCCCGAATGAGCTGGTGCTGGTGCCGGGTGAGCACTTCGGCTTCAACGTTCGACTCAGCGGCGAGCCCGCGATCGTGGACGACAACCACGCCGCGCTGAAGCTGCTCGAGGACATCATCAAGAAGAACCACGACACGGCAGACGAACTGCTGCAGATCCGCGCGCGCTTCAAGGAGGCGGCATGCAAGAAGTAGCAAAACCGCGCGGGGGTCAGAGTCGGGGGTCAGAGTCCTTTTCAAATTTCTCTGCGAGTCGGACCAAAATCCCGCGCGACTCTGACCCCGCCCGAGAGTGCATCGACCAGCGACTGCTTGACGTAGTCCATGGCCTCGACCATCGCCGGTTCCTTCATGCGGGCCTCCATGTCGTCGGGCGGCACGTCCTTCACGTGTTGTTGCAGCCACCAGATGTTGCCCAGCGGATCTCGCACGCGTCCCACGCGATCTCCCCAGAACAATTCGGTGGGTCTGGTGACCGACGTCGCCCCGGCGTCCAATGCGCGTTGATACGTGCCGTCCACATCCTCGAGGAACAGGCGCAAAAAAGCAGGCGTTTCGCCCCATGACTTCTTCGAATCAAAGAGCATGACGATGGAGTCACCGAGCTTGACTTCGACATGCTCGATGGATCCGTCCTGGCCCTGCATCCTGCTGTCAGGTTGTTCCTTTGCACCGAACGCCTTCTCCAGGAAGCCGATCAGCTTCGCCGTATCCCTGGAGATGATCCACGGTGTGACGGTGCCGTATCCCGAGGGAATGTGATTGGACATCAGAGTCGGGGTCAGAGTCGGGGGTCAGAGTCCCTCTCGCTTTCTCTGCGCGTCGGATCAAAATCCCGCCCGACTCTGACCCCGTTTCCAAGGGCGCGTGGCAATCATCGCGCCGCGGGGCGTGACTGCACCCCGGTCACGGGCGGATATCCCCCCGCGCGCGAGCGACCACATCCAGCGAATCGAAGAGAGTGCGCAGAAGATCACGTTTGGCGACGATCCTTGGTCCGAACTCGATGTACTGCTCAGAGGGCGACGTGAACGTCGGCCACGCCGGCCACTTGCCTGACGCCGGCGCGCCATTCGGGTTTGCTGACGTGGCGAACGCGACCCAGTAGTCGCTCATCGCATCCGCCAGGGTGGCGTCATACGACGTATGCCCTGCCGACGCACTCACCGGCCGCGCGCGCCCGAACACGAAGGTGATCTCCGCGCTGTGATACGCGCCGGCCTTCCGGTTGATGCTGTCCTCCGCGACGCGCGTGAACTGATACATGTACGCCGGAACACCACGCGCCGCGATCAGCCGCACCATCGCGCGACTCGGCGCACCGAATATCGACTGCGGCTCGTCTGTATTGCTGCCCACGATCACCGGGACGACGTTCGCCGTCCCGCGCACGATGGCCGAGTCCACCGGTTGCGGCAGGACATAGCGATCGAGTGTAGGCCAGAGGATCGGGCTGCCAGGGTTGCCCGCGATGCGTGTCGTCGCCGCCATCAGCGAGTCCGCGCTCAGGGCGCGCATGCGCGCCGCAGCGCTCGCGTCGCTGCCGGTGACACCCAGTGTCGCAACGATGCGAGCGCCGAGCGCTTCTGCGGAGTCAGCGGTCCTGGTGAAGGCGTTCGATATGGCGCCGCTCTCGAGAATCGCGCCGCGGAACAATCCTTTCGCGAGAGGTGAGCCGATCAACGCGCCCACGCTCATCCCGCCGGCGGATTCGCCGAAGATCGTCACGCGCGACGGATCTCCGCCAAAGTTCGCGATATTGCGCTGCACCCATTGCAGCGCCGCGACCTGATCGAGCAGGCCATAGTTGCCCGACGCGCGGCGCGGTGATTCGCGCGTGAGCGCCGAATGTGCGAGGAAGCCGAGTGCGCCAAGCCGATAGTTGATCGTGACGACGACCACGCCCTTGCTCGCCAGTACGGCGCCGTCGTGTCGCTCCTCTCCGCCGAAGCCCGCGAAGAAGCCACCACCGTGAATCCAGACCATGACCGGTCGGCGGCCTGTAGTGGATTGCGTGGTGACGTTGAGGTTGAGGCAGTCCTCGGAGATGCCGGCGGTGTAGGGATTGATGTCGCCATACGGTCGTTGCTGCATGCAGTTGTGCCCAAGGCGCTCGGCGCTTCGCACTCCCTGCCAGGCGATCGCCGCGATGGGCGGCTTCCAGCGGAGGTCGCCGACTGGCGGCGCGGCGTAAGGAATCCCCTTGAACAGGAGCAAGCGGCCGCCCGAATCCGCGCGACCCTCGAGGATGCCAGCGTCTGTGGTGACGCGCGGATGCGCGGGAGCGGGAGCGTTGCTCGCGGATTGCGTGGAGCAACTGACTGCCGCGGCGATGGAGAGGCCTGCGGCAAAGGCACGATGCGCTCTCATGGTGTGTCCTCGAGACTGTGAATCAGCGAGTGAACGAGCGAATCTACGGTGAGCATGACAGGTGAGACAACGACGAGGCGGACGCACGTCCGCACGTTTACTCCGTGTACGCGGGACAATAGTATTGCCGTGCCTGCCAGTCGCAGTGACGCTGGCGACACCGACCATGCAATCTCGCGCCATGAGACCGGACACGACCTCCCAGCCATGCGTTCGATGCCCATGAATTTGCCGGACCGCCCCGAGGGCCAGCGCCCCGATGACGATGCGACGGAGTCAACCGCAATCACCCGACGGGACTTCAACCGATTGCTCGGAGCCGCGGCACTCGGCGCAGGTCCCTCGATGAAAGGCGCCGAGCGGTGGATGACCGCTGGCCCGCCAGCTGTCGCAACGCATGCACCTGGCGACATCTGCTTCACCTCCGCGATAGAGCTAGCGGCGCTGATCCGGGCGAAAAAGATCTCAGCGCGCGAAGTGATGCAGGCGCACCTCGCACAGATCGAGCGCGTGAATCCTGCCGTCAACGCCATTGTGACGCTCGTCGGCGAGCGAGCGATGGCCGATGCCGCGGCCGCAGACGAGGAGCTCGCCCGCGGCAAACCACGTGGGCCGCTTCACGGACTTCCCATCGCGCACAAGGACCTCGTCGCGACAAAGGGGATACGCACGACGCATGGGTCGCCGTTCTACCGCGACAACATCCCCGACGCCGATGCGCCGCTCGTCACCCTCATTCGCAAGGGCGGCGCTCTCACGCTCGGCAAGACCAACACACCGGAGTTTGGTGCCGGTTCGCACACCTTCAACACCATCTTCGGTGCGACGAAGAATCCGTACGACCTGACCCGCAGTTGCGGAGGAAGCAGTGGTGGTGCGGCCGTGGCGCTGGCTTGCGGCATGGTGCCCATCGCCGACGGAAGCGATACCGGCGGATCGCTGCGCAACCCCGCTGCGTTCTGTAACGTGGTCGGGTTTCGCCCATCGCCTGGGCGCGTGAGTGCGGGGCGCGGCACCTGGTCGCCACTCTCGACGAGCGGCCCAATGGCGCGATCGGTGGCGGATGTGGCGCTCTTCCTCAGCGTGCTCGCGACCCCCGACACGCGCAACCCCACGGCGCTGACGGAGGATCCTGCGCGCTTTGCCCGTCGGCTCGACCGCAATTTCAAGGGCGCGCGAGTGGCGTGGTACAAGGGGCTCGGCGGCATTCCGTTCGAGGCCGAGATCCGGCGGGTGATCGCCGAGAATGTCCGCGTCTTCGAGTCACTCGGCTGTGTCGTCGAGGAGGCGGAGCCCGACTTCACCGGTGTCGACGAGGCGT
This sequence comes from Gemmatimonadaceae bacterium, assembly GCA_031407575.1. Lineage (GTDB taxonomy): Bacteria > Gemmatimonadota > Gemmatimonadetes > Gemmatimonadales > Gemmatimonadaceae > AG11. The sequence continues at coordinate 10,771 of JANOIJ010000076.1, read as the reverse complement.
TCCCGACGCTGCGCCACGGATCGTACCACACCTCGTTCTCGGCGATGGCGAAACAGCGTCCGGAGTGGATCAAGGACACGATCCACTGGGAGATTGCGGAAGCCGAGCGTCAAACTGCGGTTCAGGTAGCGCATGCGTCGGCGCGGCAGGACCGGCTGTATGCGCAGGTCCAGGCGTTCTTCGCCCGGTACGACTACTTCGTGCTGCCCGTGACGCAGGTAGAACCGTTCGACGTGAGCATCGCGTATCCCACGTCGGTGGCCGGAGTGCCCATGCAGACGTACATCGACTGGATGCGCAGCTGCTGGTACGTGACGATGATGACCAATCCGGCGATCTCCGTGCCCGCCGGGTTCACGAGGTCGCAGCTGCCGGTAGGAATCCAGATTGTGGGACGTCATCGCGACGACTGGAGCGTGTTGCAGCTGGCGCACGCGTTCGAGCGCGCGACGGGGCATGGGCTGCGGCGGCCCGCGGTGGTATGAGGGCGACCGCACTCTTGTTGTGAGTGCCCGAAAGCTGGCGGCGGCGGACTAACGCAACCGGATTCCGAGCTCGAGCGATCCGACTCGCAACGTCTCGCCTTTGCGGAAGATCACGCCGCCACGCGCCGCAGCGACCAACGCGAGATGGGCGAAGCCTCCCGCCACGTCCAGATGAAGCTGTGCACCTACACCCGGGGAGCCATGTCCGGCGTATGCTGCCGGACCGGCCATCGCGCGGAGTGTGCCCGCCGACGTGATGGTCTCAAGACACCGAGCACGCCGATGTGCACCAGTGCGGGAAACCGTGGGAGGCAGCGTGCGCGCGCTATATCGAGCACACATATTCTCCCCATGACGACCCACGCTTCGCACACTCCAGCCATATGTGCTCGCCATCCATGCGGTAGGAAGGCGCCGAAGTGTTTTATCGAGACGTTGCGATGCGCTCGATCACCGCAATACCGCCGGAGTATGCGGAGTAAGGAACGGCCGTCATCCCGAGGCTGCGCACGTGATCGATGCTTCATCGGAGACCGTCCGCCGTCGTGGTGTGTGACCCGAGCCCACGACGGCGAAGCGGGGACCCTTCATGACGCGAGCTACTACGCGTCCTCGCTCATGGCCGGCTGATCGTGAGCTCCGAACGCATCTTCACGACGGTGTAGGGATTCCACGTCGACAGAAGGTAGTAGATCTTGAGCGTGTTCCCCGTGACGCGCGTAAAGCGCCCGATGATCGATGGGGCGTAGGGACCCCGATCGTGGGACCGTCGAGTCCATCGCTCGAGGTAGAGTCTAGGGAACTCGCCGATCCAACACCTCTCGCACGCGGCGAATGAGGTCCAGCGGAACGAAAGGCTTGGCAAGGAATTCGATCCCTTTCTTCAGTTCACCATGCTGCACGATGGCGTTCACCGTGTACCCTGAGGTATAGAGCACCCGTAACGTGGGTCGCAGCTCAGTCAGCCGGTCTGCCAGCTCCGTACCGCCCATTTTCGGCATGACGACGTCAGTGACCAAGAGGTGAATCCGCTCAAGATAGGTCGACGCAAGCATGAGCGCATCGTCGCCGTTTGCAGCTTCCAGAACCGTGTATCCCTGGCTGCGAAGCGATCGTGCACAGATGCGGCGGACGCTCTCATTATCCTCAACGAGAAGGATCGTCTCGGTGCCGAGGGACGGGAGTGAACGCTTCGGCTCGGGGCCGGCCGTAGTTTGCCCGGGCACGCGAGGCAGATACACCTTGAAGCTGGCCCCATGGCCCTGTTCGCTGTACACGCAGACATGGCCACCGCTCTGCTTCACGATGCCGTACAGCGTGGCCAGCCCCAGGCCGGTCCCCTTGTCGAACCCCTTGGTGGTGAAGAACGGTTCGAAGACGTGCTCGCGGACTTCGTCCGTCATGCCGTGCCCCGTATCGCTGACCGCAAGCATGACGTAGTCACCCGGCGTCACCTCGGGGTGCTGGGCTACCACCTCCGGACCCAAGGAGACGTCGCCGGTTTCGATTAAGAGCTTTCCGCCCCGTGGCATCGCGTCGCGGGCGTTGACGGCAAGATTGATCAGCACCTGCTCCATCTGGCTGGGGTCGGCCCGCACCGCTCCCAGCGTCGAGGAGAGCGCGAAGGTCAGCTCGATATCATCGCCAAGGAGCCGTCGCATCATGTCTTCGAGATGCCGCACGGTCTCGTTCAAGTCGAGGACCCTGGGCTCGATTAACTGCTGCCTGGCGAAGGCCAGAAGCTGCCGGGTGAGACCGGCCGCGCCAATCGCGGCGTTTTCAATGGCCTTCACATCCGGCATGAGCGAATCGGTCGGCTTCAGCGTCGAGCCGATGAAGGAGGCGTGGCTCAGCACGACGGTGAGCAGGTTGTTGAAATCATGGGCCACTCCGCCGGCCAGTCGCCCGATGCTCTCCAGTTTCTGGGACTGCAACAACTGTTGCTCCAGGTTCCGGCGTTCGGTCACGTCCCGGTAATTGTTGACAATGCCCCCAACGGCGGGATCGTCGATCAGGTTTGTTACGATCCCCTCCAGCAGTCGCCAGTCGCCATTCTTGTGCGCTACGCGTGCCTGCGTTCGAACCGCCGTGCCGGGATGACTTAGCACTTCGCGCAGGATCGCCGCGACCGAGGCAAGATCTTCAGGATGGATCAGTGAAATGGCGCGCAGCCCGACCAGCTCCTCCGGAAGGCATCCCAGGATCCGAGTCGACGCCGGGCTGGCGTAAAGGATCTTGCCTTCGGCGCTGCAAAGAGCAATGCCGTCGGCGCTGTGCTCGATCAAGCCGCGAAATCTCTGCTCGTTCGCCCGGAGAGACGCCTCGATCTTTTTCCGGTGATCGATGTCATGGACGAATCCCTCGAAGAAGCTGATCCGTTCGTCCTGATCCTTGATCGCACGTTTATTGAGCTGGGTCCAGAAGGGGATGCCGTCTTTCCGCTTGAGCTGAATTTCGAATTCCGCTGCGCGACCCCACGGCTCGAAGTCGGCAAGCACCCGCTCCCGGTCCTCAGCCGCGAAATAGACTTCCTCGGCCATGTTCAACCCGAGGATCTCCTCGGGAGAGTCAAATCCCAGCATGCGCGCGAATGCGGCGTTGGCATCGACCAGCTTTCCGTCCCGGGTGGTGCGATAGAAGCCGAGCGGCGCCATGTCGATAACGGCGCGGAACTCCGCCTCGGATCGCCGCAAACGCTCCTCGGCGTCTTTCCGGTCGGTGATGTCATGTACGGTGCCGATGACCTTGAGCGGCTGGCCGTCCTCGTCACGGAGAATGCTGGCTTCTTCATGGACCCAGCGGACCGCGCCGGAGGGACGCATGATGCGATGGTCGATGCTGTAGGATGGACCTTTCTGAAGCACCAGCTCGAAGTATTCGATAAGTATTGCACGGTCATCGGCGTGAATCAGTTCGATGAAGCCCGCTAACGACGGACGGAAACTGACTGGATCCACACCAAATAGCCGGTAGGTTTCCGTCGACCAGGTTACTTCGTCTCCTGCCTCGAAATCGATCATCCAGCTTCCCTGCCGGGCCACGTGCTGTGCCCGCTCGGTGAACGCGCGGGTCTCGATCGGCCTGGTGCCGCTGGGCGGCTCACTGGCCTCCTGACAGAGAGACAGGGTTCCGGTGATGCTCCCGCTTCGGTCGAGCACCGCCGAATAGTCCCAGTCACACAGGATGGTGCGGCCGTCCTTCGTGGTATTCTCGCTCCGCCCTCGAATAGCCTGTTCCCCCGCCGCGAGACGCTGGAATATCGAGGCGACCAGCGGCTGGGCCTCAGGAGGAGTAATGAGGCCAAAAGGGTGCTTGCCGCGGACTTCTTCCGGAGTAAACCCGAAGATCCGCTGCGCGGCTGGACTCCAGTAGGTGATCCGGAACGAGGGATCGCTCATGACGCAACCCACCGGCATCCTGGTGAGCACCAGTGCCAGGCGGTCGCGCGCCTCTTCGAGATTCGCGCGAAGATTTGCGAGTTCCAGCGGCGCCGTCATGATGGACGGGGATTAGGTAGCTGCCCGGCGACAACCCTTTACCGGTATCGGCTTGGCGCACATCCGCCGTGAGTCCGGTCAGGTCGTTTTCTGTCTTCGATCCTACAGCGGACCGATGCCTCCAGCTAGTGGTGTGATGCTGAAGCGCGTGCGACGTCGCGCAACACGTCGAGCGCTTCGCCCAGCGGGATCGGACCGCGCGCGATGCGGACGCGGAGCGTGTGTCCGTCCACGTATGGCATCGTGAAGTACGGCATCCCTCCGGCGTCACCTTTTCTCAGCACCGGAACGATGTTCTCCTGCTGCAGCCGAGCGGTCGATGGTGTAGCCCGAAGACCGCCGGACGCGCCCACCCAGCGGGGCAACACTTTACGGCGAGACGGCTCGTCGGGTCGCTCTTGCGACGGACTGGCCAGGCGGAGTGTAGCATCGCGCCCGATCGGCCGATACTCAGTGCTGCGCGACCGACACCAACTTTCCTTCGCGTCCGCCGATGCCGATCCAGTCTGCACTCGACGGCCTTTCACTCCTGAACCGTCATGACCCCTGTACGTCTTTAGTCGCTCACCGCCGCGCTGGTGATGGTTGTCGCGCCGGTAGTCCTGCGCGCGCAGTCAGCTCCACCGTTATCCGATACCGCGGCACCGTGACGACGGACGTCTATCAGACCACGGAAGGAACGGCGAACGCGTACACCATTCGCGCCAAGTACGCCTATTTCCAGTACGACGCACACAGGCCCACCGGCGGATCACGACTCATGGGCCGCGTTGGCATTCAGCAGAACGTCGCGATCGAGCGTTCTACGACCGCCGCACCCACTCTCTCCTCGAGCGCTCGCCGCAAATGGCAAAACGCGTACTGATCATCGATGATTCGGCGACCTCGCGTCTGGCGCAGCAGTTCATCCTGCAAGGCGCCGGATACGACGTGTTCACGGCGGAGAATGCGGAAGATGGCATCGCTCGCGCGCGCTCCGAGCGTCCGCACCTGGTACTCCTGGATGTCATGATGCCGGGCATGGACGGCTTCACCGCGTGCAAGGCGCTCCGCGGCTACCCGGAAACCCGGTCGCTTCCCATCATCATGGTAACGTCCGAGCGCGAAGAGGGCAGCGTCGAGACAGGGTTTGAATCTGGATGCTCCGACTACGTGCTCAAGCCGATCGACCGGGTCGAGCTGCTTGCAAAGATCGACAACTACCTCGCTACAGACGCTGCGGGAGCGTTTCCCGATTGACGGCGGCGAGTGGTGACGGGACTCACGCCGACGAGGACAGACGCGAGAGCGCCGTGATGGCGAACGCGGGATCATTGCCGCGGTGCTACCTCCACGCGGGAGAATTCATTGTCTGCGGCGAACCGTCCGTCGTCACCACGATTCTGGGTTCCTGCGTTGGCGTCGTGCTCCACGACACGCGGACACGGGCTGGAGGACTGAATCACTTCCTGCTGCCCCGCTCGCCCGTGAAGGACGGTGACGCCTCGCCGCGGTTTGGCGACGTCGCGATGCAGCGTCTGCTGGACGGCATGTTCGCGCGCGGGTCGAGGCTGCGCGATCTGGAGGCGAAGGTCTTCGGCGGCGCGCGTGTGCTGCAATACCACGACGCGCCGGCGCATCGCGATCTCGGTGCGGCCAACTCCGAGATGGCGCTCGCGTTCCTCGAGGCAAAGGGAATACGCGTGACGGGACACGACATCGGAGGCCGCAGGGGCCGAAAGCTTATCTTCTACTCCCATCGTGCCGATACATGGGTGAAACGACTCTAACGGCAAACGATGGAATCCGAATTCGAGCAGATCCGCCACCTGTACCACATCGAGGCCGAAGAGAACTTCGATGACCTCGAGCGGATCCTGCTCCGGCTGGAGACCGAGCCTGTCGCCGACGAGGGGTTGCTCTTCGCAATGCTTCGGGCGGCTCACACACTCAAGGGGAACAGCGCCACCATCGGCTACGACGACATCGCCGCGGTCGCGCACTCGCTGGAGGATTGCATCGAGAGCCTGCGCGACCGCACGCTTGCGATGTCGGCAGAACTGGTGACGAAGCTGCTCACCGTGGTCGATGGGCTGCGCAGCCAGGTGCGCGCGGCCGCGACGCAGAAGGGCGATGCACCCAGAAGCCGGCGTCTCATCGATCAGCTCGGGGAGATCCTTCGCGTGGCGCCCGGCAATCTGGAGCACGTGGCGGGAGAACGGCGCGCCGCACCAGCCGAAGCCGCCAGTGAAACCGTCGGCGCGTCGGGATCAGGCGGCCTGCGGGTGGGCGTGGAGAAGCTCAACCGGCTGCTGGATCTCACGGGCGAGATGGCCATCGCGCAGGGGCGCATCAACGTCCTGCTCGACGCAGCCGCGAAGGCCGATTCTTCCCTGGCGAGCGCGCTATGGCAGCTGGGACAGCTGCAGAGCGAGCTGCAGGAGCAGGTCATGCAGGCGCGCATGGTGCCGCTCGGCCCGATCTTCAAACAGCACATTCGCATCGTGCGGGATCTTGCACTCAGACACGGCAAGCGTGCAGTGCTCGTCATCGAAGGCAAAGGTGTGGAGGTGGACACCACCATCGCGGAGCACATCCGCAATCCGTTGGTCCACATGCTCCGCAACGCGGTCGATCACGGCCTCGAATCGCCTGAGGAACGGACCGCAGCGGGCAAGGATCCAGTGGGACGAATCACGATCCGCGCGTTTCACGACGTCGGACGCATCGTGCTCGAGCTCTCCGACGACGGCCGAGGCCTGGATCGCGAACGGATCGTCGCCCGTGCCGTCGAGCGCGGCCTTCTCGTGGAAGACGCGGTGCTCACGGACCAGGAGGTTCATGAGCTGATCTTCAAACCCGGGTTCTCCACCGCGAACGCGGTCACCGAGCTCTCGGGACGTGGAGTGGGGATGGATGTCGTGCGTCGCCATGTGCGCGCGCTGCGCGGCAGCATTGCGATTCGCTCGGAACCGGGCCAGGGAACCACCATCACCGTTCGCCTACCGCTCACCATCGCGATCATCAGTGGCTTCACGGTAGGCGTGGGCGATGAAAGCTACGTGATCCCCATGGAAGCAGTGGAAGAGTGCATGGAATTCCCCGCCGCAACGACAGCATCTCTCGGCGGTGCCGGCCTGCTCAGCGTACGCGGGTCTCCACTGCCGTATGTGCATCTGCGCGATCTCTTCTCCCTTGAAGGAGCGCCGCACGCGCGGCCCAGTGTCGTGGTGCTGCGCCACGATACGCAGAGCCTCGGGCTCGTGGTGGACGCACTCTACGGCGAAACCCAGGCGGTCGTGAAGCCCTTGCGCGGCAGTCACGCGCTCGCCGGTGTGGCTGGTACGACGATTCTCGGAAGCGGGCGGGTGGCATTCATACTCGATGTGCCTGCGCTCGTGCAGCTCGCAGCGAACAGAAACTGACCCTTACCCCAAGTAGAGGTAATCCGTGTTTCGAAGTCTGAACATCAGCACTCGATTGTGGAGTCTGTCGGCGTCGCTGCTCATTCTGATGAGTGTGTTGGCATTCGACGGCTTGCGCGCGGTGCGGCAGAGTGCCGAGCGGTCGGCGACGGCGATGTCGGTCGCCGCGGACCTGCTGCAGAGGACCCAGGAGGTTCTGGACGCGCGGAGAGCGTTCAAGACGCAGGTGCAGGAGTGGAAGAACGTGCTACTGCGCGGACAGGACTCCGCACTGTTCGTCAAGCATCTCGACGCCTTCGGTGAACGGGAGGCGGATGTACAGACCCGCCTTGCGACGCTGCGCGATCACATGCGGAAGAGCAGCCAGGAGACCGACGCGGTGAGTGAACTGATCCGCGCCCATGCCGGCCTGAGCGAGCGCTATCGCAAGGCCCTGGTCTCCTATGATCACAAGCGGTTCGCCAGCGCCATCGCCGTCGATCAACAGACACAAGGAATGGACCGTGACACGGAGAACATGTTCGACAGTCTCGCGGTACACGTCGAAGGAGAGAAGCTGCCTGAGCTCACGAAGGCGGACACCGAGGCCTACGCTTCGACGCGGATGCAGTTTCTCGGGCTGCTGGCATTCGCGCTCATTGTCGGGGGCTTCCTCGCGGTCATGATCGTTCGCAGCGTGACGGTGCCGGTGCTCGACGCCGTGCGCGTGGTGGAGGAAGTGGCGCGCGGCAATCTCCGCGCCGACGTGGTGCCGGGTGGGCGCGACGAGTTGACGCGTCTACAGGAAGCGATGGTGCGAATGATCGCGAAGCTCCGTGAAGTCACCGGCGAGGTGCGTACCGGGTCGGACGCCCTGTCGGGCGCCTCGGCTCAGCTGTCGGCCACTGCACAGGGACTATCACAAGGCACCAGCGAGCAGGCGGCCTCCGTTCAGGAAACGACGGCGGGACTGGAACAGATGAGCGCCTCCATCACGCAGAACGCCGAGAACAGCCGGACCACCGAGCGCATGGCCCTCGATGGAGTGAGAGACGCGGAAGAGAGTGGCGAGACAGTCCGGCAGACGGCCGAGGTGATGAACACGATCGCGGCGAAGATTTCGATCATCGAGGACATCGCGTACCAGACCAACCTCCTCGCGCTGAACGCCGCCATCGAAGCGGCACGAGCGGGCGAGCACGGACGCGGCTTCGCGGTCGTGGCAACAGAAGTCCGCAAGCTCGCCGAGCGCAGTCAGCTGGCGGCGACGGAGATCAACAGTCTCGCGAGCTCGAGCGTCGCGGCGTCGCAGCGGTCGGGCAAGCAGTTGTCCGAACTGGTGCCGGCCATCCGGAAGACAGCAGAGCTGGTGCAGGAAGTCGCCGCAGCGTCGCAGGAACAGTCGAGCGGCGTGATGCAGATCAACAAGGCCATGAACCAGGTGAATCAGGTCACGCAGCGCAACGCGTCGGCCGCGGAAGAGTTGTCCAGCACAGCGGAGGAGATGGCCGGCCAGGCGGAAGCACTCCGGCAACTCATGGACTTCTTCAAGGTGGACGATGGCTCTGCTGCCGTGAGCCGACCGGTGAGGATGGCGGCGGTTGGGCATCCTGACAGGGGTGAGGTCCACGCCGTGTCCGACGCACACTTTCGTCGCTTCTAGGGGCGCCCGTGCAAACAACCAATGATGTCGTGCAGTCGCAGTATCTCACCTGCCGGATCGCCGACGAGGATTTCGGCATCGGTATTCTGGAGGCGCGCGAGATACTGGAGTATGAAACGCTCACCAGAGTACCGAATGCGCCGCGCTACATCCGTGGAGTGATCAATCTCCGCGGCAGTGTGGTGCCCGTCGTGGATCTGGCCATCAAGTTTGGCCAGGACGCGCGACCGCTGGGCCGTCGCACGTGCATTCTCGTTGTCGAAACCGGCGATGGGGAAGGGCGGTCGATCGTCGGCCTGGTGGTCGACGCGGTGAGTCAGGTGATCGAGCTGCTGCCCGACCAGATCGAGCCGCCACCGAGCTTCGGCACGTCTGCGCGCGAGGAGCACCTGCGCGGCTTGGGTCGCGTGGGCAATCGGTTCGTGATGCTGCTCGCACTCGATCGCATTCTCGCCGAGTCCGACCTGACGGCTGTTGCCGCGCCGGTAGCGAACGTAGAAGACGCCAGCGCAGTGGACGCTGTTCACGAGGGCGAGCATCAGGCTGTGTACGACGCGGCATCGGAAGCTGCGCCGATGGAGGGCGCCGACACCGCGCCGGCGGAGAGCTTTTACGGTCTCGACGCGATGGATGGGGCTGCGAATGCGTCGGAGTCGACCGGAGCCGACGACACCGGTGGCGGACTGCGTTGACCGGGCTCATGCCTCCACACCTCCAGCCGCGGAGTGTCGTTTCGAACGTCCGTCAGATCACCGACCGGGAGTTCGAGATGTTTCGCCGACTCATCCACAGCGAAGCGGGAATCTTCCTTCCGAATGGAAAGGAGGCGTTGGTGGCCTCGCGTCTCGCGTCACGATTGCGGGCGCTGGGGCTGAGCACGTACGCCCAGTATCACAGTCGGGTGGTGGCGGATCCCGCGGGCGAGATGGTGCTGATGCTCGACGCCATCTGTACCAACGAGACTCACTTTTTTCGGGAGCCCAATCACTTCGCCTTGCTTGGTGGCGACATCGCCGCGGAGTAGGAGGCCGACGCGGCGGCGGGACGTCGTCCGCGACTCATTCGTGCGTGGAGCGCCGCGTGCTCGACGGGAGAGGAGCCGTTCACGCTGGCGATGGTGCTGCTGCAGCGCTTTCCTCGCGCGTCGGGGTGGGACGTGCAAGTCGTCGCGAGCGATCTCTCGACGAAGGTTCTCGATCGCGCGCGCGCGGCCACGTGGGCCATTGGCAAGGCGCAATCCATCCCGGTCGGTTACAGACAGTCGTACATGCTGAAGGGATCCGGTCCGCACATCGGCCTGATGAAGGCCGGGCCCGAGCTGCGAGCCGCCGTCACCTTTCAACGCCTGAACCTCGCGCAGGATCCTTACCCGCAGATCGGCGAATTCGACGTGATCTTCTGCCGGAACGTTCTCATCTACTTCGATCCCGAGGGGAGGGCGAAGGTGATCGGGCGACTGCTGCAGCATCTCAAGCCAACGGGATATCTCTTTCTCGGACACGCCGAAGGACTCACGGGCGCCGGCCATCCGCTCCGATCGGTGACGCCGAGCGTCTACGCGCCGATCGGACGGGTCACTGGCGGGCACTGGCCGGCGCGGAGCTCGGCGTGACCACACCCCGCGACCCGCGACATCCCGCCGGTTCGTCATCGGCCCGGTCGCGAGCGAGCCAAGGACATCGCATACGCGTGCTCGTCGTCGACGACTCGGCGGTGGTGCGGCAGGTGATGCAGATCGTGTTG
>JANOIJ010000041.1:0-7724 GCA_031407575.1 Gemmatimonadaceae bacterium | reverse complement strand
CACGCCGGACACGGCTCCACCGAGCGCCCATCGGATCACGGCGTTGCCAGCGTGGGCAGATTCCTGTCATCCTGAGCGCAAGCGAAGGATCTGCACCTTGTTGTTCAATGACACGTGCAGATCCTTCGCTGCGCTCAGGATGACATGGTCGCGATGAAAATCACCGACGCGGGTTTCTGCGTGACCGGATGCAGCGGCTCGCGGATCTCGAGCAACACAAGGCCGCTGGCGACGAACAGCCGTACCCAACTCTCCATCGTCCGGAAATACCAGGGCGCCGGATCAGCGAAGTCGGAGCTGAATCCGGCCCAGGACCCGGTGCGCCACCCGTCGACGTAGGGTTGGTCGCCACTCCCGATGAGCGGGTGGATCGTCTGCACGATCAGCACGCCCTTCGGATTGAGCAGTGTCGGCGTGGTCCTCACGAGGTCGGTGACAGACCGTTCGCCGATCAGCGCGAAGTTGGCCACGACGACGTCGGCGGTCACCTGCAGCGACCCGGCCGCGATGCTTTCGTACGACATGACCTGAAAGTCGCCGCCTCCCAGACGCCGTGCCTCATCGATGAGCCCGGGAACGACGTCCACACCCGTGCCCCGCATGCCATGCGTCGCCAAAGCGCGAACGAGCCAGCCCTCGCCGCACCCGATGTCGAGGATGGTTGCCGGGGAGCGGGAGAGCACGGCCTCGATGATTGCGCGATTGGTGACGAGCCGCCGGCTTTCGATCTCCTCGTTGCGGACGGCGGCAGTCCATGGCGCCACGTTGTGGTGCCACGAGTCGACAACCTTGGCGTCGCTGAGCGGGTCGAGCATGGAGCGTGCGTGTGGCTCGCTGTCGGTCCTGGGGCTATCGGCCATTGGTTCTACTTGTTCGGCCACTGCGGCCATGTGCGCATCATGCTGCCCACCGCCTTGATGCGCTGCTCCGCGAGGCGGTCCGCGGCGACATACGTCGGCACGCTGTCCGTCTTGGCGATGGTGAACACCTTGAGGATGGTCTCGTAGATCTCGTCCGCCTTGCGGAAGGCGCGCGCCGAGCTCCACCCGGCAAGCTCGGAGTAGACGTTGATGACTCCACCCGCGTTGGCGACGTAATCCGGCGCGTACAGGATTCCCTTCTCCTCCAGCGCGACGCCATGCCGCTCCTCGAGCAGCACGTTGTTCGCCGCGCCGGCGACGATTTCCACGCGCAACTGCGGGATGGTCGTGTCGTTGATGATGGCGCCCAGCGCGCACGGCGCGAAGATGTCCGCGTGCGCGGCGTAGATCTCGTCCGGCGCAACGGCGCGTGCCCCAAACTCGCTCACGACCGACTTGACACGCTCGGCGTCGATGTCGGTGACGATCAGCTTCGCGCCCGCCTCGTGCAATTCCTTGGCGAGATAGTAGCCGACATGGCCAGCGCCCTGCACGGTCACGGTCCTCGCGCTGAGGTCGTCCGAGCCCCAACGCTCCCTGGCTGACGCCTGGATCGCGCGGAACACGCCGTGTGCCGTCACGGGCGATGGATCGCCGGAGCGGCCCGCGAGTCCCGACACGTTCTTCGTCTCCATATGCACGAAGTCCATGTCGGCGGTACTGGTACCGACGTCCTCGGCGGTGATGTACCGGCCGCCCATCGATTCGACGAACCGGCCGTGTGCGCGGAAGATCATCTCGCGGTCGGCCGTCTTGTTGTTGCCGATGATCACCGACTTGCCGCCGCCGAGGTTCAGGCCCGCCACCGCGTTCTTGTAGGTCATGCCGCGCGCGAGGCGCAACGCGTCGACGATGGCCTCCTCGTCGCTGGCATACTGCCAGAATCGCGTGCCGCCCAGCGCGGGGCCGAGCGTGGTGCTGTGGATGGCGATGATGCCGCGGTACCCAGCGGAGGAATCATTGCAGAGCACGAGCTGCTCGTGACCCATCGCTGCGATCGTATCGAAGAGGTTCATGAATTGGGTGTGGTTGAAGTTGTCATCCTGAGCGAAGTCGAAGGATCTGCACGTCGGCCAAGCGGATAGGTGCAGGTCCTTCGCTGCGCTCAGGATGACAACGCGTAAAGTTCCCGTGCGATGACAATCCTCTGAATTTCAGAGGTCCCCTCGTAGATCTCTGTGATCTTCGCATCGCGGAACAACTTCTCCACCGGGTAGTCCGTCACGTAGCCGTATCCGCCAAAGATCTGCACTGCCTCCGTCGCGACGTACATCGCCGTCTCGCTTGCGAGCAGCTTGCACATCGAACCGTGCATCGTCGTCGACTCGCCGCGGTCCTTCGCCGCGGCCGTCGCATGCAGCAGCGCGCGCGCGGACGTCACGCGCGCGGCCATGTCGGCGAGCTTGAACTGGATCGCCTGGAACTCGCGGATCGGCTGGCCGAATTGCTTGCGCTCCGCCGCGTAGGCGAGCGACGCTTCGAGCGCCGAGCGTGCGATGCCGATGGCCTGGGCCGCGATGCCGAGTCGTCCGTTGTCCAGCGATCGCATCGCATACACGAAGCCCTGCCCCGCCTCGCCGAGGAGGTTGGCGGCGGGCACGCGCAGTCCATCGAAGTTGAGCTGCACCGTGGGTGACGCGCGCAAACCCATCTTGTCTTCCTTCTTGCCGACGTGGAAGCCCGGCATGTCGGGGGTGACGATGAACGCGGAAATCCCCTTGGACCCGCGGCGCGCGTCGGGCGTATCCGTACGCGCCATGACGAGGATGACGCCCGCGAACGTGCCCGACGTCACCCAGCTCTTGGTGCCCGAGAGGACCCACTCGTCGCCATCGCGGACAGCCTGGCAGCGAAGTCCCGACGCGTCCGAGCCCGCCTCCGGCTCACTCAGCGCGAACGCCCCGATGATCTCGCCGCGCGCCATGGGCTTGAGGTAGCGCTCACGCTGGGCATCGCTGCCGAACGTGAGGATCATCTGCGTGGGCAGCGAGTTGTGCACGCTCATGAGCACCGCCGCCGACGCATCCGCCGCAGCGATCTCCTCGAGCGCGAGCAGGTACGTCGTCGTGTCGAGCGCCAGCCCGTCGTACTGCTCGGGGATGAGCATGCCGAGGAAACCGAGTTCGCCCATCCGGTGCGCGACCGCCAGAGGAAAGCACGCATCGCGATCCCACTGCGCTGCGTGCGGCGCAATTTCGTCCGCAGCAAAGCTGCGGGCGAGGTTCTGGATTTCCTGCTGCGTTTCCGTGAGGGGCGTTAGCGACATGCGTCGGGGTGTAGGGGCGGAGAGACAGCAGGTGCAGATCCTTCGCTGCGCTCAGGATGACAGCGGTGCAGATCCTACGCTGCGCTCAGCATGACAGCGGTGCAGATCGTTCGCTGCGTTCAGGATGACAGCGGTGCAGATCCTTCGCTGCGCTCAGGATGACAGCGGGTAAGTATAAAAGCCGCGGCCAGACTTCCGGCCGAGCCACCCCGCCGCCACGTACTTCCGCAGCAGCGGACAGGGCCGGTACTTCGCGTCGCCCAGGCCGTGATGCAGTACCTCGAGGATCGCGAGACACGTATCGAGTCCGATCAGGTCTGCGAGCGCCAGTGGACCCATCGGATGATTCATGCCGAGCTTCATCACGGTGTCGATCGCCGTTGGCGTGCCCACCCCCTCCATCACGCAGAACACCGCCTCGTTGATCATCGGCATCAGGATCCGGTTCGCGACGAACCCGGGATAGTCGTTCACCTCGACGGGCGTCTTGCCCACCTGGCTGCTCCACGCCACCACGCGCTCCGTCGTGGCATCGGACGTGGCGAGTCCGCGAATGATCTCCACGAGCTGCATCACGGGCACGGGATTCATGAAATGCATCCCGATCACCTGCTCCGGACGCCTCGTGCGGGCGGCGATCTCCGTGATGGAGATGGAGCTCGTGTTCGTCGCGAGTACCGCGCCCTCGTCGGCCTTGGCGTCCATGTCGCCGAAGATGCGGAACTTGAGGTCGCGATTCTCCGTCGCTGCCTCCACCACGAGCAGCGCACCAGCCACCGCGTCCATCGACGTCGCCGTGGTGAGGCGGCCGAGGATATCCGCCTTGTCCTGCTCCGTGAGCACGGCCTTCTTGATCTGCCGATCCAGGTTTTTCGCGATCGTGTCGCGTCCCTTCGCGAGTGCCGCGTCGGCGACGTCGATCATCGTCACGTCGAAACCCGATTGCGCAAACACGTGCGCGATGCCGTTGCCCATCTGTCCTGCGCCGATGACGGCGATGCGATCAGCCACGGTCCCCCGACTCCTCGCGGCGGTGCCGCGCGTAGAAATAGAACAATCCTCCTGCCAGCGACGCCGCGGCGACGAGCCCGCCCTCAGGTCCCCACGCGCCGCCGCTCAGCCACGCCGGACCATCCGTCACTCCGCGATAACCCGGCGACTCGAACCGCACACCGCTTACCTCGGCATGCAGTGGCACCGCCATCACCCAGTTCCACGCGAAGTGCAGCGTCCACGCCGCGTAGAGGCTGTTGAGCGCCAGCCGAGCCGTTCCGAGCAGCAGCCCCGCCAGCATTACCACCGTCACGGAGCCTGCGGTGGCTCCGGGATTCATCAGGTGCAGCACGCCGAACATCACACTCGTGGCCACGACCGCCGTGCGTGCGCCCGCAAACTCTCGAATCACCGTGAGAAGATAGCCGCGCATGATCACCTCCTCGTACATCGCGGCCACGGCAAGCACGAGCGTGACGCGCACAGCAGCACCGAGCAGCGACGCCGACGTTGCCGCCGGCACGAAGCGCATCAGTCCCGTCGCGAAGAGCACTGCACAGGCGACGCCGATGGTCGCCGCGCCGACGCACAAGCCAACCAGCATCGGCCGCGACCGGGCATTCTCCCGCGCGAGGCCGACGGCGCTCCACTTGCGCTGATCGATCGAGAGCATGATGGCGGTGGCGGCCAGCGCCCCCACCAACTGGCCGAAGAAGTTCACGCGCATCGAAACGTTCGCGGGAACCACCAGGTGCACGAGCACCGGCGTGATGAGCGATGATGCCGCGATCACGCAGAGCACCCCCAGCACGACGAACCCAACGATGCGCGCGAGTGCGGGCGCGACCTCTCGCGGTGTGCCGGACGACTGCGGTTCGATCAGGCGCTGCCGCGCCGGCCCTTCGCGATTCCCGCGGCCACCAAGGCCTTTACAGCATCGGCGGCGACGAACGGCACCACACCCATCAACGCGGCGGTCACAAGGCTGCCGGAGAGCACCGCAAGCTGCGCGAGCCCACCTGCGTACAGCACCAGGATACCCGCCTCAGCGGCTAACGCACGCGTCACGAAGCTCGCCTGTCCAGCACCGAACCGACCCGCGACTGCGGCAGCCACTGGATACGCCAGGAGATACCCACCCGTCGGACCAAGGAGGCGCAGAATGCCGGGCGCCCCAATCGGCGCGAACACCGGAAGCCCCGCCGCACCAGCCATGAGGTACACGACCATCGCGGCCGCGGCATCCACTGGTCCAAGCATCAGCCCCGCGAGCACGACGACCATCGGCTGCAGCGTGAGGGGAACCGGAGTGCCCGGAATGGGCAGCGCGAACTGCGACGCGAGCGCGAGCCCGACAACAGCGACCGCGATGCCGAGGACGCGCGTCTGCGGCGCGCGGGCGGAGAGAGCGAGTGAGGTCATCACAGGGTCCGGGAAACGGAGAGCGCCACGGCATCACCGCCGCCGAGGCAAAGGGTGGCCAGTCCGGTGTCGAGATTTTGCTTCTGCAGTGCGTACAGCAGCGTCGTCAAGACGCGTGCGCCGCTCGCGCCAATGGGATGCCCGAGCGCGATGGCGCCGCCATTCACGTTGACGCGGTCCCAGTCCCAGCCGAGTGCGGCGCCGTCAGCCAACGCCTGCGACGCAAACGCTTCGTTCGCCTCGATCAGGTCGTACTGCGCGATGGTGCGTCCTTCCAGCTTCATCAAATTGTTCACGGCGGTCACCGGCGCAAAGAACAGGTCGCGCGGCTCGGTGGCACCGGTGGCATACGCGGTGATGCGGCCCATGATGCTCAAGCCGTGCACCTGTGCGTACTTCTGTGAGGTGACGACCAGCGCGGCGCCACCATCGTTGAGCGAGCTCGCGTTGCCGGCCGTCACCGACGCGTCGTCGCCTTTTTCGAACGCGGGGCGCAACTTGCCGAGCGTGTCGGTGGTGGTATCGGCGCGCGGGCCTTCGTCTGCGTCCACCACCGTGTCGCCCTTGCGGCCCTTCACGGTGACCGGTGCAATCTCCGCCGCAAAGCGACCCTCCTGCTGCGCGCGCACCGCCTTGCGATGTGATTCCGCGGAGAAATCATCCTGCTGCTGCCGCGTCACCCCCGCCTTCTTCGCCGTGTACTCGGCGTGGCTGCCCATGTGGACGTTGCAGCTGGCGCACCAGAGCCCGTCCTTGATCATGCCGTCCACCATCGCCTGGTCGCCGAGCTTTACGCCGTTGCGCATGCCGTGGACATAGTACGGCGCGTTCGACATGGACTCCTGCCCGCCCGCGACGATGACCTGCGCGTCGCCCGCCTTGATCGCCTGCGCAGCGAGCATCACGGCCTTGAGTCCGGAGCCGCACACCTTGTTGATCGTGAGCGCGCTCACCGTGGCCGGTACTCCGGACGCGAGTGCGGCCTGCCGCGCGGGTGCCTGGCCAACGCCGCCCTGGATGACGTTGCCCATGATCACTTCATTGATGTCGCCGAGCGAGACGCCTGACCGCTCGAGCGCCACCCTGATCGCAATGGCGCCGAGCTCGGGCGCGCTGAGCGCGGAGAGCGAGCCGAGGAATTTCCCGATCGGCGTGCGCGCTGCGCCGACGATGACGGGGATGCGAGATGTATCCGGCATTGGTGCGACTGTGCGGGTTCAGGTTGCGCGCGTAGTCGCGGCGCGACTGCGGAAACCTAATGCGCGGGCTCGACCCTCGGGAGCGCGAACGTGATGCATGCGGACGCCGCCGCACGGCCGCCGACGACCGACGCTCGTATTCCCCGTCATCACTACCCGCATCAGCGCACTGCCTGCGCCGTGAATCTCGTCGGTGCGACGTGAAACCCAGACCGCGATCGCGGAAGGCGCTGACACTACGCACGCTGATGGGCTGCAACTGCAACTGCAACTGCAACAAACAGGGATTCAAGAGTCGGCTCTTCAGGGAATCCTGTGGGTAGGCAATCACAGGACTTGTGACTTTGGTGTTCCCGATCGATCTCGACGCGACCCGCGAAACACCGCGCGCCAGTCGGGCCGGCTCTGTCGCGCGGGAGGGTGGGGGCGCATCTGGGGACGACGACAACAGGCCGATCTGAGCCGACTGAACGCCGAAACTACGAACGGCGCATCTCGATCAGACCGCCCGCGTCAACGAGAGGTCGTTTTGATGCGGAGTGAATCGGCTGTTGTCCGCAAAACAAAGTCCGCGCCCTTGGTCGTTCAAGAACATCGCGCCACTCGCATCACTTCAAATCTCGACGCGACCCACAACAGAGTCCGAAGAGCCCAACGGTCATTCTGTCGTTCTACGCGAATTGGACGTCTTCCCGTCAACGTCAAACGCCGGTACAGCGACGTTCTGCGTGCGTCGTGTCTGCGCCTTCAGCGTTCGCCGTCTCGGCTTCTCGCAGTCTGGGCTTCTCGCTGACTGGGCTCGCTGCCTGGGCTATCTTCGAGCGGACGGACGTGAACGCTTCAGTGGGGGACGCGCAGCACATGGCAGGAACGAAGCACGCATATGTCAACGACGAGTACCGCGTCTGGCGGCAATCGTCCGTG
>JANOIJ010000415.1:0-4535 GCA_031407575.1 Gemmatimonadaceae bacterium | reverse complement strand
TTCGCGAAAGCGAACCCGGTGGCGACTCCCAGCGCCGCACCCATGGTACTGAGTGTTGCGCTCTCCACGAGGAACTGGCTCATGATGTCGCGCCGCTTGGCGCCGAGCGCCTTCCGAATGCCGATCTCCCGCGTGCGCTCCGCGACGGCGACGAGCATGATGTTCATGATCACGATCGCGCCGACGACGAGGCCGATCGCGGGCAGGGCGACGCCGGCCATCACCAGGTAGCCCTCGATCTTCTTCCAGAACTCGAGTGCCGATTCCGACGTCTCCAGGGCGAAGTTGTCCGGCTGTCCGGGCCGCAGACCGCGACGCGCGCGCATGGTCTGCCGCACCTCTTCCATTGCCGCGAGCATCCCCTCGCGACTCGGTGCCTGCACCATGATCGCGTCGATGACGCCGTGCACGTTGACGTAGCGATTGAGCTGCGATGTGTGCGGCGCGATGGCGAACTTGTCGAACGACTGCCCGAATGCGCTGCCCTGCTTCTCCATCAGCCCCACGATCGTGTACGGCATGCCGCGGATCACCAGCTCGCGATTGATGGGATCGAGCGAGGGGAAAAAATAGTCGGCGACGTCCTGTCCAATGACGATGACATTCATGCCCCGCTCGTATTCCTGCGGGGAGAAGAGCCGGCCGCGCACGGGCTTCATGCGCTTGATGTCGAAGTAGTCCTCGCTGACCGTGGAGACGGTCACGACCTTAGGCTTGGCGACGAACTTCGAACTCGCGGCCAGGCGGTCGTTGCCGACGACGGCGTACTTCACGCCCTCGGGAAGCGATGCCGCGACGGGCTCGACGTCGGACTCCTTCACGCGCGGCCGACGGCGCAACTCACGCCAGTAATTGTCGTCGTGGTCGCCCATGTTGATGTTCGGGCGGTGACGCAGCTCGAACGAGTTGACCGCCATGATCTTGCCGATCAACTCGTCGGACATGTAGCGGCCCATGCCGCTCACGATGGACACGACGGCGATGAGGAACGTGACGCCGATCATCACCCCGAGCAGCGTGAAGAAGCTCTTCAGCTTCTGCACCCAGATCGTCTGCAGGGCGAGGCGTACTGCTTCGAGGAATGGCATTGTTGACAGGCGAGGGGAACGGCAATCGGCGAACGGGGGAACGGCGAACGGCGGACAAACCGCCGCCCACCCGTATGGTGCCGACGGCGGACCCTTACAGCTGCGGTGCCGGCATGCCGAGCTTCTCGACGAACGAGGAGCGTCGGTCGTCGCTGGCCACCAGCCCGTCACGCAACACGACGACGCGTCGCGCGTGCGCGGCGATGTCGGGCTCGTGCGTCACCATGATAACGGTCTGGCCCTGCTCGGCGAGGGACTCGAACACACGCATGATCTCCTCGGAGGTGCTCGAGTCGAGATTTCCCGTCGGTTCATCAGCGAGCAGGATGGACGGGTTGTTCACGAGCGCGCGCGCGATGGCGACGCGCTGACGCTGTCCGCCGGAGAGCTCATTCGGTCGGTGATCCATTCGTGCGCCAAGCTGCACGCGTTCCAGCGCTTCCTTCGCGCGACGCTTGCGCTCGTCGGCGGACACGCCCGCATAGACGAGCGGCAGCTCCACGTTGTGCAGCGCCGTTGCGCGCGGCAGGAGGTTGAATGTCTGGAAAACGAACCCGATCTCCCTGTTGCGCACGCGGGCCAATTCGTCGTCGCTCATCTTCGACACCTGGGTGCCATTGAGCCAGTATTCGCCGGCGTTCGGCGTGTCCAGGCAGCCGATGACGTTCATCAGCGTGGACTTGCCGGAGCCGGACGGCCCCATGATGGCGACGTACTCGTTGCGCATGATGGCGAGGTCCACGCCGCGGAGGGCGCGCACGATCTCACCGCCCATGTCGTACTCGCGCTTGATGCCGCGCGTCACGATGACCCACTCCTTGCCAGGCGCGTTGCCCATTTCCGCAACGACCGCCTGGCGCTCGGCGGTCATGCCGAGCGGCGCTTCTACTGTTTCATTGCTCACGATTTTGCCTGTGGCTTCTTCGGGTCGACCTTCGTTTCGCGAACGAGTGCCCCATCCTTGAGCTCGCGAATCGCCTGGTAGGTGCCGGCAACGATGTTGTCGCCTGCCTTGAGGCCGCTGATCACCTCGAAGTGCTTCTCACCAGCGATCCCTACCTTTACGGGCTTGAACGTCACTTTGTTGTCTTTGCCGACGACGAACACTCCCTCGACGTCCTTTTTGCCGACTTCCTTGGACGGGCGGGCCTTGCCAAGTCCGACGGCCGTGTCGCCCTTGCTGAGCGCCTCGTTCTCACGAACGGTGAGCGCGATGATCGGGATGGAGAGCGTGCTCTTGCGCGTATCCGTGATGATCTTGGCCGTGGCCGAGAAGTCCGGGCGCGTCTCCGGCGGCGTGTTGACGAGCTGGATGGTGACCTCGTAGTCCACGGCCTGATCGGCACCCTGCGTGGCCGCGGCGCCCTTGACGGCGCTGTTGGAGATCTTCGTCACGCGACCGATGAAGGTCGTGTCCGGGAACGCATCGATCTGGATCACCGCAGAATCGCCGAGCGAGATGCGCGCGACGTCCGTCTCGTCGACCTTGACCTTGGTTTCCAGCACGCTCATGTCGGCGATGGTGAGCAGCGTGGCGGCGTCCTTGTTCATCGTACCCTGGATCGCCGTTTCACCATTCTCCACGACCAGGCGTGTCACACGGCCGGACATTGGGGCATAGATCGACGTCTTCCCGAGTGCGCTCCGCGCGTCGCGCAGCATGGCGCTCGACTGATCTACCGAATGCCGTGACGACTCGAACTGCGCCTTGTTGACGTCCACGGCCGTGCGGAGCTGCTCCATCTGCTCGTCCGAGATGAGCTGTGGGTTGGTCTTCTTGATCGCGGCCGTGCGGTTGTAGCTGTTCTGCGCCTGGAGCAGGTTGGCGTTCGCCTGCGCCATCTGCGCCCGGCTCGATGCCAGCGACGCCTCGACGCGCTGGACAGCCGCCTCGTGCTGCTGTGCGTCGATCTGGAGCAGGAACTGCCCCTTGGTGACCATCTGGCCTTCTTTCACGTCGAGCCGGACGATCTTGCCGGTGATGTCAGAGCTCAGGTCGACCTTGGTCTGCGGCCGCACCTGCCCGCTCGCGGTGACCGATGCCACCAGGTCGCGGGCCTGCACGGACTCCATGCGCACTTCCACCGCCTTGTTGCCGCGCTTGGCGGCGGTCAGCGCACCCACCCCGGCGATGACGAGGATTACTCCGCCGAACACGGACCATTTCACGCGCTTGCTCATATCAGTTCTCTCGGTGGGGAGGTGCTAACGGAGGGGGTGCCCGACCGCGTTTTCCAGCGCGGCGAAGGACTTGTGGTAATCGTAGACCGCATTGACGCGGTCGATCAGCGCCTGCTCATAGCTGCCGCGCGACGTCACGACATCCAGGAACGTCGACGCACCGACCTTGTAGCGCTCTTCGGCGAAGGCAAGCTCCTCCTTCGCCTTGGATGCCGTCTGCTCCTGCAGTGCCACGGTCTGGATCGCCGTCTGGAGCGTGCGATACGCCTGAGTGACGTCCGCAGTGAGCGCGAGATCCCTGGCGCGGACGTTGTAGATGGCATCGTCGCGCTGGACTTGCGCCTGCTGGACGCGCTCCTCGCGGGAGAAATTGTCGAACAGGGGCAGCGACAACTGCGCGCTGAGCGCCAGCGGCGAGCGCTGGAAGTTGAACGGGAACTGCTTGTTCGCGGCGCGGATCTGGTCGGCCATGGCTGGCGTGAACTGGATCGCGCTGCAGTTGGCGCTCGGCAGACCGACACGCGTCCGAATGGAGTCCGCCGAGAAGCAGTCGGCCTGGGCGCCGAGGATGCCGCGTTGCTGCTGGTTCACGAGGAAGTCGCTGTTTGTGTACTGGTATGAATTGCCGCCGACGCCGGTGCTGAGGAACAAGGTCGGTGTGTAGGCGGACTTTGCGACTTCCACATTGAGACCCGCCGAGCGATCCCGCGCGCGCAGCGCAATGATGGCGGGGTTCTGGCGACGCGCGTCCTCGAGCAGCGTGGCCAGCTGGAAGGTCGGCACGACAATTGGGAAATCCGTGACCAACTGCACGTTGTCGGGTTGCGCGACGCCCATCTGCTGGAAGAGGCGAAGCTTCTCGATCTCGATGTTGTTGCGCTCGCGGAGCAGCGCGACCTGCGTCTGCCCGAGCGCGACTTCGGCGCGGCGGATGTCGAGCGACGTGCCCGACCCCACGGCAACTTTGGCCTTGGCCAGGTCGAGCTGCGCTTCGGCGGTCTTGACCAGCGTGTCCTGGAGGGCCGCGCGCGCCTGGGCCTGCAGCACACTGAGGTACTGCTGGGTCACGGTGGCGCGCAGCTGCTCTGCGGATCCGTTGATGTCCGCTTCCACCGCGTCGCGGTTGGCCATGGCGGCCTTGGGCGTCAGGAACGTCGAGCGGTTGATCCGATAGCTCAGCCCAAGGCTGTAGCCGGACTGCAGGGTGGCGGAGCTGTTGCTGAACGACTGCCCGCTGAACACCTGCTGGCCGGCCTGCTGGTAGCG
>JANOIJ010000369.1:0-14489 GCA_031407575.1 Gemmatimonadaceae bacterium | reverse complement strand
GTCAGGTCGCGCCCGTCGGCGATCATCGCGCCCCAACTCGGCGTGGGCGGCTGCACGCCAAGGCCCAGGAACGACAGCGCGGATTCCGCCAGGATCGCCGCGGCCACGCCGAGCGTCGCCGCGATGAGCACCGGTGCCACGACGCTGGGCAGGACGTGCTGGAGCACCACGCGCGTGTCACGCGCGCCGAGCGCTTTCGATGCCTGCACGAACTCGAGCTGTCGCACCACGAGCACCTGGCCGCGGACGAGTCGCGCCATGCCCGCCCAGCCGACGATGCCGATGGTCAGGAACACCACGCCGAGCGACGGCTGGAGCGCGGCAGCCATGGCGATGAGCAGCAGCAACGTGGGGAATGCCAGCGTCACGTCGGCGAGGCGCATGACGATCTCGTCGACCCAGCCGCCGTAGTAGCCAGCGATCAACCCCATGGTCAGCCCGATCAGCAGCGCGATGGTCTGCGACACGATGCCAGCGGACAACGACACGCGCGCGCCGTACACGAGTCGCGCCCAGACGTCGCGTCCCTGTATGTCCGTACCCAGCCAGTGGTTGGTGGAGGGACCTTGCAGCTGGCTCACCAGGTCGATGCGCAAGGGATCGTGGTGCGACACCAGCGGCGCCAGCACCGCGAGCGCAACGATGAGCACGACGACGATGACACCGAACCACGCGCGCGCGTCCTTGCGCAGCGCTCTCGACACTCGTTCGTTCACGCGGGGTCTCCCAACTCGGGTGGCGTGCCGGCCCGCTGGTGCTTCCACCGGCGATGATGCCAGAAATATTGCTCCGGATACCGGCGGACCCAGCGCTCGAGCGCGTTCGTGTACGCGGTGACGATCGCATCCGTGTCGCGCTCGCGGTCGCCCGTGGACACAATCGGGATGTCCTCGATCTTCAGGGCGTACCTGCCATTGGGCTCGCGCACCGCGCAGGCGAACACCATCGGCGCGTCCAGACGCAGCGCGAACACCGCGGGCCCGCGCGGCGTCTTGGCATAGCGACCAAAGAACGGCACCCATGTGGACGCCAGCCCCGCCGCTCCTTGGTCGAACAGGAAACCGGCGACGCCACCTTCGCGCACGACGCGCGGGACGCGCCGCACGGCGTCCGAATCGTGGATGATGTTCACGCCGAGGCGATTGCGAGTCTCCGTCAAGTACTGGTCGAACACAGGGTTCTGCATCCGTCGCGCCACGGCCTCCATGCTGCCGCTCCGCACGCCGATGTACGCTCCACCGAGCTCCCAGTTGCCGATGTGGCCCGCCACGACGAGCAGGCCCTTCCCGCTCGCGAGGGCGCGCTCCACGAACTCCCAGCCCTCCACGCTATTGAACAGCCCCAGCAAGTCGGCGCGCGAATAGTTCGGCATCACCGCGGTCTCGATGGTCGTGCGCCCAAGGTTCCCGTACGATTCGCGCGCAATCCGCTGCACCTCGGGCTCGCCGAGGCCCGGAAACGCGGCGCGTACCTGACGCTCCACCACCGCTCGGCGCACACCAAACGGACTGTAGCCCAGCGCGCCGATCCATTCGCCGACATCTCCTGCGCGTCGGAAGCTCAGACGCCCCAGCACGGCGACCAGGCCGCGCAGCGCATAGAGCTGGAGGTAGTGCGCAATCGTGCTGCCTTTCACCGCGCCGCCCAGAGGGACCGGTCACCCGCGGCGGCAGCGGCGGCGATGAATCCCTCGATCATCGCGTGCTCGCCGAAATCGCGCTTGGCGCGCGTATAGCCGGCGTTGCCCATCGCCTTCCGCGCGTCTGCATCGGCCAGGAAGCGGGCGACGGTGGACGCCGTGTCGCTTGGATCTGCGGGCGGCAGCAGCTCGCCCGCAATGCCATCCGGCACGTAGCTCGAGAGCAACGAGGATCGCTCGGCGATGACGGGAACCCTCGCGGCCATGAAGTCGAGGCAACCGAACGCACCATCATCGCCCTCGGAGGCAACCCACCCCACGTCTGCCGCGGCGAGAATGGTCGGCATGTCATCGCGGCCGCCGAGAAAGCGCACGAGCGACGTCACACCAAGCGCGGCGGCGTGCATGCGCGTGTCGTCGGCATCCGCGTCGCGTCCAACGAGGACGAGACGCAGGTCGGGATGACGCTCCGCGAGGAGCGCGAGCGTACGCATGACGGTCGTCACGCGCGTGCCGGCGTGCTGGTCGATGACGCAGACGATGAGCTGCGTCTCGTCGGTGGCGTTGAGCATCGCGCGCGACGCGGCGCGAGCATCCTGCACCCGGCCGACGTCCACGCCCAACGGCGCGATGAAGTCGCGGTCCGTGCCGGCGCGCGCGCGATCCGCTTCGCTGGCGAACAGCAGGCGCGACGTGGCCATGCGGCCGGCAATCCTGCCCGACTTGCCCGCCAACGCCGAGCTGCCCGCTGGAACTCGGCGGATGACGCCGCCGCGCTCGGCGAGTCGCATCGCGGAGCTCGCGACGAGATGTTCGCGCTCGGAATGCAGGAACACCACCTCAATGAAGCGGTCCTTCAGGATGGTGCGCAGCCGCCACGCCTCGGCGCCCACGGATCCGCCGTCCGGCACGGCCACGATGTCGAGGCCTTCACGCTCGAAGCCGCGTTCCGGTCCGCTGCCGGCACGACAGACGACCGTGACCGTCGCTCCCTGCTCCACGAATCCGCGCGCGGCGACGGCGAACGCTCGCGCCGCGCCGCTCCAGAATTGTCCGGTGTGATAGAACAGTGCGCGCATCGGTCAGCGCGTTCCGCGTTGCGTCATTGTCACGCGGCGTCGCCCGCGCTGCGCCGCAGCTGTGCGGCATGCAGACGATGATAGGTCCCGCGCCGCGTGAGTAGCTCGGCGTGAGTCCCGCGTTCGATGATCTCGCCGCGGTCGAGGACGAGGATCTGGTCTGCGTGCACGACGGTGGAGAGACGGTGGGCGATGACGAACACGGTGCGGCCGGCCAGGAGGCGGTCAATCGCCTCTTGCACGAGTCGTTCCGACTCGGTGTCCAGCGCGGATGTCGCCTCGTCGAGAATGAGGATGGGCGGATCGGTCAGCAAGGCCCGCGCGATCGCGAGCCGCTGCCGTTGCCCGCCAGACAACCGCGTGCCGCGTTCGCCAAGCACGGTTGCGTACCCTTCGGGAAGCTCCACGATGAACGCGTGGGCATTCGCCGCACGCGCGGCGGCCTCTACCTGCTCGTCGGTGAAACGCTGCGCGGTTCCGTAGGCAATGTTGTTGCGCACCGTGTCGTTGAACAACACGGTGTCCTGGCTCACAATTCCCGTGAGTCCGCGGAGCGACGCGAGGGCGATCTCGCGTGTGTCCACACCGTCCAACCTGATGTGGCCCTCCGTTGGCTCGTAGAAGCGCGGAATAAGGTCGACGAGGGTGCTCTTCCCCGCGCCGCTCGCACCCACGAGCGCGATCACCTCGCCTCGGCGGGCGGTGAAGCTGACGTCGCGCAGCACGAGCTCGTCCTCGTACGCGAACGACACGCGATCGAACTCGATGGCCTCGCGCAGGGCGGTGACCTCGCGTGTGCCGCGGTCGCCCTGCTCCTCCGTCTCCAGGTCCATCACGTCGAACAACCGTTCGGCCGACGCGAACGATTGTTGCGCGGTCGTGGGTGCCTGCGAGAGCTGCTTCAGCGGTGGCAGTAGCCGCATCACCATGATCATGAAGGTGATGAGCGTCGCGCTGTCCATGGTGCCGGCGCCAAGCACCTCACGCGCGCCGAGCCACAGGATGAGCATCGCGACGGCGGTGCCGATCAATTCCGTCATGGGCTGCGACAGTGCCGCCACGCGCGTGATGCGCACCATGCCCGACGAATAGCGTCCGCTCGCCTGGCTGAAGCGTCCGTCTTCGTACGGCTCGCCGCGAAAGGACTTCACGAGGCGAATGCCGCTCACCACTTCCTGCAGTACGCTGGTGATCTCGCCGTAGTCGCCGCGCAGGCGGCGGTGTCCCTTGCGCAGCTTCCGCAACACCGGCTGCAGTGAGAGCGTGAGCAGCGGCGCGATGACGAGCGCGATGAACGTCAACCGCACCGAGTAGTTGAGCAGGATGACGATGGTGCCGACGATCTGCGCGAGGTTCTGGATCGTCTTCGTGACGAGCTCCGTGATCAGCGCCTTCGTCTGCTCCGTGTCGGAGAGCACGCGCGAGATGATCTGTCCGGTCTTCGTCCGCTGGAAGTAGCCGAGCGGCAGGCGCTGGAGATGGTGGAAGACGTCGTCGCGCAGGTCGCGTGTGACATTCTCCTGCAGCGACGCGCCAAGCTGGCCGGCCATCCACACGAACACGTTCTTGAGCGTGACGATGGCCATGATGGCGATCATCATCGTCGTCACGGACGCAAGCCGGTCGGCGGGATCGAGGAACGCGCCGACCAGGCGGTCCTGCGCGGCCGTCACCCAGCTGTTCTGCGCGCGCGGAATCAGCTCCTTCTCACCGAACAGCGCGTTGAGGAACGGGACGAGCAGCGTGAACGAGAAGACGTCGAGCGCCGCAGCGATGATGTTGCACGCGATGGTGCCCACCATCCGCCACGAGTGCGGCCGCAGATACCGCAGCAGGCGGCGATACATGCGCTAACGCTTGGGTGTCAGGAGCGACACCGGGAGGATGCACTCCTCCGGCGTCACGCCGCCGTGCAGGAACGAGCCGCGATATCGGCTCTGGTACTCGCGCAGCTTGGTGGGATAGACGAAGAAACTGTCGCCCGTGGCCAGCAACGTGTTGGCGCCGAGCCCCCGGCGCGGAAGCTTCAGCACATCTTCGTTCTTGAACAGGAGCGCCAACTCGGGATTCTCGGCGCGGAGGTCCTCGCCGAACTTGTAGCGCAGGTTCTGCGTGGCGTCGCGCTTGGCGAACACCGTGGCCGGCGTGTGGCAGTGAATGGAGCCGTGATCACTCGTCACGAGCACCTTCACCTTCCGCCGCGCGGCCTCCTGCAACACGCTAAAGAGCGCCGAACGCTTGAACCACTGGAGGGTGAGTTGGCGCAGGGCGATTTCGTCGCGCGCCACCTCATAGAGGATGGCTGATTCGGAGCGGCCGTGCGTCAGCAGGTCGACGAAGTTGAAGACAAACGCGCTGATGCCTTCTGGTGCGATGGAGTTCGCGAGCCGCCGCTCGAGCTCGTCCGCGTCGTGCGACGAGGAGATCTTGTCGTACTTCACCGGCACCTTGCGTCCCATCTCGACGAGATGCGCCTCGAGCAGGTCCTTCTCGTGCGCGTTGAGCGTCTCGTCCTCGCGCTCCCCCCACCAGTCGGGAAAGCGCGCAGCAATCTCGTAGGGGAACAGTCCGCTGAACAGCGCGTTCCGTGCGTACGGCGTTGCGGTGGGCAGGATGCCGAAGTAGTGCGTCGTCTCGATCTCGAACAGTGGAGCGATGACCGGCTCCAGTGCCTTCCACTGGTCGAGCCGGAGGCAGTCGATGACGATGAACGCCGCGGCCTTGTCCTGCTGCACCACCGGCATGAGGAACTCGCTCACGATGTCGATGGAGAGCGGCGGACGGTCTCCCTCGAGGTTCGCGAGCCAGCCGGGATAGGCGGTCGACATGAAGAGCGCGAAGTCACGGCGCAGCTCCGGAAAGAGGCCGCGCAGGGATTCATGCAGCCCCATCTCGTTGGCCGCCGTGAGGTCCAAGTCCCACTGGACCATCTCGAGGTACCGGTCGATCCAGCCGCGCCAGTCGAGGTCGCGCAGCGACTCGCCCTGCATGGCGCGAAAGCGATCGACGAAGGCGCGGGCCACCGCCTGCTGCCGGATCCTTGGCCCCTCGAGCAGTCGCGCCACCATGGCGTACACCTGCCTGGGCGTGACCGGCTTGACGAGATATCCGCTGATGTTCTTGCCAAGTGCCTCGGTGAGGGTGTTGTCTTCCTCACTTTTCGAGACCATGACGATCAGAAGGTTGGGCTCGATCTCGCGCATCTCCTTCAGCGCCTCGAGCCCGCGGGTGCCCGGCATCTGTTCGTCGAGCAGCACGAGGTCGAACGGTCGTCGCCGAACGAGCTCGACCGCGTCGTCGGCGTTGGTCGCGGTCTCGACTTCGAAGCCCTTGTCACGCAAGAAGATGCGATGTGGCTCGAGCAGCTCCGCCTCATCGTCAACCCAGAGGACGGTCTTCACCTGAAGAGGCATGAGTACGAAACGTAGCCCGCCTCTATAGGCGGAGCAACGCGAGCGTCGCTGGCTTCGGGCCGCACCGCCGGCCAGATTGGGTTACGTGCCCACCATCGTGCCCATCTACGGCCTGCTGACGCCGGTCTTTCGCTTCAAGCATCTGGCGACCCTCGCGGGCCGCGCGCCCATCGGTGGGGCGCGGGAAGTCGCGCTCGCATGTTTTGTCGTCGCGCGGCTGGCGGCAGAGTGCGTCGTCATTGCGGCGGACGACGCCGATGCACGCGCCAACCGCGGCATAGGTGCCAAGGCGTGGCTCGGCACCCTCGCGCTGCCGGCGCCCGTCCGCACGCCGGCCGGCGTGTGCGTGGAGCGCAGCATGACCGGTGCGCGCACCGCGCTGTCGCGCGAGATATCGATCCTCGCCCAGGCCGCCGCGGCGTACCTGGACCTCCCCTCGCGCGCCGAACTCGACGCCCTGGCGACGTCACTCGCCGCCTGAAAAGCCGCTGCGCCGGGTGCTGCTCACCGGGCGGTGCGAACGGTTTTCCTTGCTCCGCCAGATCGAACAGCCCTATCTTGGGCCATGCCGCGCGGCGCCGACATCTCCCCCCTCTCGCTTCTATTAGGACGCGTCGACGCCGTTGCCGATGGGGCCTCGCCGACGGACACCGTTCCGTCCGGCTTTCCCAGTCTCGACAAACTGCTCGGTGGCGGCATGCGCCGCGGCGACCTCATCGTGCTCGGCGGCGATGTGGGGAGTGGCAAGAGTGCGTTCGCACTGGCGATTGCGCTGCGGACGTCACAAGAGCGTCACAGCACGCTGTTTTACTCCGGCGAGATGCTTCCCGACCGGGTGCTCGAGCGGGCCCTGGCCATAGAGGGCCGTACGCGCGTGGACGACCTTCGGCGCGGCACGCTGAACGACGCCACACGCGCCGGTGTCGGCGCGGCAGCTGTGCGCCTGCGAGACGACCTGCCCATCATCGAGCGCGCGCCACTTCTGGGCGTCTCGGCGATTGCGGACGAGATCTCTGCACTGCGCGGAATCGAATTGATCGTGGTGGACGGCCTGCAGGCGCTGCTGGCCGGCGTCCGCGATTCCGAGGAGGAGGCGGCGACCGCCATCCGCGCACTCAAGCAATTGGCGCTGAATGCGCGCGTCGCCGTCCTGGTGACCTTGCCGCTGCCGGGACTCGCGGCTCGGGACGATCGCCGGCCTGTGCTGGACGACTTCGGGGCGCGGGGCGCCGCCAAGGAACGCGCCGACGTGGTACTCGCGCTGTTCCGTGAAGGGATGTACGATAGCGCCAGAGGTATCGAAGGCGCGACCGAGCTGCTGGTGCGCAAGAACCGCAACGGCGGTACCGGCTACGTGGATCTGTACTTCTATGCGCAGTGGATGCGCTTTGAAGACATGCTGGACCCGGACCGCTAGGAGGCGGTTGCATGCGTATTCTCAAGCCTTTCGTCACGACCCTGCTCGTTGCTGGCCTCGGCGCCTGCGCCACCGGTGGCATGAGCACTGGTGAGTCCGTCGCCAAGCTGGAGCAGCAGCAGCGGTCGAGCCCCACATCCGCCACGGTGAATCGTTCACTGGGCATCGCGTACTACAAGGCGAACCGGTTGCCCGAGGCCCGCACCGCGCTGGAAACGTCGACCCGTATCGACCCCAAGGATGGCACGACGGCGCTCTACCTCGGCCTCACCGCCGAGGCGCTGAATGACCTGCCGGCGGCCAAGACGGCGTATTCGTCGTACATCCAGTTCGGCCGCACCAGCCGCGTCCGCGGCCAGCTCCAGTCGCGGCTCGCTGCGCTGACGCGCAAGGAGATCGCCGCCGAAGCGAAGACGGCAGTGGCGCAGGAAGCCAGCCTGTCGACGCAACCGGGCAATCCGCGCGTTGTTGCGGTGCTGCCGCTGCGCTTCTCCGGCGCCGACACGTCGCTGCGCGCGCTCGAGCGCGGGTTCGCCGACATGCTCACGACGGACCTTGCGCGCTCATCGCAGCTCACCCTCGTGGAGCGGTCACGCGTGCAGGCGCTGGTCGACGAGATCGCGCTCCAGCGCGGCGGCGCCACGGAGGCCGCGTCCAACGTGCGGACGGGCAAGATCATCCGCGCTGGCCGTCTCGTGTCGGGGTCGATCAATCAGGTGGACGCGGCCAATCTCCGCGTGGACGCCGCCGTCGTCGACGTCTCCACGAGCCAGATTCGTGGAACCGCGCAGGGCGCCGACCTGCTGGACCAGATCTTCAACATCGAGAAGAAGATCGCGCTCGACCTGTTCACGCAGCTCGGCGTGACGTTGACGGTCGCCGAACGGAATGCCGTTGAGCAGCGGCCCACACGGTCGCTGGCGGCGTTCATGGCGTACAGCCGCGGTCTCCTGGCCGAGGACAACGGACGCTACGACGACGCGAGCCGCTTCTACAATGATGCCGTTCGCCTGGATCCTGGCTTCGGCGCCGCACAGCAGAAGGGCCAGGACGCGCGCGCTGTCTCGGCGGGCGCGACGGTTACGGCGGCAACGGTGGAGACGAGCCTTCAGGGCACGACCGAGGGGGCCATCGTCACCGCCGCTACGACGCAGGGTTCGGTGACCGGCACAGCCAGCGGCGCCGTCGGTCTGGGCAGTACGGCGCAGACCGTGGCCGCCGACATCAATCCGTCGCCCAACGGTGTGGCCACTGGCGGCGCGACTAGCGGTGGTTCGTCCGCGCCAGGCGCACGAGATCCCGTGTCGGCGGGAACGGGCAGCGACAATCCGGCGGGCACGGCCAAGGTCACCATCGTCATCACGCGCCCCAAGACGCCATGAGCATGCACATGCGCAGACTCCTGCCCCTCGCGTTCGCGGCACTCGCCGCGCCGGCGGCCGGTGCACAATCCATCTTCGACTCCGAGCTGCGCCTCGCGCCGCAGTTCGTGCAGTACGAGATCAAGTCGCCCAGCAACGAGAAGATCACCGAGCTGGCAATTCCGGTCTTCGTGACGATTCCCTTCGGCTCGCGCTTCACGTTCGACGTCGGCACGGCGTACGCGCGGGCACGCGCGACGACCGGCTCGGCGGTGAGCGAGATCAACGGCCTCACGGATACGCAGCTGCGCGGCAACCTCACGCTCGGGTCTGACTTCGTGGTGATCACGGGCGGCGTGAACCTGCCCACGGGCAAGAGCACGGTGGACCTGGAGCAGCTGACGGCGGCGGGCCGCATCGGCAGCGACTTCCTCGCGTTCCCCATCTCGAACATGGGCACCGGTCTCGCGACGACAGGCGGCATCGCGATTGCGCGTCCCATCGGCAACTGGAACGTCGGATTCGGCGGCGCCTTCAGGCGCTCGTCGTCATACGAGCCGTTCAACGTGCCGGGCCAGACGCCGCTGCAATTCCAGCCCGGCAACGAAGTTCGCGCGCGCATCGGCGTTGACCGCGGCGTACGCAGGGGCCGCTTGACGCTCGGTGTCACGTACTCGGCGTTTGGTGACGACGCGGCGGGGAGCTCGGTGTACCACACCGGCAACCGCGTGATCGCGCAGACCATCCTCACGCAGCAGTTCTCGACCGCGGACGTCACGCTGGCGGCCTACAACGTCTTTCGCGCTCCGGGCTCGTACGCGTCGGGAGATCCGGCCGGACGCGAGAACATCGCCAACGCGTTCCTCGGCATCGGCTTCCCAGTGCTCGGCCGGTATGTCGAACCGAGCGTCGAAGTGCGTCACTGGTATCAGGTGATTCCGGGCTCCACCAGCGGCAATGCGACGATCTTCGAGCGCTCGCAGAACAGCTTCCTCGGTACGGCGTCGCTGCGTACTCGGCTGGACATCGGCGGGTTGTCGGTGTTCCCGAGCGGCGGTTATACCTATGGCCAGCTCGCGACGCTGAGCACGCAGGGTAAGCCAGTGCATGCAGACATCACGGGGTTCCGCGCCCAACTCGCGATGCGCGTCGCGCCGTAGGCGGGTCGCGTAAACGGGTCTTACCGAGGACGGGACGTAGATTGGGCGCGACTCTTTGTCATCCGAGCCAGAGGCGAAGGATCTGAACTCGGAACCCTGAACTTCGACGAGCGAAACGCGCCACTGCACGTGCGGATCCTTCGCTTTGGCTCAGGATGACGGTTGTCCCCGCGCTAGGCAACGCGGTTGCGCACTGAGTGATCCGTGTTCATCCGTCATATCGTGGAAAGTCCGTCCAACCCTGTTCCTGGTATCACGTGTGGGCCGGTCTCGTGATAGAGATCGGCCCACTATATTTCGCGCACCGACATCCACGCCCATCAGACTGATCCCGTCATGGCCGGCCACAGTAAATGGAAGAACATCAAGCACTACAAGGCGGCGACTGACGCCAAGCGTGGTGTCTTGTTCACGAAGCTCATCCGCGAGATTTCGATGGCCGCCAAGCTCGGCGGCGGCGATCCTGCGGCGAATGCACGGTTGCGCCTGGCCATCGACGCCGGGAAGGCGAAGTCGCTACCGAAGGACAACATCGAGCGCGCCATCAAGAACGGCACCGGTGAGCTCAAGGGCAACGACATCCAGGAGGCGACGTACGAGGGGTACGGCCCCGGCGGCGTTGCGCTGATCGTCGATACGATGACGGACAACCCGACGCGCACCGTGGCAGACGTCCGCCACAAGTTCACGCGCGCCGGAGGCAACCTCGGCACGCCGGGCTCGGTGTCGTTCATGTTCGACAAGAAGGGCCAGATCGAGCTGGATGCCACGAAGTACGCCGATGAAGACGCGACGCTCGAGGCCGCGCTGGAGGCGGGCGCCGAGGACTTCAAGCGCGAGGACGACGTCTACATCGTCACCACGGAACCCAACTCGCTCTACGCGGTAAAGTCGGCGCTCGAGGCCAAGGGCATCGCGTCGACAGAAGCCGAGATCGCGATGGTGCCGAAGAACACCGTGCCGGTGACGAGCAAGGAGGACGTGACCGCGCTGTTCAAGCTCATCGAGGCACTCGAGGAGCTGGACGACGTGCAGAAGGTGTGGGGCAACTTCGACGTCGACGACGCCGACCTGGACGACCTCTAGGTCCCGGAGCGCATGCTCGTCCTGGGCATCGACCCCGGCACCGCGAACACAGGGTACGGCGTGGTGCGGGGCGCTGGCGGCCTGGCGTCAACGCTGGTGGAGTGCGGTGTCATCCGCACGCGCGCACGAGATCCCCTGCCGGCGCGTCTGCGCGAAATTTATGAGGGTGTGCGGGAACTCATAGAGAGACACAGGCCCGACGCGCTGGCAGTAGAAGACGTCTTCTATTCGCGCAACGTGCGCACCACCGTGGTACTCGGCCACGCACGCGGCGTCATCCTCCTGGCCGCCGAGCAGATGGGGATCGTCGTGAACGAGTTCGCGCCGGCGGAGATCAAGAAGGCCGTGGTGGGCACGGGCGGCGCGTCGAAGGAGCAGGTGCAGTTCATGGTGACGCGGTTGCTGCGGCTCAAGACCGCCCCGCAGCCCGCAGACGCGGCGGATGGTGTGGCCGCCGCACTCGCATGCCTGATGAGCATTGGCATTCCGCGCCTGGACACTCCGGGCCGCGTCCGTGAACCGTCGCGATTCGGAGCGCGCAGACCATGATCGTGCAGGTCACCGGCGTGCTGCTGACGAAGGAGCTGGATCGCGTGGAGATCGCCACGGATGGCGGCGTGGCGTACGAGCTGGCCGTGCCACTCAGCGCGTTCGAGGCGCTGCCCAAACCGGGCGAGCGATGCATGCTGCACACGTTCCTCGTCGTGAAGGAAGACGGGTGGCAGCTGTTCGGCTTCACGTCATCGTACGAGCGGCGCGTGTTCCAGAAGGTGCTGTTGGCCAAGGGTGTTGGGCCCGCACTCGCACTCGGGCTGTTGTCGTCGCTCACGGCCGAACGGCTGGTACGCGCGATCCGCGAGAAGGACATCCCTGTGCTGCAGTCGGTGCCGAGGGTGGGGCGAAAGAAGGCAGAGCAGATGATTCTCGATCTGGCCGACAAGCTCGACCAACTGCAGGCGTCGGGCAGCGAGTCGGGTGTGGGGCGTTCGGCGTCGCCGTCCACGGAGGATGCGATCCGGGCGCTGGTGTCGCTCGGGTATTCGACGTCGGATGCGGAGAAGGCTGTCCGTGGCGCGATCGAGGGTGGGGCCAAGGGTGCGTCGGCGACTGACCTCATTCGCGCAGCGCTGGCGCGGATCGGGGGGCGGTAGCCAGTTCCGCGGAACAGCACGGGCTCCTCGATCGGCTGGTCGCGAGGTGGGTAAACGCTCGCGGAAGTCATTCCCTCTCAGGGACGTGCCCACCATGACTGCCATGACCGACGAGCCGGAACTCACGGCGCTGATCGACGAGGTACGATCCGGGCGTCAATCCGCGTTTGCGGAGCTCGTCGCGAAGGTTCAAAGTCGCGTGCATGCCTGGGCCTCGCGCTTCACCGACGACCCCGACGAAGCCGACGACATCGCGCAGGATGTGCTGATCGGGCTACAGCACGGCGTGCGGCGCTACCACGGGCGCAGTCGCTTTACTACGTGGCTGTTCTCCGTCACGCGCAACGCCGCGTTCAACCAGCGTCGAGGCGAGCAACGTCGCGCGGCGATTCGCGTTGAGCGGGGACTGGTGGAAAGCACGAGCGACGAAGCGCGCGACACGCAGGACGCGCGCGCGGTGGCGGGCCTGGTGCTCAAGTACTTCGACGCGCTACCGCCGCGACAGCGGCAGGTCTTCGAGTTGATCGACCTTCGCGGCGAGTCTGCGGTGGAGGTCGCGCGGATGCTCGGCATGCGACCCGTGACGGTGCGCGCACATCTCTTCAAGGCGCGTCGCGCGATTCGCGCGCGCATGCTGGAATTGCATGAACCATTGATGACGGAGTTTTTCTCATGATGTGCTCTGATGCCCGCGGCGCTATGCCGACAGCCGAACGCGCCGAGTTGCGCGCGGAAGGGGATGGCGGACTGGCGATGCACTTGCGCGGCTGTGACGCTTGCCGCGCGGTCGCAATTCGCCTCGAAGCGGGAACGGAGCTATTGGCGGCGATGGTTGGGGTCAGAGTCACGGATCCAATGCTTGCGCACCGACGCTATTCCTCGTCGGCGCGGCGCCGGCGCGTCGCGGCGTTCGTGCTCGTTCCCATCGCGGCCGCCGCCGCGGTCGTGGCAATGGTTCGCCGCGAGACGCCAGCATCTGTTCCACGCGCCCAACGCGATCACTCGGTCGCGACATCAGTCGCGGTGGAAGTGCCGCGTGGCCAGACGGCAACCGTGATCAGGACCGCCAATCCCAACGTGACCATCGTCTGGCTGACGCCAGGAGGAACCGAATGAAGATCGCGATAGGTCTGCTCGCCGCGGCGCTCGTCACGATGTCCGCCAGGGCGACTGCGCAGCCTCACAGTGACACGCTGATCATCATGACCGTGCCGCTCAAGCATCTCTCGGCGAAGGACGCCGTTCAGCTGCTGCAGCCATTCGTCACCTCGCCAGCGTACGCGAATTCTCCAGGCGGTGGAGTGTTTCCGGTGCCGGGTGGAATGGCCATCACCATCCGGGAGAAGGTGACGAACTACGCACGCATGCTGCAGATGCTGCGTGAGTACGACCGCTCGCCCGCTGTGGTCGCTTTCACCTTCCAACTGATCATTGCCGACAACAGCGGGAAGCGCGATCCGGACATCGCGTCGCTGGACACGTTGCTGCGCAGCGTGCTCAAATACACCGGATATCGGCTCGTGGGCGTCGGAGTAATGCGATCTGGCGAGGCTGCGTACGCCAAGGAAACCATTACCGCAGACGACCAGAAATTCATTCTCGTTATGAGCGTCAATGATATTCGCACGGCCGCTGCGGAATCGTCGGTGAAGCTCAGCGTGACCCTGCAGCGAGACAGGGGCATGATCGTGAGTGACAAGGCATTGTACGACGAGCTGCTTTCTACGGGCGTGACCGTACCGATCGGCCAGACAGTCGTGCTCGGCTCCGCGTCGCTGGACGCGAAACGCGCGATCATCCTCACGGTGCGCCCGCAGCTGGTGTCAGCCGGGGCGAGCGCCCGGGAGGATTGACCGGCGGTACCGGTGACCTAGCCGTTGGCCGCGCGAGTGGCGAGAATCCGGGAGCCAGATCCACCCTCAGCTCCCCCCGCATGCTCGCCGCACGCCGCACGCACAGCTTCACCGAATCCGTCATCCGCGAGATGACCCGCATCGCCAACCAGCACGAGGCGGTGAACCTCGCGCAGGGCTTTCCGGACTTCCCCATGCCGGAGCCCATGAAGGACGCAGCGTGCGCCGCGATCCACGGCAACATCAACCAGTACGCCGTCACCTGGGGCAGCTCGGCACTGCGGATCGCGATCGCCGAGAAGTACAGGCGATGGTACGGGATGACGGTGG
>JANOIJ010000344.1:0-2589 GCA_031407575.1 Gemmatimonadaceae bacterium | reverse complement strand
CGTCATGTGTACGTGACCGTCCGGGGCGCGACGATCGACGGGGAGTTGGTGCGATACTCGCTGACAAACGACTGAGACGTGACGACCGGTGGCGAACGCCTCGGCGGTCGTCGTTCCCGTACCGGCTCTTAACACAATCGGGCTGGCGTGTTCCGGCGTTCACGGACAGGATGCATTGCTGCCGAGCCATCACCTTTCGGCCATTCCTTCACCCTTCGCTGTTCCTCCCATGTCCGCACACGGCCACTTTGTCTGGCACGAACTGGTGGTTCCCGACGGTGCGTCGGCCTCCGCGTTCTGCCACGCCCATATGGGGCTGGACCACCCAGAAGTTCGACGGTGGCGATGACTACACGCTGTGGGTGAACTCGACGATGGCTCGGTTGGGGATCGCGTACGTCTCAGCCGGGGTCGACGTAGCCTCGCAGCCGCTCGAGCATCTTCGTATCGGTCGCCAACGGGTCATCGAGCTTTGGCGTCTCGATCACCTTCGGCACCAGCGCCAACCGCGCGTCGTTCATGATTCGCCGGAATGGCACCTCACCGAGCGACCCCTCACCGATCAGCTCGTGGCGGTCGCGTTTCGAGGCAAACGGTGTCTTCGAGTCGTTGAGATGCGCCACACGCAGGCGCTCGATCCCCAGCGTGTCCGCGAGTCGCGCCATCACGCCGTCGTAGTCGTTCACGAGATCGTAGCCGGCGGAGTACACGTGGCAGGTATCCATGCAGATCCCGATGCGCGACTGGAACCGAGCATCGACGCGCGAGATGATCTGCGCCAGCTCCTCGAACGTTGCGCCAAGCGATGTCCCGGACCCCGCCGTGGTCTCGAGACACAGCACGGTCTCGCCAGGCGATGACGCGAGTGCCTCCGAGATCGCATCTGCGTTGCGCGCGATGCCGGACTCCCGCTCGTCCATGAAGTTGCCCGGGTGCGACACCAGGTAGTGCAGTCCGAGCGCGCTGCATCGGCGCAGCTCCCGCGTGAACGAATCGATCGACCGAGCGCGCAGTATGGGATCCGGACTCGCGAGGTTGATCAGGTAGGAATCGTGCGCCATCGTCGCGGTCACGAGCGTCGCCCCGAGCCGCTCGCGAAACGACGTGCACTCCTCCTCCACACAGTCCCGCTCCGCCCACCGGTTCCCCATCTTCGTGAAGAACTGCATTGCGGTGGCGCCAATGGCCGCGGCGCGAGCCGGCGCTTCGGGCACGCCCCCAGCCGCGCTGACGTGCGCGCCGAGTAGCGGGGGAACGTGCGACGTCTTCACGGTGCGCGGCTTCACCGTCTTCGTGCGCGTTGAACTCATTCCGGCATAATGGGGTTCCCGCGCAACACGCGCGCGCAACGAGGACAGTGGATGTCGCCCGTCTCTGCGAGCGCGTACTCGTACGCGCGCCCACACGAGCACTCGCCCTCCAGCGCGTCGTGGCCGCAGACGATGCAGAACTCATCGTCGGGATCATACGCGCGGAACCGGCCGCAGACGCCGCAGCGCTTCGTCTCGCTCATGTCGCCTACCGGGCGCCGCGCAGCCACGATTCCGGATCCACCGCCTGGAAGTCCGGCGGCTTCCGGATCTCGAAGTGGAGATGCGCCTTGAGATCGGGATCGGAGATGCCGACGGTGCCGATGGTATCGCCCTTCCGCACCGTTGCGCCCTTGCCGGCGCTCGCGGAATTCAGCGATCCATAGACGGAGTAGTATCCGCCGCCATGATCCAGGATCACCGTGAGCCCGTAGGTGCCGAGCTGTCCGACGCTCACCACCTTGCCCGCCGCCACGGAGCGCACCGCGGTGCCGATCGGCGCCGCGATGCCGACGCCGTTCCATCGCGTGGTGGTGTTGTTCGGATTGATCACACGGCCAAAACGAAACAGGAACGTTCCCTCTACCGGCCAATCCAGCTTCCCCACGTCGCTAGTGCGCAGCGTGCTTGGCGTGCGCGTCGTGTTCGGGCGCGTGCTCTCGGTCCGGCGGCGCGCCGCATCGATGCCGGCGATCACGTTCCCCAGCCGTGCTTCCGACTGCCGAATCCGCGACAGCCGGTCCTGGATCTCTTTCGTGCTGCGCTGCGCTTGCTGGAGACTCGTGGACCGCAGCCGGGAGAGGATGGCCAGGCGCTCCTCCTCGCGCTGCTTGTCGCTGCGGTTGTCCTCCACGGCATCACGCAGCTTCATCAACTCGGCGTGTTGACGTGTGACGTCGTTGCGCAGTGTCTCCACGCGCTTCACCAGCGCGCGATCGTGGACGGCGATCTCGTGCAGGTACTTGTAGCGCGCGATCAACTCACCGAACGAGCGCGCCGTGAGGAGCGCCTCGGCGGATTGGAGCGGTCCGCGCTTGTAGATGTCCACGAGCCGCCGTTGCAGCGCGGCGCGACGGTACGTGAGGTCGCCCTCGGCCATCGCCATGCGGTTGGTCGTCTCCGCGATGTCGGTGGTGATGGACGCAAGCTGCTGGTCGAGCACCTTGAGCACGGTCTCCGTGGCCAGGCGCTGGCGGTCCAGGTTCGCGACCTCTTCACGCAGGTCGTGCACGTTGCCCTGGAGGTTCGCCATGCGCCGCTCGAGGTCACTGCGCTCGCG
>JANOIJ010000297.1:0-105068 GCA_031407575.1 Gemmatimonadaceae bacterium | reverse complement strand
GGCGAGCGGCGACGGGGGTCTGTTGGGGGGTCTGTGTTGCGCTTTTTTGTGATCCGCCGCGCGGAAAACTTACAAGGACTCTGACCCCGACTCTGACCCCGAACTCATGACGGCGAGTCGCTACGGATACAGCGACTCCGTTCGCCAGCCCTCCCCATCGCGCGCGTACGCCGTTCGCTCGTGCAACCGGCTCGGCATGCCGCGCCAGAACTCGATGCGATGCGGCACGAGAAGAAACCCTGACCAATGCGGCGGACGCGTCACCACCTTGCCAGCGAACCGCGCCTCGACCTCGCTCACCCGCGCCTCGAGCTC
Source organism: Gemmatimonadaceae bacterium (assembly GCA_031407575.1). Taxonomy (GTDB): domain Bacteria; phylum Gemmatimonadota; class Gemmatimonadetes; order Gemmatimonadales; family Gemmatimonadaceae; genus AG11. The sequence goes on along the minus strand of JANOIJ010000297.1, from coordinate 104,753 downwards.
GCCCGGCTGCGCAAGCACACGGCTCTGCTGCGACGCCCACGCACCGATCTGACTGCCGCGCGCCCGGCTCGCGAAGTATTCGTCGGCCTCGGCGTCACTCACTGGCGACGTGATCCCCTCGACACGCACCTGCTGCTCGAGCGGCTGCCAGTGAAAGCACATTGCCGCGTGCGGATGCGCGAGCAGCTCGCGTCCCTTGCGGCTCTCGAAGTTCGTGTAAAAGACGAAACCGCGCTCGTCCACGGCCTTGAGCAGGAGAATCCGAACAGATGGCTGGCCATCGGCACCAACGGTACCGAGAGCGAACGCGGTTGGTTCGGGAAGAATCGCCGGGTCAACGGCGCGCGCGACAGCGAGCAACTCGGAAAAGCGTGCAAACGGCTCGGAGAACGGCGCAGCGTTCGTCATCCGATCGCCCGCTTGTGGAAGCTGCGATAGCCGGCGAGCCAGAACAGCGTCGCAATGACCAACAGGGCACCCATCGACGCGGGGAGCGGCATGTGCGGTTGCTCCGGCGTCAACGCGCCACGCATGCCCTCCGCCACGTACACCAGTGGGTTCACGAGCACCGCGTACTTCATCACCGGCACTGCATCCAGGCCGCGCCACGGATAGTACGCGCACCCAAAGAACATCATCGGCGCGATGATCGCGCTGAACATCAGGCCCACCTGCTGCGGCGCGATCGCCGTCCCCAGCCACATGCCGAGCGCCGAGAACGCCGTGGCGCCGAGGACGGTGATGATGAAGACGTCGCCGACGTTCGCGAAGGTGAGGCTCGGGATGGGACCCATGATCAGGCGCGCAAGCGGCAAGACGCAGAGCGCGGCGATCATGCCCTGCAAAACACCCGCAACGATCTTCTCGGCGGCCACGACCCTGGTGGAGACTGGAGCGAGCAATCGATCCTCGATCTCCTTCGTCCAGCCGAAGTCCTGCACCATCGGCAGCGCGACGGACTGGATGGCTGAGAGCGCGAGACTCACGGCAAGAATGCCGGGCAGGAGCGCGGCCTGATAGCCGCCCTGGACGAATCCCATCCGCGGCAGCAGGAAGCCGAACACGACGAGAAAGAGCACGGGCTGCATGATGGTGCGCAGCAGGAAGAACGGCAGCTCCTTGCTGGCGACGCGCAGGTCCCGATGCAGCAGCGCGATGAACACGGTCGAGGCACGCACATCGACGTGCGCGTTGGTGGCGGTCAATCCAGCTTCCTCCCGGTGAGCTCGATGAACAACGTCTCCAGGCTCGGCTCCTCGAGGGTGATGTTGCGCACCTGCCGGCCGGCGCCCTCGATGACCTCGATCACCGCGGAAATGATGCGACCGCCCGCGTCGCTATGCACGCGCAGCGTCTCGCCCACCGCCTCGGCCTTGCTGACGTTGGCGAGCGCGCTCGCGCGCGTGGCGGCGTCGGCGGCGGGTCCGTCGAGCACGAGCTCGATGAGCGTGCCGCCAGGCGCTCTCGCCTTGAGCGCATCCGTCGTGTCCAACGCCAGCAGCTGGCCCTCATCGATGATCGCGATGCGATCGCACAGCTCCTCGGCCTCAGTCATGTAGTGCGTCGTCATGACGATCGTGCGGCCCTCGGCGTGGAGTTGGCGCAGGACATCCCACAGCGCGAGCCGCGCCTGCGGGTCGAGGCCGACGGTGGGTTCGTCGAGGAAGATGACGTCTGGCTCGTGGATGAGTGCGCGGGCGATCATCAGCCGCTGCTGCTGTCCACCGGACAGCGCATCCACTTTCTCGTCGAGCTTCTCGGACATCCCGAACTGCTCGAGCAGCCTGGTCGCGCGCCGCGTGGCCTCGGGACGCCCGATGCCGAAGTACGCGGAGTGAAAGACGAGATTCTCGAGGACGTTGAGGCCGCGATCGGGATTGGCGCGCTGCGGCACGACGCCAATGCGCCGCCGCACGGCGACGGGATCGTTGATGACGTCCGCGCCGGCGACCGTGGCGCGCCCCGCGCTCGCGAGCACGCGCGTCGTCAGGATGCCGATGGTGGTGGTCTTGCCGGCGCCATTGGGGCCGAGGAGCCCGAAGAACTCCCCCGTTCCAACCTCGAGGTCGAGGCCATGGAGCGCCACGAGCTCGCGAGCGCCGCTGGGCGACGCCCGCGGTGGCGTGGCGGTTGGTGGGCCGAACGATCCGCTGGACTGCGGGCCGCTGCGCTTCTTGGGCGCAGCGAGCGGAAACACCTTTCTCAGTCCTTGGGTCAAGATGGCGGGCACGAACCGAATCTACATCGGTGGAAGGAGGACGAGCATTGAGCTGTCAGTAACCACGAGCTTGGAGCTGGAGCTGGAGCTGGAGCTAGAGCTCATGATCGCGGTTACTGACAGCTCGATGCTCGCAGTGCACGCACTCAGTCCCTCCGACCGAGTAGCCCACCCATCACCGCACCACCAATTCCTCCGAGGACAGACCCTTCCTGCACCGAGCGTCCGCCAGCTCGTGGCGAGGCGGCGATGATGCGATCGGCGAGACGCGAGAACGGCATCGTCTGGAGCATCACCTTGCCGGGCCCGCGCAACGTGGCGAAGAAGAGACCCTCGCCGCCGAAGAGAGCGGTCTTCACACCCGGCACCATCTTGATGTCGTACTCGACCCGCTGCTCCATGGCGACGATGCAGCCCGTGTCCGCGCGCAGCACCTCGCCCTCCTCCAGCGTTTTCTCCCAGATCGCGCCGGACGCATGCAGCACGGCGACGCCGTCTCCGCTGATACGCTGGAGGATGAAGCCTTCGCCACCGAAGAACCCCGCACCGATGCGCTTCGTGAACGCAATGTCGATGTTCGTGCCCTTCGGCGCGCAGAGAAACGAGTCCTTCTGCGCGATGATCGTCCCGCCCCATTCCATCAGGTCCACCGGCTTGATCTTCCCCGGGAAGGGCGACGAGAACGCCACGCTGCTGCGGACGCCGCCCGCGTTCATGAACGTCGTGATGAAGAACGTGTCGCCCGAGAGCACGCGCTTCGCACCGGCGAACAGCTTGCCCATCACGCCGCCGCCCTGCTTGTTGGGGTCGAGCGTGGTGTTCATCTCGATGCCTTCTTCCATGAACATCATCGCGCCGGCTTCGGCGATCACCGTCTCACCGGGATCGAGCGTCACGATGACGGCCTGGAGGTCATCACCGATCAGCTCGTAGTCGATCTCGTCGGACGTTCTGCGCATGTGGGGTGCGTGCCTCGCGAAGATGGAATGCTGCGATGTGCCCGCCTGAACGTTTGATGATGGCATGTCGGAGCGCAATCCCGGACGACCCTCGCGGCCCCGGTCACGCCGTTCGTATCTTCCGCGCTCCACGCTCGCTGACCCTCCCCTCCCTGCCGATGCGCCGCCAATTCGCCGTTGCTCTCGCACTGCTGTTGGCCCTGCGCGCCGCTCCCCTGCGCGCGCAAGCGACGTCGCCGCGAGCACCGGACAGCACCGCGACGCTCCTGACACCGGCTCGCGTCTTTGACGGACTCGACATGCACGAGGGATGGAGTGTGCTCGTGCGCGGCGAGCGCATCGTGTCCGCCGGACCGACCGGCACCGTGACGCTCCCAGCCGGAGGACGTCGCATCGTCCTGCCCGGCACCACGCTCATGCCCGGGCTCATCGAGATGCACTCGCATCTGCTGCTGCATCCGTACAACGAGGCGACGTGGGACGACCAGGTGCTGCACGAGTCCGAGGCGTTGCGCGTCGCACGCGCCACCAACCACGCGCGCGAAACGCTCCGTGCGGGCTTCACCACCGTGCGCGACCTCGGCACCGAGGGCGCGGGCTATGCCGACGTGGGGCTCAAGCGCGCCATCGCGCAGGGCATCATTCCGGGCCCGAGGATGATCGTGACCACGAAGGCGATCGTCGCGACGGGCAGCTACGGACCACGCGGCTTTACGCCGGAGATGAACGTCCCGCAAGGCGCGGAGGAAGCCGACGGCGCAAACCTCGCGCGCGTGGTGCGCGACCAGATTGGCCGCGGCGCGGACTGGATCAAGGTGTACGCGGACTATCGCTGGGGTCCCAACGGCGAGGCCATGCCGACCTTTACGCTGGACGAGCTGAAGCTGATCGTCGACGTCGCGCGCACGTCGGGACGCGCGGTAGTGGCGCACGCGTCCACGCCAGAGGGGATGCGCCGAGCCGTGCTCGCGGGCGTGGAGACGATCGACCACGGCGACGGCGGAACGGCAGACGTGTTCGAGCTGATGAAAGAGCGCGGCGTGGCGCTCTGTCCCACTGTCGCCGCGGGAGACGCGATTCTCCGCTACCGCGGCTACAAAAGGGGCGACGCCGAGCCCGCGCGCATCACGCAGAAGCGTGCGAGCCTGCGCCTGGCGCTCGATGCGGGCGTCACGCTGTGCAATGGCAGCGACGTCGGCGTCTTTACGCATGGCGAGAACTGGCGCGAGCTCGAGCTGCTCGTGGACTACGGTGTCGCCCCGCTCGCCGTGTTGCGCTCGGCGACGAGCATCAATGCGAAGCTGCTGCACATGGAGCGGCAGATCGGGTCGGTCGCCGTGGGGCTGTTGGCCGATCTGGTAGCGGTGCGGGGAGACCCGATACGGGACATTCGTGCTGTGCGGGAAGTTGCGTTGGTGATGAAGGGTGGGGCGGTAGTGCGGACCGAGCGTTGAGCAGTAACGAGCATTCAGCTGTCAGTAACAGCGAGCTGGAGCTTGAGCTTGAGCTTGCGCTTGAGCATGAGCGATCGCTCGCGCGGCTTGGCCGGCGCTCGGCACTCGCGCATCATTGCCGGGCGTCAACCACCTGGCGCTTTCGCGCCACGCGGTACGCGACCGGGCCTAGCGCCATCGCGGCGCAGGCGGCCAGCAGCGCCGGCAAACCATACTCACCATCGGCGAAGCTGAGCGCGACGACGAGCGCCAACACGGCGAGCGGCAACGCGGCGAGCACCGCAACACCAAACGTCCCCACCGGAATGCGAAACACCCCACGCAGTGTCGGCTCGCGGCGGCGCAGTTGCACCAGCGCCGCCATCTCCAGCGTCAACGCCAGTGAGTAGAGCAGCACGTCCGCGACGACGAGCCCACTGAACGGCAACAGCATGAACAGCGAGTAGCACACCGCCGCGAACAGCACCGCATTGCGCGGCGTGCCACGCGCATCCGTGCGCGCGAGCGCCGAGGGGAGCAACCCGTCCTGCGCCATCACGAACGGAATCCGCGAGTAGGACAGCAGCAGCGCGCTGAAGAGCGCCAGCGCGCTCACCATGCCGGCGAGCGCCACCCAGGCGGCCAGCAGCGGACCCGCCGACCCGCCAACGCCAAGCGCGATCGCGGGCCAGCCGCCTTCCGTCCATGTCGTCCAGTCGCTCGCCGACAGCGTGGCGAGCAACGGGATGAGGTACCCCGCCATCACGAGTGGCAACGCAAACGCCAGGGCCCGCGGATAGCTACGCGACGCGTCAGTAACCTCGCCTTGCACCGTGGACGCATTGTCCCATCCGATGTAGTTCCAGAGCGCGATCGACAACCCGACGGCCAGTCCACTCGCACCGGCCTGCCCGGGTGCACTGAATGGGTGCCACGGCACCTGTGTCGCGTTGCCCCCCGCCAGCGCCGCAATCGAGATCGCGAGAAACGCGGCGATGATGAATGAGCCGGCCATCACGGCGCTGCCGCCCACGCGTCGAGCGCCCCTGAGGTTGATGAGCGTCGGAATCCAGATGACGACGAGGCCGACCGCCCACGTGACCCAGGGCGACAGCTGCGGGACGAAGTACGCGAGGTACGTGACGAACAGCTTCGGGTAGATCGCCATGTCCACCAGCGAATACATCCACGTCAGCCAGCCGTTCTGGAACGCCCAGAAGGGTCCGAAGGCACGCTGCACCCAGCGATAGTAGCCACCCTCGAGCGGCAGCATGCTCGCGAGCTCGCCAATGATGAGCGTTTCTGGCAGCGAGTACACCAGCGGCACGACCAGGAGCATGAGCAGCGCGAGCCCAGGCCCCACCGACGCGACGAGTGCCTCCGTGGTGAACGCTCCTCCCGACGTACAGAAGTACAGGATGAAGACCAGCGAGAGCGTCGAGACCGAGCGCGTGAGTGTCATGCGCGCAATACTCGCCATCGAACCGATGGCGGGCAACGAGGATTAGCTTCCTCGTCATGACGGTTCCGATGCACGCTGGCCCCCCTGCCCCCAAGGTCCCCGACGACGAGCGACCTAAAGGCTGGCGCGAGCGTCTCGTCGCGTTGCGCTACCTGCCATCGCTGCTGGGGCTCGTGTGGAACACGCATCGTGCGTACACGACGGCAATGATCGCGCTGCGGCTGTTGCGCGCGTTCGTCCCGGTGACGGCGCTGTGGGCGGCGAAGCTCATCATCGACGAGGTGGTGCACCTCGCGCAGACGCCGGATGCATCACTCGCCCCACTGTGGCGCGTCGTCGCCCTGGAGCTTGCGATCGTGGTGCTCGGCGAGTTCCTCGCGCGGGCATCAGCGCTCGTGGAGTCGCTACTCGGCGACCTCTTCTCGAATCACATGAGCGTCCGCCTCATGCGGCACGCTGCAACACTCGACCTCGCGCAGTTCGAGGATCCGGAATTCTACGATCATCTCGAGCGCGCGCGTCGCCAGACGACGGCGCGCATCGGGCTCATTGCGATGCTGTTGTCGATGGCACAGGACGCACTCACGCTCGCCACGCTCGCGGCGGCACTCGTCGTCCACAATCCGTGGCTGCTGTTGCTGCTCACGGTCGCGATCATGCCCAGCTTCCTCGGTGAGACGCACTTCGCCGCGCTGAGTTACTCCCTGCTGTTTCGCCGCACGCCGGAACGACGCGAGCTGGACTACCTGCGCTTCGTGGGCGCGAGCGACAAGACGGCGAAGGAAGTCCAGATGTTCGGCCTCGCCGGCTGGCTCAGCGACCGCTACGCCGCGCTGGCGCAGCGCTACTACGAGGAGAACAAGCGGCTCAGCGTGAAGAAGGGCGTCGTCAGCGCGCTGCTGTCGATCGTCGGGACGCTGGGCTACTACGGCGCGTACATCACCATCCTCCTGCGCGCCGTCGCGGGCACGATCAGTCTTGGCACTCTGACTTTTCTTGCCGCCGCGTTCGGCCGCAGCCGTGATCTCATCCAGCGGCTGCTGCTCTCCGCGAGCGACATCTACGAGCAGAGCCTGTACCTGCGCGACCTCTTCATCTTCTTCGAGATGCGGCCCTCGATCAGCTCGAAGCCCGGCGCGGCGAAGGTTCCCGATCCGCTGCGCACGGGCTTCGTGTTCGAGGACATCGGATTCCAGTATCCCGGCAGCGACCGGTGGGCGGTGCGCCACCTCAACCTGAGCATCGCGCCAGGCGAACGGATTGCCCTGGTCGGCGAGAATGGTGCGGGAAAGACGACCATCACCAAGCTGCTGGCGCGCCTCTACGATCCCACCGAGGGACGCATCCTGCTCGACGGCGTGGACCTCCGCGAGTACGACCTCACGTCGGTGCGCGAAGCCATCGGCGTCATCTTCCAGGACTTCGTGCGCTACGACATGCGCTTCGACGAGAACGTCGGTGTCGGAGAGATTGACGGCGTCACCGAGTACCTCGCCACGGTGCGAGACGCCAAGCCGGCGGCCACACTCTCGCCGCCGACAGCACTGGTCGACGCGGCCGAGCGGTCGCTCGCATCGAGCCTCCTGCCACGCTTCGCCAACGGCTATCGCCAGATGCTCGGCCGCCGTTTCGACGACGGCATTGATCTCTCCGGCGGCGAGTGGCAGAAGATCGCCCTGGCGCGCGCGTACATGCGCAGTGCGCAGCTGCTCATCCTCGACGAACCGACCGCCGCACTCGACGCGCGCGCCGAGTACGAAGTGTTCGTGCGGTTCAACGAGTTGATGGCGGGGCGCATGGCGGTCGTCATCTCGCATCGCTTCTCCACCGTCCGCATGGCGGACCGCATCGTGGTCCTTGGCGAGGGGCGGGTGGTGGAGGACGGCGCGCACGACGCGCTCGTCGCGCGCGGCGGACTGTATGCCGAGCTGTTCGAGATGCAGGCTGCGGGGTATCGTTGATGCAGGGCGGGGTCACGCCGGGAGATTCACCATGCGCCATTCACACATCGTCCTGATCGGATTGGCCGCTGCGCTCACGGGAGCGGTGTCGCCAGCGCTCGCACAGGTCACAAGGCATCGCATTGCCGGCATCGTTTCGGATTCGCTCGGTGCGGGGATCGAGAACGTGACGGTGGCCGTGCTCGATGTCGCCGGCACGCGACACGTGGAGCAGTCCGATAGTGCGGGGCGCTTCGCATTCGTTCGCGTGCCGCGCGGACGTGCATCAGTGACCGTGCGCCGGCTCGGCTACCATCCGGTGATGAAGGTGATCGACGTCGGCGGCAGCGCGGCGCCCGACTCCATGTCGGTGATGCTGTTCTCGCTCGCGCTGGGGCTGGCGGCAGTCGATGTCGTCGAGACCGCGAGCGGAGCGCCTGCAGAGTTCTACGAGCGGCGCAAAATAAATCACTTCGGGCGATTCATCGACCGCGTCGAGCTCGACAGGATCACTAGTGGCACGGTGAGCGATGCGTTGCGCATGCTGCCCGGCGTGCGCGTGATTCCGTCGAGGGGCATCGGCAATGCCGTGCGCGTGCGCGGCTGTCGCCCGACCGTCTGGATGAATGGAATGCGCGTCAGGGGCGCCGAGCTGGACGATGTGGTGAAAGCTGATGACGTCGCCGCGATCGAGGTCTACAACTCGACGGCCGGACTACCGGTGCAGTTTCACGACCGCGACAATCCGTGCGGAGGCATCCTCGTCTGGATTCGCGTTCAGTAGTAGTAGCCGAAGATGATGTCCATCTCGTCTTCCGACATCAGGCCGAAGGTGATCGTCCTCGACGTCGTGTTGTTGTACGTGACGATCGACCGGAGCCCCTGCCCCGCCGCGAGCACGATGGGCGTCGTGTAGGTCTTCATCTGCGGGTGCTCCCAGTCCAGGTTCTCGTAGACGAGCTCACCGTCACGAGGACCACCCACGATGCGAATCTGGAACTTTTCTCCCCGCGCGTGCATGTGCGATGTCAGCGCGATGATCGTCGTCTGCGCGCCGAAGGTGAAGTCCTTCGTGACCGTCGTGCGCTGGCCCGCGGGGAGATTGATGTTGAGGTTCGCGAGGTTGAGCGTCGACAGCGGATGCACGACCTGTGCGGCCGGCACCGTGTAGAGATTGACGTACGCCTCGCCCAGCACCTTCCCTGGCGTCTTGTTCGCGTAGTGGACGTTGAGGTCGATGGCCGCGTTGGCCGGTAGCTTGAGCGCCGTGCCCGCTGGAAACACGTAGTCGCTCTGCGGCTGCATCGAGCCCGCGAGAAAGACGTGATACCCCATGGCGAGCATGGTGAGGATGTTCATGCTGCCGTCCGCGTTGCGGATGTCACGAACGGTGTTCGCCGGGATGCCGGCTGCGACGGCACTGTTGTTGAACGTGTAGAGTACGAAGTGATGGCTGAACGGCCGCATCGACGTCTCGATGCGCGAGACGTACATGTCGGCCGCGTTGCCAAGCTTGCGAAACGTGAACAGCTCGCGCTCGAAGTTGGCGTTGACGTCGAACTGATCGACCTTGAGTTGCAGGCCGGTGCCCGCAGCAGGTACGGCAAGTGGGACGAACGGCGGTGTCGTCTGCGACACGCGATTGCCCAGCAGCGTCGCATCTGCGACGACCCCCGTGCGCGGCGCGCCCGCGGCGATCCATTGCCGCACGAACTCCAGTTGGCCCACGCTCAGCCCCGCCGTCCCCGTCGGCATGGGATTGCCGTAGTCGTGCGCGTGGTGGCCAGGCGGAAATACGAGCTTGTGAAAGAGCAGACTCGAGTCCGGCTTGCCCGCCATCACGCGCTTGAGTCCGTCGTTGAGCGCGTTCGGGTTCACCGGTGCCGCGCCCACCAGCCGGTCGTACGATCCGCCGTTGGCCTCGGACAGGTCGAGTTGCGACTGCGGTGCGGTGCCCACGTGACAGTTGGCGGTGGCGCAGGACGGTGTGAGGATCGTCGACTGAATCTGCGCAAAGCTCGCAACGTTTGCCGCAGGCGTGGGGACTGGCGGCGCGTTCGGCGCGCCGCCGTCCCCGGAGGCGCCACCGCACGCGACCGCCGTGAAGACGACCGACACCCACAGAGAGGTTCTCATGCCCCAGTATAACGCGAGCTGAGTGCCATAGCGATCAGCTTCGCGCTTTGACCGCCTCGACGTTGATCTCGATCTTCACCTCGTCACCCAGCATCACACCGCCGCCTTCAGCAGCGCGGTTCCACTTCACGCCATAGTCGAGCCTGTTGATCGTCACCGAGGCATCGAAACCGGCCCGATCGCCGCCCTGGCTGTTCTTCTGGATGCCGTTGAACTGTCCGTCGAGGACGACGTCCTTCGTTACGCCGCGGATGGTGAGCTGGCCGTGCACCTTGGCGCTCTCGCCTTTCCGCTCGATGCGCGTGCTCTTGAACGTGATGGTCGGGAAGCTGTCGGCGGCGAAGAAGTTGCCGGAGCGAAGGTCGGCGTCGCGCCGCTCGTTGAAGGTGTTGATACTCGGCGTCGCGATCTCGACGTCGATCTTCGCGTTCTCCCACGACTGCGGGTCGGCAGTGATGGTGCCCTTGAAGTCGGCGAACGAGCCGCGGACCTTGCTCACGAAATGCCGAATCTGGAACGAGACGACAGAGTGGGACTTGTCGATGTTCCAGACCGTAGGAGCCTGGGCGTGCGCGACGGGCGCAACGAACGTGGCGACGAGGAGCGACGAAGCAAACAGGCGACCGATCATGGGCCCTCCGAGGGTGGGTTGTGGTACCGTTGTAGTACTGTACTAGTCCACAATCCGTTCCGTTTGTTCCCGCGAACTACGTCACACGCGCCGGTGCGGACCCGGGCTCTGTCTTCGCCACCAACGTGAGAATCGTATACACCGCCACCGGCTCGGCATCCTGATTCGTCACTTCGACGTCCCAATGCACGACGCCCTGCGGAATCTGCCCTTCCCGATCCTCTTTCACCGTCTTCTGCTTGCACGTAAGCCGCGCGCGAATCGTGTCGCCGATGTAGACCGGCTTCACGAACCGCAGTCCCTCGAGACCGTAGTTCGCCAACACCGGGCCGGGCGCGGGGTCGACGAAGAGTCCCGCCGCGGCGGAAAGCACGAAGTAGCCGTGGGCCACGCGCTTCTCGAACAACGACTCCCGCGCCGCAATGTCATCCATGTGCGCGTAGAAAAAATCGCCTGAGATGCCCGCGAAGTTGACGACGTCGCTCTCCGTCACCGTGCGGCGATGCGTGACGAGCGTCTCGCCGATCTCCAGCTCCTCGAAGTATTTCCGGAATGGATGGATGCGGTCGAGCTTCTCGGTGGCGCCCTTGCTCCACTCTCGCGTCACGGCCTTCACCGTTTCCGGCGAGCCCTGAATCGCCGTGCGCTGCATGTAGTGCAGCACGCCGCGCACACCACCCAGCTCCTCACCGCCGCCCGCTCGGCCCGGTCCGCCATGCACGAGATGCGGCATCGGCGAGCCGTGGCCGGTGGATTCTTTGGCGCTGTGGCGGTTCACCAGCATCAGGCGACCGTGATACGCCGCCGTGCCGAGCGCCACCTGTCGCGCGACGTCGTCCTTCGCGGTAAAGAGCGAGCCAACGAGGCTGCCCTTGCCGAGCCGCGCCAGCGCGATCGCCTCGTCGACGGAGTTGTACGGCATGATGGTGTTCACCGGACCGAACGCTTCCACATCGTGCGCGGCCGTGCGCTCGAAGGGCTTGTCGCTGTACAGCAGCATCGTCGGATAGAATGCGCCCTTCTCCGCATCCGCTCCGATGACGTCGAGCGTTCCGGGCCCACCGAAGATCAACTCCGTGCCGCCGCGCAGCTTCTCGACGCTCTTCTCCACTTCGCGACGTTGGCCCTTTCCCGCGAGAGGCCCCATGCGGACGCCTTCCACGGTGGGATCCCCAACCTTTACGCCCGCGAGCCGTTTCGTCAGCGCCGCGGTGACGGCGTCCACCATCGCCGCGGGCACAAAGGTGCGGCGAATCGCCGTGCACTTCTGGCCGGCCTTCACCGTCATCTCCTTCGCCACTTCCTTGATGAAGAGGTCGAACTCGTCCGTGCCGGGCGCAGCGTCGGGGCCGAGCATCGAGAAGTTGAGCGAGTCGGCCTCCTGGTTGAACCGCACGCTGTTGCCGAGGATCGCCTTGCCACTCTTGAGCATCAGCCCCGTTGACGCCGAGCCTGTAAAGGCAACGGAGTCCTGGCAGGTGAGGTGGTCGAGGAGATCGCCTGTGCTTCCGACGACCAGCTGGAACGTGCCGGCGGGCAGCAGTCCCGATTCCACCATCGACTTCGCGACGGCCTCGGTGAGATAGCTCGTCACCGTGGCCGGCTTCACGATGCTCGGCACACCCGCGAGGAACGACGTCGCGAACTTCTCGAGCATGCCCCACACGGGAAAATTGAACGCGTTGATCTGCACGGCGACGCCTTCCATCGGCACGCAGATGTGGCGTCCAATGAACGTGCCGCCCTTGCTCAGCGCTTCAGGTCCGCCGTCCACGTAGAACGTCTCATCAGGAAGCTCTCGGCGTCCTCGGCTCGCATATGCGAACAGCGTCCCGAATCCGCCGTCGATGTCGATCCACGAGTCGCCCTTCGTGGCACCGGTCCAACCGGACACCAGGTAAAAGTCGTCCTTCCGGGCCGTGAGGAACTGCGCGAGTGCCTTGAGGACGCGCGCGCGCTGGTGAAACGTCATCGCGCGCAGCGTGGGCCCACCGACAGTGCGGCCGTACTCCAGCATCGCCGTGAAGTCGAGCCCCTCACTCGACGCCGAGGCCACCTCGGCGCCCGTGACCGCGTGGTACAACGGTGTTCCGGCGCCGGTTCCGGTGATCCATTCGCCAAGTGCGTAGCTCTGAAGACGCGTCGTCACGATCTCGTTTCTCCCCAGGTCTTGTAGCGGTCGGTCGTTGCTCGGCGCGCGGCGTCCGGTGGCTCGCGCAGCGGCTCGCATGCGCGAAGCGTCTGCCGGAGGCGGGCGGGCAACGATTGATAGAGTGCCGTGCCCTCGGTCTTCCACGCGAGCATCTCGTCGCTCACGTCCTTCACGATCTTCGCGGGGTTGCCCACGACGACCTTGCGCGGCGGGACCTGCATCTTGGCGGGCACGAAGCACAGTGCGCCCACCACGCATCCCGCGCCAATGGACGCGTTGTCCATGATCACCGCGTTCATCCCGATGAGCGCATTGGCACCGATGCGCGCGCCATGCACGATGGCGCCGTGCCCGATGTGCGCGCCCGCCTCGAGCACGACGGTGACACCGGGGAACATGTGGATGGTGCAGTTCTCCTGCACGTTGCAGCCGTCCTCGATGACGATGCCGCCCCAGTCGCCACGAATGGCCGCGCCGGGCCCGACGTACACATCGCGCCCGATGATCACGTTGCCGGTGACAGTCGCGTTCTCGTGGACGTAGGCGCTCTCGTGGACCACCGGGACGAAGTCTTCAAACGCGAAGATGTTGCTCATTGTCATCCTGAGCGAAGCGAAGGATCTGCACTCGAACACGGTACGAAGACGTGCAGATCCTTCGCTGCGCTCAGGATGACATGTTTCATACTCGCTCCACAATCGTGGCCATGCCCTGCCCCACGCCGATGCACATCGTTGCGAGCGCGTACCGCTTGCCCGTGCGCTGCAATTCGTGCGACGCCGTGAGCAGCAACCGCGCGCCGCTCATGCCCAGCGGGTGACCAAGCGCAATCGCACCGCCGTTGGGATTGACGCGCGCGTCGTCGTCGGCGATGCCGAGCTCTCGCAGGCACGCGAGCGACTGCGCCGCGAATGCCTCGTTCAACTCGATCACATCCATTTGGTCGAGCGTCAATCCCGCCTTCGCGAGTGCGATCCTCGTGGCCGGAACGGGACCAATGCCCATGCAGCGCGGTTCCACGCCAGCTACCGCAGAGCTCACGATGCGAGTCATCGGCGTGGCGCCCATGTCGCGCGCGCCCTTGTCGGATGCGACGAGCAACGCCGCAGCGCCGTCATTCAAGCCCGACGAGTTCCCGGCCGTCACCGACCCCTTTCCGTCCGTGCGGAACACGGGCTTGAGCTTCGCGAGCGTCTCGAGTGTGGTGTCGGGGCGGATGAACTCGTCGGCGTCGATACGCTTGGCGTCGGTCTTCGGTATGCGGATCGCCGTCGCCGCACTTCTAGTTGTCTGTGCAAGCTCAAGTGGCGCAATCTCCAGCGTGAATCGGCCCTCGCCGCGCGCGCGCGACGCCTTCTGCTGCGACCGCATCGCGAACGCGTCCTGATCCGCTCGGCTCACTCCGTACTGCTCGGCCACGTTCTCCGCGGTCTGTCCCATCGAGTCCACGCCGTACGCATCGCGGAGCTTCGGGTTGACGAAGCGCCATCCAAGGCTCGTGTCGAACATCTCGATGTCGCGCGCGAATGGCTTGCTCGCCTTGCTCATCACGTACGGCGCGCGCGTCATGTTCTCCACGCCGCCGGCGACATACACGTCCCCCTCGCCGAGCTGCACGGCGCGCGCGGCGCTCACGACGGCACTCATGCCCGACGCGCAGAGGCGATTCACGGTCTCGCCCGGCACGGAGACCGGCAGTCCCGCGAGGAGCACCGCCATGCGCGCGACGTTGCGGTTGTCTTCGCCCGCCTGGTTGGCGCAGCCGAGGATGACGTCCGTGATGCGCGCGTGATCGAGCGCCGCGTGCCGCGCCACCAACTGCGCTATGACGTGCGCCGCGAGGTCGTCCGCCCGGACCTCGCTGAGCTGGCCGCCGATGTTGCCGACGGCCGTGCGCACGCCGTCGATGATGTATGCGTCAGTCATGACGATGGTTGAATGGGGTGCAGCTGCGTGGTGCGATACACCGTGCCGCGAAACAGCGCGACCACCACGTCGTCCTGGTTGCGCACCGTCACGCGATAGTAGCCCAGCTTGCGCGACGCAGCTTCTTCGTCGGCGGTGGCGATGAGCGTGTCGCCCGCGTGAATCGCCGAGGGATACGTGATTGCGTTGTCGACAGCGACTGTCACGCGTTCGCCGCTGTTGCACGCGAACGCCATCGCGCTGTCCGCAAGCGAGAAGGCAATGCCGCCATGCGCGACGCCGAAACCGTTCACCATGTCGTCGCGCACCGCCATGCGGAGGACGCACTGTCCCGCGCGCACCGCGATCATCTCTACGCCGAGCCAGCGGCTGAACGCGTCGCGCGCGAGCATGGATGGAACTGGGCTCTCCGTCACGCGAGCAGCGACTTGCCCTCGCGCACGCAGGCGCGAAGCAGCGGACTCGCCCGATAGCGCTCCTCACCATACTCCTCGCGCAGTGCGTCGAGTCGCGCGAGGATGACGTCGAGTCCGATCTCGTCGCCCCAGGCGAGCAGGCCCTTCGGATAGTTCACGCCCTTCGTCATGGCCGTCTCGATGTCGGCAGGCGACGCGACGCGCAGGAACGCGGCGTCCACCGCGGAGTTCACGAGCATGGCCAGGGTGCGATCCACGATCGCCTGTCCCACGATCGCATCGCGGTCCGGTTCGGGACGCGCGGCGCCGTCGCGATAGTCGTAGTAGCCGCGACCACTCTTGCGTCCCAACAGCCCGGCGTCCACGAGCCGCCGCTGTGTGAGCGCTGGGCGGTAGCGCGGATCGTTGAAGAATGCCTCGAACACACTGGACGTGACGGCATAGTTGACGTCGTTGCCGATGAAGTCCATCAGCTCGAACGGACCCATCTTGAAGCCGCCGAGGTCTCGCATCGCCCAGTCGATCGTGGCGACATCGGCGACGTGTTCCTCCAGCTGGCGCAGCGACTCCGAGTAGAACGGCCGCGCGATGCGGTTGACGATGAACCCCGGCGTGTCGGACGCGACGACGGTCGTCTTGCCCCATGCATCCACCAGCGCCACCGCGGCGGCGAGCACGTCGGGCGACGTCGTGATGGAGGGAACGATCTCCACCAGCGGCATCACCGGCGCGGGATTGAAGAAGTGAATGCCCACGACGCGCTCCGCGTGAGTGCATCCGCCAGCGATGGCCGCGACTGACAGCGACGAGGTGTTCGTGGCGAGAATGCAGTCGTCGGCAACAACCGCCTCCAATCCCGCGAACAGCGTGCGCTTCGCCCCAAGATCCTCGACCACCGCCTCGACGATCAGGCCGCAATTCGCATAGCTGATCGTGAGATCGCTGGCCGGCTCGATGCGCGCGAGCTGCCAATCGGCCTCTCCCGGCAAGAGGACGCCCTTCTCGACGCTGCGCGCCATCGACTTCGCGAGGCGCGCTCGTGCCTTGTCCACAGCGCCGGCATTCGCGTCGCCGAGTATCACGCGATGTCCGGCCGCCGCCGCGACCTGCGCGATCCCACTGCCCATCGCACCAGCGCCGATCACGCCGACGACGAGCTTGCTCGGATCAACGCGGCGCTCCTTCGTGAACCACATCATCGCCCCTCGAACCTCGGCGGCCGCTTCTCGATGAACGCCTGCACGCCCTCTGCATAGTCCGACGTGCGCCCCGCCTCGCGCTGGAGTTCTTCCTCCAGCGCGAGTTGCGACTCGAGGCCATTCGCGAGTCCTTCATTGAAGCCGCGCTTCGTCAGGCCAAGCCCACGCGTTGGCATCGCGGCCAGCCGGCGCGCGAGGTCGAGCGTCACCCGCGCCAGCGTCTCCCCAGGCACGACGTCGTACACGAGACCCCATTCCTTGGCGCGTGCGGCGTCCAGTTTGTCGCCCAGCATCGTGAGTGCGGCGGCGCGCTGGAGTCCAACGAGGCGAGGCAGCAGATACGTGCCGCCGCTGTCCGGAATCAGGCCGATCTTCGCGAACGACTGGATGAACGACGCCTTCTCCGCGGCGATCGTGATGTCGCAGGCGAACGCGATGTTCGCCCCGGCGCCCGCGGCAACCCCGTTCACCGCGCAGATAACTGGCTTCTCGAGCGTCCGGATACCGCGAATGATTGGGTTGAATTGCCGCCGTACCATATCGCCGAGGTCGTCCGTGACGGCGGACAGGTCCTGCCCGGCGCAGAACGCGCGACCACTCCCTGTGAGCAGCACGGTGCGCACGAACGGATCGTCAGCGGCCGAGCGCAGCGCCGAGACGAGCGCGTCGGCCATCGGCTCGTTGAAGCTGTTCAGCACCTCCGGCCGGTTGAGCGTGATGGTGAGGACACCATCGGCCTGCGTCGTGAGGATCAGGTCTGATGACACGATGACTCTGGGCGAACGGAGTACGGAGAGCGGCGCGCGGAGAACGGAGAACGGAGAACGGAGAACGGCGAGTGGGCAGAGAGACTTGTCATCCTGAGCGCAGCGAAGGATCTGCACGTGCTGTCGCCGAGCCAAGGTGCAGATCCTTCGCTGCGCTCAGGATGACAACCCTTCGCTGCACTCAGGATGACAACCCAAGCCAATATACCAACCGCCGCTCCCATTCGTCTCGCCCCGTGGCCACATTTCCAGCGATCTCACACCACGCCGCAATGACGCACGCTGCACCCTCGAAACGCCGGAAGCCCGCCTCCACCGTCGATCCGCGCTTCGACTGGCGGCGCATCGCGCGCACTGTGCTCGTGTCGCGCGCGCTGGACGACGTGGAGGAGAGCACGAACCGCAATCGCACAACAGTCCCGCGTGAGCATCTCGTGCTCTACCAGTTCTCGGCGCGCGGGCATGACGTGAGCCAGGCGATACTCGGAACACTGCTCGATAACCCGAACGACGGCGTCGGCGCCTACTATCGCTCGCGGCCGCTGCTCCTCGCACTCGGCCTCTCCATCGAGGACGCGTTCGGCAGCCCACTTGGGCGTGCTGGTGGCTTCAGCGACGGGCGCGACATCGGCGTCGTCTGCAACATGCCGGGCTGGACTGGGCCGACGGTGCTGCCCATGTCCGGCGACGTCGGCTCGCAATACACGCCGGCGGCGGGTTGGGCGCAGGCGATCACGTATCGCCAGGCTGCGCTCGCAGACCCAGCGTGGACTGGTGCAATCGGCGTGGCAATCGGTGGCGAGGCGAGCGTGGCGACGAATGGCTTCTGGTCATCGCTGACGATCGCGACGACACTTCGCTTGCCGCTGCTCTTTTACATCGAAGACAACGGGCTCGGCATCTCTGTGAAAGGCGAGATGCAGACGCCAGGCGGCAACATCGCCGCGAACCTCGCGTCGTTCACGAACCTGCTCGTGCGCGACGGCAACGGATCTGATCCGGCGCACGCCGCTGCGCTCATCGCGGAGTGCGTGGATCACGTGCGCGGCGGTACCGGTCCGGCGCTCGTGCATCTCACCGTTCCTCGGCTGTGCAGCCACTCGGGCCCCGACAACCAGAAGGGCTATCGCAGCGACGCCGAGATCGCGGCCGACGTCGAGCGCGACCCGCTGCCGCGGTTGCGCGCGCACCTGGTGCCGTCGCTGATGAGCGAAGCTGAGTGGATCGCTTTGGAGGCGGAAGTGAGTGAGGACGTGAGCGCCGGGCTCGCGGGCGCCCGCGCGCGTCTGGCTCCAGCAGCGGCGGACGTGCGTCGTCACGTGTACGCAGAAGCGCCGCGCGAGCAGGACGTGAAGTCGTTCGGCGGCATGACGGACGATGAGCGCGCCGCGCTTGGCGGATCAGACGTGCCGGCCGACGATGGCGACTTCGTGCGGCTCGCCGAGGCGGTTCGGCGCACGCTGGCGTCAGAGTTGAAGGCGAACCCGAAGCTGGTCGTGTTCGGCGAGGATGTTGGACGCAAAGGTGGCGTGCACCTGGTGACGGAAGGCCTGCAGAAGCGCTTCGGTGCCGAGCGTGTGTTCGACACGAGCCTCAGCGAAGAAGGCATCGTCGGCCGCGCCGTCGGGATGGCGTTGAACGGGCTCGTGCCGGTGGCAGAGATCCAGTTCCGCAAGTATGCGGATCCGGCGCACGAGCAGTTGAACAACTGCGGCACGATGCGCTGGCGCACGGCCAACCGCTTCGCGGCACCGATCGTCGTGCGCATGCCTGGCGGGTTCGGTAAGGATGTCGGCGATCCGTGGCACTCGCTCTCGTCCGAGGTGACGTGGGCGCACGCCGTGGGCTGGCAGGTGGCGATGCCGTCGAACTCGGCGGATGCGGTTGGTCTGTTGCGCGCGGCGATGCGCTCGCCCAACCCGAGCATCTTCTTCGAGCATCGGTCGCTGCTGATGACGAGCGACGGCAGCGCGCGCTATCCGGGCGACGATTATGTGTTGCCCTTTGGCCGGGCGAACGTGATGCGCGCGGGCGATGCGCTCACGCTCGTTTCGTGGGGCGCGATGGTGCACCGCTGCGTTGATGCGGTTGCGCAATTCGGCGGCGACGTCGAGCTGATCGACCTGCGCACGATCATGCCGTGGGATCGCGAGTGCGTGCTCGCGTCGGTGAAGCGCACGGGCCGCTGTCTCATCGTGCACGAAGATACTTCTACGGCGGGCTTCGGCGCGGAGATCGCGGCGGTGCTGGCGCGCGAGGCGTTCTGGTTTCTCGACGCGCCGATCGAGCGGCTTACGGTGGATGACGTGCCGATGCCATATCACCCGGTGTTGCTCGATGCGGTGCTCCCGGACGCGGCGCGCATCGCTGCGCGTATTGAAGAGATGCTGGCGACGTGACATTCGTGCGAACGCGTGCTGATCTCCTGGTTGTGTTCCTCGCCGGACTGGTCAGCTGCAACCGCTACCAGCACGTCCCGGCGAGGGCTGCGGCTAACTGGGAATGAAAGTCAAGACACCGTGGTGGAAGGTTGGTCAACCCGCGCTTGACGCGGCAGCGGGAACGCCCTAAACTCGGCAGTACAGCAGCAACACTTCTCGGAGCAACTTTGATGCGCCTCGCCTCTACGTACACGCCGACCGACCTCGCGACCAGCTCTGCCTGGTTCGTGATGGGCGTCGACGCCGTTGGCGCAGGCATCGAATCGATGTAGCGAGACACTCGCCATCGATTCCGGGAGCGACTATCGCCCCGCCTGCGCAGCCCCGCAGGCGGGGCGACGTGTTTCCCGGAACTCTCCGCCGCACTGTGCGGCTGAACCTCTTACGTCAGGATCGGTATGAGTACGAACGCTGAGGCCATTGATCCACCCTCCAACGCACCGCCGTCGGTCTGGTCGGCGATTCGCGAGGCGCTGGCGGGTGCGCATGGACGCGATTTCACCGAAGGGCCGATCGGCCGCTCGATCTTCATCCTCGCCGTGCCGATGGTGCTCGAGATGCTCATGGAGAGCATCTTCGTCGTCGTCGACGTGTTCGTTGTCTCGCACCTCGGCGCCGACGCGGTGGCGACGGTGGGCCTGACGGAATCGTTCATGACGATTCTCTACGCGCTCGCCATGGGCGTGAGCATCGGCGCGGGTGCGATGGTCTCGCGGCGCGTCGGCGAGAAGGACGCCGACGGTGCCGCACACACCGCGGCGCAGGTCATCCTCCTCGGGCTCGTCGTGTCGCTGGTCGTTGGCGCCGTCGGTGCGTACTTCGCGCCACAGCTCCTGCGCCTCATGGGCGCGTCGCCCGGTGTCATCGCCAACGTCGCGTTCACGCGCGTCATGCTCGGCGGGTGCGCGAGCGTCGTGATGCTCTACCTGATCAACTCGGTGTTGCGCAGCAGCGGCGACGCGGCGACGGCCATGCGCGTGCTCTGGATGGCGAACGGCATCAACATCATCCTCGGCCCGACGCTCGTGTTTGGTTGGGGACCGTTCCCCGAGATGGGCATCGTGGGCGCCGCGATCGCGACGACCACGGGCCGAGCCCTCGGGGCGCTATTCGCCTTTAGCCGTCTGCTCAAGCCGGCGTCGCGCGTGCGCGTGCGGGGACCGCATTTCCACTTCGATCCCGCGCTGATCCTGCGGGTCGTCAACTTGTCCTCCGCGGCGACGTTCCAGGTCTTCGTCGGCATGGCGAGCTGGATCGGGCTGGTGCGAATCATCGCGGTGTTCGGCAGCGACGCGCTCGCGGGATGGACGATCGGCATTCGCATCATCGCATTCGCGCTTCTGCCGTCGTTCGGCATGAGCAACGCGGCGGCGACGATGGTCGGTCAGGCGCTTGGTGCGAAGAAGCCGGATCGCGCCGAGGCCGCGGTGTGGAAGGCGGGCAAGTACAACGCGTTCTTCCTCGGCGCGGTGGGGGTGGTGTTCGTGATCTTTGCGCGGGCCATCGTGGCGATCTTCACGCCGGATCCGGCAGTGGCTGCGTATGCAGTGTCGGCGCTCAGGACGATCGCGTGCGGCTTCCTGTTCTACGCGTACGGCATGGTGCTCACGCAGGCGTTCAACGGCGCTGGCGACACGAGGACGCCGACGTGGATCAACCTGGGAATTTTCTGGGCGTTCGAGATTCCGTTGGCGTGGGTCCTGGCGAACACGATGGGACTCGGGCCGTTCGGGGCGTTCCTGGCGGCGACGATTGCATTCTGTTCTCTCGCCGTGGTCAGTGCGGTGGTGTTTCGGCGTGGTGGGTGGAAGACTCGGATGGTGTAGTCGACATTGGCAACAAAGCGCGAGTCACGAGCGCGCACTCGATCACACCGGATTGCTCGGACACTACCGGATCAACCTCGCACGACGCGCGGATTTGCGACGCGGTGGAACTCTGGCTTGGGGCCGTAGTGCAACAACAGGCCTACGTCCATCGATCCAGCCTTGAGAACGTTCATGAGCTGACGCTTGTCCGTGGGGCCAAGGATCGATGTCGCTTTGAGCTCCACGCACACCCGCCGCTCGACGAACAGGTCGATTCGGTAGTATCCGACGGGATGGTCGAAGTACCGGACAGCAGCAGCGTACTCCTCGAGCACGTGCAGCCCGCGCGAGCGAAGCTCCGCTGCCAGCGCTCGACGATACACGGCCTCGAGAAAGCCATAGCCGAGAACATTGTACGTGAAGTAGAAGCATTTGATGATGAGCCCTGTTAGCTCACCATCAACGAGTTTGGAACTGCAGAGGTCCCTACTCTGGAGATCCGCAGTCTGGGTATCCGGCAGTTCCCGTGGCATCCGTCAAGATCCGCTTCGGCGCTTTTGACTGCGTCACCAAATCTCCGCAGCGCGAATCACACGAACTCAGATCGCCTTGAACTCCTCGAACGGCTGCCTGCATGCGCGACACCAGCACACCGCCTTGCACGCCGTGGATCCGAACTCACTGCGGATCTCCGTCTCGTACGAGTCACAGTAGGGACACTGCGCGGCGGCGCGAACACGCATCAGCTGCACGAGACCCCCGCCGGAATCCGCGCGCCCCGGCGGCGCAATGCCGTACGCCTTGAGCTTCGCTTTCGCCGACGATGCGATCCAGTCGGTCGTCCACGCCGGCGCATACACGGTCTGGACGCGGACGACACCGATCCCCGCGGCCTGAATCGCGGCGACGATGTCCTGCTCGATGACGCGTATCGCCGGACAGCCGGAGTAGGTCGGCGTCACCGTCACCGTCACCGCGCCAGCGTCATCCACGACGACATCGCGGACGATCCCAAGCTCGCGCACGCTCAGCACCGGCACCTCGGGATCCATCACGTCATCGAGAATCGCCAGCACCGACTCTCGCGTCGGCAGCGCGCGCACTACCACGTGGCGCCCGGATGCGAGCGCGCGACGATCTGCATCTCGGCGAGCATGTGGCCGAGAAACTCCGTGTGTGCGCCAGTGCGCCCGCCGCGCGTAGTGGGAGCGCGTGGCACGTCATTCGGCACCGTGAGCGTCGCGCGATCGAACACCTCGCGCACCAATGCGTCCCACTGCGCCTTCAGCGCGGCGAGGTCTGGCGCCACGCCCGCCTCGAGCATCGCGCGATCCACGTCATCCGCCGCAAAGAGCTCGGGCGTGAACCGCCACAGGTTGTCGAGCGCGCGCTGCACCTTGACGTGACTCTCCTCGGTGCCGTCGCCGAGCTTCAGCATCCATTCGCCGCTGTGGCGGACGTGGTACTTCGCTTCCTTGAGCGACTTCGCCGCGATGGCCGCAAGTTCCGCGTGTGTGCTCCGCGAGAGCGCGTCGAGCGTCACGACCGCGTACACGTCGAACAGGAACTGCCGCGCGATCGTGAAGGCGAAATCGCCACGCGGGAGCTCGGCGAGCTGGCAATTGCGGAAGTCCACAACCTCGCGAAAGTACGCGAGGGCATCCTCGTCGCGCCCCTTCCCTTCCACCTCTCCGGCGAGACGCAACAGCATCGTCGCCTGACCGAGGAGATCCAGCGCGACGTTCGAGATGGCGATGTCCTCCTCGAGGATGGGACCATGACCACACCACTCGCCCAGCCGGTGGCCGAGCACCAGGCGGTCGTCGCCAAGCCGGAGGAGATACTCGAACAGCGCGTTCATACGCCGCGGACGCCTCGCGGCACCTTGTAGAACTGCGGCTGCCGATACGCCTTGTCAGAACCCGGATCGAAGAACGGGCCGGCGTCGCCAGGCGATGAGGCGGTGATCGCGACGGCGGGCACCACCCACAGCGAGATCACGCCCCCGCGTCGCGTATACACGTCGCGCGCGTTCTGCATCGCGTGCTCCGCGTCGGTGGCGTGGAGCGAGCCGGCGTGTTCGTGCGGCGCGCCTTGCTCGCCCTGCGTGAACACTTCCCAGAGCGGCCACTGGCTCTCGGCCGCGTCCTGCTGGTTGAGGATCGTGCTCGACACGATCGCTACGCCGCAGCCGATGCGGTCTTGGCGCGCTGCTTCGCGGCGTACGCACTCGCCGCGTCACGCACCCACGCGCCCTCGTCATGCGCCGCTCGGCGCGCCTCGAGTCGCTCGCGATTGCACGGGCCATTGCCGCGCACCACCTGATGGAACTCCTCCCAGTCGATCGCGCCGAACTCCCAGTTCTCCGTCTCCGCATTGAACGTCATGTCGGCATCGGGCAACGTGAGGTTCACCGCCGTCGCCTGCGGAACGGTCAGGTTCACGAAGCGCTGCCGCAGCTCGTCGTTCGTCTTGCGCTTCACCTTCCAGCGAATGAGCTCCGCCGTATTCGGCGAATCGGTATCGCTGGGACCGAACATCATGAGCGATGGCCACCACCAGCGGTTCACGGCGTCCTGAACCATCGCCTTCTGCGCCGGCGTGCCGTTCGCGAGCGTCGCGACGATCTCGTAGCCCTGGCGCTTGTGGAAGTTCTCTTCCTTGCACACGCGAATCATCGCGCGCGCGTACGGTCCATACGACGCCTTGGCGAGGATCGTCTGGTTGACGATGGCCGCGCCGTCCACGAACCATCCGATGACGCCGATGTCCGCCCACGACAGCGTGGGATAGTTGAAGATGCTCGAGTACTTCGCGCGGCCATCGAGCAGCTGGTCGATGAGCTCCGCGCGATCCACGCCGAGCGTCTCCGTGCCGCAATAGATGTAGAGTCCGTGGCCGGCCTCGTCCTGCACCTTGGCGATGAGCGAAATCTTTCTGCGGAGCGACGGCGCCCGGGTGATCCAATTGCCCTCGGGCAGCATGCCGACGATCTCCGAGTGCGCGTGCTGCGACATCATGCGGATGAGCTGCCGACGGTACTTCTCCGGCATCCAGTCTTTCGGCTCGATGCTCTCGCCAGCGGCGATGCGCGCCTCGAAGGCGGCGACCTTCGCCGGGTCGTCGACAGGTGTCTGCGTCATGGGTGAAATCTACACCGTAGCCCGAGAAACGGACAATCTTGGGAGTGAGAACGACAGCCAACAAAAGCATGCCGGCTCTCAGCTGCGCGGCTACCAGCTAGAACAACCTGAACAACCACAAAAGCTGGCGGCTGTCAGCCCCTGGGCCGTCGGCCGCCAGCTCTTTTGTAGTGAACGCTTCGCCCACAGCGCGCCACGCACGCGATGTATCTGGAGCAATCAGCGCCGCATCCGCGTCACGATCCAACGCCGTGGCAGTGAGAGGTGAGCGCTCTCAGCCCAGGGGCTGTCCGCGGCCAGCTTTGGTTTTCTTGGGAGTTATTGCTGGAAAGCTCGCAGCCATGAGCTGCCATGCTTCAAGCTGTAGAGGCTATCTTTCCCTCATGCTCACCAGGCCAGACATCCCCGGAACCGCCGTCGCCGGCGGCGACGTCGCCGTCACGATCGCCGACGGCATCGGTACGATTCGCTTCTCCCATCCCAAGAGCAACTCGCTGCCAGGCGCGCTGCTCCGTCGCCTCGCGGACGCCATTGCGTGGCTCGGCACGGATTCCACGACGCGAGTGATCGTGCTGCGGAGCGAGGGCACCGGACCCTTCTGCGCCGGCGCTTCGTTCGACGAGCTGATCAGCGTCGCCAGCGTCGAGCAAGGCGAGGAGTTCTTCAGCGGCTTCGCGCGCGTGATCCTCGCCATGATTCGCGCGCCGAAGTTCGTGCTCGTGCGCGTGCATGGCCGCACGGCGGGAGGCGGCGTCGGCATCGCCGCCGCGGGCGACTACACGTTCGCGGTGCGCGCCGCCTCGGCGAAGCTGAGTGAGCTCGCCGTGGGTATTGGGCCATTCGTCGTGGGTCCGGTGATCGAGCGGCGCATCGGCAACGGACCGTATGCCGCGATGTCCGTGGACGCGGACTGGCGCGACGCAGAGTGGGGCGAACGCCACGGGTTGTACGCGCGGATCTTCGACGATGTGGCCGAGATGGACGCCGCGATCAATGCGCTCGCGGGGACCTTGGCGGCGTCCAACCCCGCCGCAATGATCGCGATGAAGCGGGTGTTCTGGACAGGAACGGAGAGCTGGGATGAATTGCTTGCCGACCGGGGTCGCATCTCCGGCACGCTGGTGCTGTCGGAGTTCACCCGGTCGGCTATCGCAAAGTTCAAGAGTCGTTGACGCAGGCGTGCAGGCTTACTTGGCCTTCGGCAGCAGGACGGTGTCGATGATGTGGATGACGCCATTCGATGCGCCGACGTCGGCCGTGACCACCTGCGCACCGTTGACCAACACCTTACCGCCTTTCAGCACGATATCGAGCGCCTGACCGTTCACGGTCGCCGGCGTGGCACCGTTCGCCTTGACGATATCACCGGCGAGCACCTTGCCGGATACAACGTGATAGGTCAGGATGGCGGCCAGCTTTTCCTTGTCGGCCAGCAGCGCTTCGACCGTGCCAGCGGGCAGCTTGGCAAACGCCGCATCGGTCGGCGCGAACACCGTGAACGGACCGGTGCCGCTGAGCGTTTCGGCCAGTCCGGCCGCCTTCACCGCCGCGACCAGAGTGTTGAAGCTGCCTGCGTCGACGGCAACCTGCACGATCGTCTTCATGGACTTCGTCTCCTTTTGCTTCATTTGAGCCGACGACAGGGTCGGCAGGGTGAGCAGGGCCAAAGCGGCGACTGCGGTGCGAATCGTCTTCATGATGTTTTGCTCCAGAGGGATGGTTGTGTACCGTGCCGAGCTCCTAGCAGCGGCCGTGTCCATGTATTGTCCATCAACAATGGTCACTTGTGAGCTGTTTGTCAATGCCTTGTCCACATCTTAGCATTGACAACTGATGGACAAGCTCGCAAACTCGTGACATGAATGCACTTCCTGACATCGACGCGCCCATCGCCAGACACCCAATTGCCGTCGTCGCCGAACGGACCGGACTGTCGCAGGACGTCCTTCGCATCTGGGAGCGCCGATATGCGGCCGTTACGCCAGGGCGTGGGCCCGGCGGCAAGCGCCTCTACACCGATGCCGACGTCGAGCGCCTCGGACTCATGCACGCCGCGACGCGCGCCGGCCGGAGCGTGAGTGCGGTGGCGGCGCTGGCCACGGAGGCCAACGGCGCGCTCGTGCAGGAGGACGCCGATGCGCGCGAGCGCCGAGCGCCGGTCAGCGCCGCCACGACGGATACTGAGGGCGTAATCGGCGACGCCATGGGACTCACGCGTGCCCTCGACGCTTCGCGCCTCGACGAGCGCCTTCGGCGCGCGTCATCCGTCATGGGTGTCGCGTCGTTCCTCGAGCTCATCGCGGCGCCCCTGCTCCGCCGCCTCGGCGACGAATGGCACGCGGGGCGATTGACGCCGTCACAGGAGCACCTCGCGTCGTCGGTGCTGCACGACATCGCCGTGCAGGCGATGCGCACGTTCGCGCAGCGCGCCGGCACTCAGCGCGTGCTCGTCGCGACCCCAGCCGGCGACCGCCATGCGATAGGAGCGGCCCTCGTCGGCGCCATCGCCGCCGTGCACGGCTGGAACGTCGTCTACCTCGGCGCGGACCTGCCGGCGAGCGAGATCGCCGGTGCCGCGCTCGCCGCCGATGTGCGTCTGGTCGCCGTGAGCGTCGTGTACATGGACGACCGCCAGCGCGTGCTCGGCGAGCTGAGTGCGCTGCGGCTCTTGCTGCCGGCGCAGGTGACGCTCGTCGCGGGAGGCGCGGGTGCGGCGCTGCTCGTTCCCGAGCTGGCGACGATGGGGATCCGCGTGGAGTCATCGATCGAGGGGTGGACCGCGGAGCTGCGGCGTCACCAGGCCTACGCATGACGACGGGGAGGCAGACCTCCTCGGCGCCGGTGCTGCTGGTGACAGGCGCGAGTGGGTATGTGGGGGGCAGGCTGCTGCGCGTGCTCCGCGATCGTGGCGACCGCGTGCGCTGCATGGCGCGTCGGCCGGACGAGCTCCGCGCGCACGCGCCATCCGGCGTGGAGGTCGTGCACGGCGATGTGCTCGCGCGCGGTTCGCTCGACGCGGCTCTGGCCGGCGTGCACACCGCATTCTATCTGATTCATGCAATGGCGTCGCCGCACGACTTCGAGGGTGAGGAGCGCGAGGGCGCCGCGAACTTCGCTCGCGCCGCGCGTGCGGCCGGCGTGCGCCGCATCATCTATCTCGGCGGACTTGGTCGCGACGGCAAGCAGTCGCAACATCTTTCCAGTCGCCACGAGGTTGGCCGGGTGCTGCGCGAGAGCGGCGTGCCCACCCTCGAGCTGCGCGCCTCGATCATCATGGGCTCCGGCAGTCTCTCGTTCGAGCTGGTCCGCGCGCTCGTCGAGCGGTTGCCGGTGCTCATCACGCCGCGCTGGGTGAGTCAACGCACGCAGCCGATCGCCATTGGTGACCTGCTCGCGTACCTCACCGCCGCGGCCGACATGCCCGTTGGCGAGAGCGAGATCGTCGAGATCGGTGGCCTCGACCACGTGTCCTACCTGGACCTCATGCGCGAGTTCGCTTCGCAGCGCGGGCTCAGGCGGCTGTTCGTGCGCGTCCCCGTGTTGACGTCATGGCTATCCAGCCGCTGGCTTGGACTCGTGACGCCAGTGTACGCGCGCGTGGGTCGCAAGCTCATTGACAGCCTTTGCAGCGAGACGGTGGTGACGTCGTCGCGGGCGAAGGAATTGTTCCCGCAAGTGCACGTCGTCGGCATGCGGGAGGCCATCACACGGGCGCTGGCCAACGAGGATCGGGAGTTCGCAGAGACGCGGTGGAGTGACGCGCTGTCGTCGGTGGGCGCGCCACAGCCGTGGGGCGGCGCGCACACGGGCTCACGCCTCGTGGACTCTCGGCAAACCGAGATATCGTGTGCGCCAGGCGCGGCCTTTCGGGCCATCGAGCGTATCGGCGGACCGGTGGGGTGGTATTACGGCGACTGGCTCTGGCAGCTGCGCGGAGGACTCGACCTGCTGGTGGGTGGCGCCGGCATGCGGCGCGGCCGCCGCAATCCAGCGGCGTTGCTGCCGGGCGACGCCGTGGACTTCTGGCGCGTGGAAGCCGTGGAGCACGGTCGCCTGCTGCGCCTGCGCGCCGAGATGAAGCTCCCCGGGCGCGCGTGGCTGCAGTTCGAGGTGGAAGGGCGCAATGGACACAGCGTGGTGCGACAGACGGCCATCTTCGAGCCGCGCGGGCTGGCCGGCCTGCTCTACTGGTACGCGCTGTACCCCCTCCACCAATTCATCTTCGCCGGGATGCTGCGCGGCATTTCCACCGCGGCCGCGGCGTAGCGATCAACTCGTTGGCGGGTTGAACGCTTCGTGCTGCCCGTCCACCCAGCTGCGGTGATACGTGGGATCCTCGATGGCGAGCGCCAGCTTTGCAATTTTCAGCGGCCGAAACGTATCCATCATCACCGCATACTCATCCGTCCCCTTCGCATGCATTGACGCCTCGGCCCGCCCTGGATGCGGGCCATGCGGAATGCCGTCCGGATGATGCGTGATGGAACCGAACTCGATCCCCTTGCGACTCATGAATTCACTCGAGGCGTAGTAGATCACCTCGTCTGAATCCACGTTGCTGTGATTGTACGGCGCCGGGATCGCCTCGGGATGGAAGTCGAACGGCCGCGGGCAGAACGAGCACACGACGAATCCGTCGCCCTGAAACGTCTGGTGCACCGGCGGCGGCTGGTGCACGCGTCCGACGATTGGCTCGAAGTCCGTGATGTTGAACGCCCACGGGTAGAACTGGCCGTCCCACCCGACCACGTCCAACGGGTGGTGGTCCAGCACGATCTCGTTGATGCCGTCGTACTGTTTGACGAGGATGCGGAAGTCTCCGCGCTCGTCGTGCGTGACGAGGGTACGCGGAATGCGAATGTCGCGCTCCGAGTATGGCGCACCCTCGATAAGCTGCCCGTAGTCGTTGCGATACCGCTTGGGCGGACGTGTATGCCCCCGCCCTTCCATGATCAGCAGCTTCGCCTGCTCGCTGCCCGCGTCGAAGCGATACCGATGCATGATGCCGCGATGGATGACGACGTAGTCACCCTCGTGAAAGGGCAGGTCGCCGAACTGTGTCTCGAGCGTGCCCTTGCCCTTGGACACGTACACGATCTCATCCGCCTGCGCGTTGCGATAGAAATGCTCGTCGTCCGTAGTGGGCTCCACGTACAGCATGGCGACGTCGGCGTTGAACAGCAGCGGCACGCGATCGAGTGTGGCGCTGCCTCCCGCCTTGATCTGCGACGTCCGGAAATGCCGATGCTTGAGCGTCTCGTCGGTGTCTGCCTCGAGCTTCGTCTCCATCAGCCGCTTCACCGACCGTACCGTGGTGGGCGGATGCACGTGATACAGCAGCGCCGACGTCCCCGTGAACCCCTCGTGCCCAACGAGCTGCTCGGCGTAGAGACCGCCATCCGGCCTGCGGAAGGCGATGTGACGCTTGCGCGGGATCTGACCGAGGGTGTGGTAGTATGGCATGGATGCGTTTAGGTGCAGATCCTTCGCTGCGCTCAGGATGACAGGAAGTGCAGATCCTTCGCTGCGCTCAGGATGACAGGAAGTGCAGATCCTTCGCTGCGCTCAGGATGACAGGAAGTGCAGATCCTTCGCCGCGCTCAGGATGACAACTTTAGAGATTTCCGCGCAGCCCCTGCTCGCGCTCGATCGCCTCGAACAGCGCCTTGAAGTTCCCCGCGCCGAAGCTCTTTGCACCCTTGCGCTGGATGATCTCGTAGAACACCGTCGGCCGGTCTTCCACGGGTTTCGTGAAGATCTGGAGCAAGTAGCCGTCCGGGTCGCGATCCACGAGGATGCCAAGATTCGCGAGCACCTCCACCGGCTCGTCGATCTTGCCGAGTCGTCCCTGAAGCTCCCCGTAGTACGTCGTCGGCACGCTGAGGAATTCCACGCCGCGGTCGCGCAGCGTCGTGACGGTCTTCACGATATCGTCCGTGGCGAGCGCCATGTGCTGCACGCCCGGGCCGTGGTAGAAGTCGAGATACTCGTCGATCTGCGACTTCCGCTTTCCCTTCGCCGGCTCGTTGATGGGGAACTTGATCCGGTCGTTGCCGTTCGCCATCACCTTCGACATCAGCGACGAGTACTCGGTGCTGATGGTCTTGTCGTCGAAGGTGAGGAGGTTTCGGAACCCCATGACGTGGGCGTAGAAGTCCACCCAGTGATTCATCTTGCCCAGCTCGACGTTGCCGACACAGTGGTCGACGTACTTGAGCCCAACGTCCGGCGGCGCGTAGGACGGTGCCACCGCGACGAAGCCCGGCATGAACAGGCCGCGATAATTCTTCCGCTCGACGAGTGAGTGAATCGTCTCGCCGTAGATTTTGAACGCCGCCACGACGACGTCTCCGTCGGCGTCGCTGGAGACGGTTGGCTCCTGCACGGGCTCCGCACCGCGCTCGACGGCCTTGGCGAACGCGTCGCGCGCGTCGTCCACCCAGAGCGCGATGTCGCGCACGCCGTCGCCGTGTGCGTAGACGTGATCGGCGATGCGCTTGGCGTCGGCGCTCAGGTCCGGACGGATCGCCGTCGTGAGCACGAAGCGGATCTTCCCCTGCTGGAGCAGGTAGCTCGCGCGGTCACGCACGCCGGTTTCGGGGCCCCGATACGCGACGAGCTGGAATCCAAACGCCGAGCGATAGTAGACGGACGCCTGCTTCGCGTTTCCGACGTAGAACTCGATGTAATCCGTCCCGTTGATCGGGAAGGTGTCGTGGACTTCAGCCGCTGGTTCGAGCGTGGACGTCGCCATGGGTCTCTCTCTGCGGGTTCTCCTGCAACCTAATATCGGTTGTCATCCTGAGCGACGCGAAGGATCTGCACTTGCATTCGAAGGTGCAGATCCTTCGCTGCGCTCAGGATGACAGCTATTGGCTCAGGATGACAGCCGTAGCTCCGGCAAATCCCGGAACAGCTCCAGCGCCTCGGGGTTCGCCAGCGCCTCACGGTTCTTCACGGGACGGCCGTTCACCACGTCTCGCACGGCGAGCTCCGTGATCTTCCCGCTGATCGTGCGCGGGATATCCGCCACCTGGAGAATCTTCTTCGGCACGTGGTGGGGCGTCACGTTCTCACGGATCTGGCGCTGGATGCGCGTGCGCAGCGCGTCGTCGAGGGTCATTCCTGGCTGCATCCGCACGAACAGTACGATGCGCACGTCGGACCCGCGCTTGTCGGTGAAGTCCTGGCCGATCACGAGACTCTCCGCCACCTCGGGCATGTGCTCCACCTGGCGATAGATCTCTGCCGTGCCGATGCGCACGCCACCTGGATTGAGTGTCGCGTCGCTGCGCCCATGAATGACCAGGCCGCCACGCGAGGTCAGCGTGGCCCAGTCGCCATGACGCCAGACGTTCGGCCACGTGTCGAAGTACGCCGCGCGATACTTGCTCCCGTCGGCGTCGTTCCAGAACGACACCGGCATGCTGGGAAAGGGCGCGGTGCAGACCAGCTCGCCCGCCTCATCGACGACCGGCGCGCCGCCCTCACCAAAAACCTCGACGCGCATGCCGAGCCCGCGCGTTTGGAGCTCGCCGCGATACACCGGCAACGTCGGGTCGCCCAGCGCGAAGCACGAGATGATGTCCGTCCCGCCGCTGATGCTGCTCACCCGGACATCGCGCTTCACGCTCTCGGAGACGTAGTCGTAGCTTCGCTCGGCAAGCGGGCTGCCAGTGGAGAGAATGACGCGCAGCGCAGAGAGATCGTGCGTCTCGCGCGGCACCCTGCCCTCCTTCTCGGTGAGCGCGAGCCACTTGGCGCTCGTGCCGAACACGCTCAGCCGCGCCCGCTCCGCGAGATCCCAGAGCACGGGCCGCCCGCGCAGCAGTGGCGCGCCGTCATACAGCACCACTGTACTCCCCACCGCCAGCGACGAGACCAGCCAGTTCCACATCATCCACCCGCAGGTGGTGAAGTAGAAGATGCGGTCGTCGCGCGTGAGATCGGTGTGGAGGACGAGCTCCTTGAGATGTTGGAGCAGCGTGCCACCGGCGCCGTGCACCATGCACTTGGGCAAGCCGGTCGTTCCGGACGAGTACATCACGTACAGCGGGTGATCGAAGGGCAGTCGCTCGAATCGCAGCGGCACTCCGGCGCCCAGCGCCACGGCATCGCTCCACCACGTCGCTGCGCCGAGCTGCGTGAGGTCGTCGCGTGGCGCGTCGGACGAACGATTGGGGATCACAACGACGCGCTGTACACTCGGTAGGTGCGGCAGGAACTCGCGCACACGCGCCAGCGAATCGATGGAGGTCCCGCCATAGCGATAGCCGTCCGCCACGACGAGCACCTTGGGCGCGATCTGCCCGAACCGATCCACCACGCCGAGTGGTCCGAAGTCCGGCGAGCACGAGGACCAGACGGCGCCGAGCGACGCCGTGGCCAGCATCGCGATGACGGCCTCGGGGAGGTTGGGGACGAAGCCTGCGACGCGATCGCCAATGCCCACACCGGACCAGCGCAGGAACTCCGCGAAGCCCGCGACCGACTCGGCCAGCTCGGCGTAGGTGTAGTGCCGAAGTTCAGTTTCCGATTGCTCGGTCCAGTATGACAACGCAACACGATCGTCGCGATAGCGCAGCAAATTCTCGGCGAAGTTGAGCCGTGCACCAGCGAACCACCGCGGGCCGACGACTGGATCGGGGGGCGCCATTCGCTCGCCGCCGATGAGCACGTCGTCCCACGGTTCGTCGCCTTCGCGTGTGTCCGAGATGACGCCGGTAAAGGTCCAGACTGCGGCCCAGAACTGTTCGGGCTCCGCGATGGACCAGTCGTACAGCGACGCACTGTCGGACACGTTGGCGGCACTGCCACCGAGCGGGCGCACGGTGTCGCGGACGAACCGCGTCACGTTCGCCCGCTCGATATCTGCATCGGCTGGGGTCCACACGGGTCTTGTCATCCTGAGCCCATTCGACTTCGCTCAGGGTAAACTTCGCGAAGGATCTGCACGTCGCGTTGTCAACGGGGTCAGAGTAGGGGGTCAGAGTAGCGCGTGATTTTGATTCGAGGTGCAGAGAAACCAAACGTACTCTGACCCCCGACTCTGACCCCTGCTACAGCCCCACGCCGAGCTTCGCGTAGATGAACCGCCCGTTGAAGCCGAACGGCGAGATGCCGGCGTACGGGAAGATTCCGGTGTTCGACGTGCCGCCATTCTCCGCCGTCGGCGCGATGTTGCCGTTGTTGTTGTTCCGGTCGGGATAGACGTCGAGGATGTTGTCCGCGCCAATGCTGACCGAGTAGCGCCGCAACGCGTACGACACACTGAGGTCGCTGACCCACTTGGGAGAGAACGTCTGGTCCAGCGGGCCGTACGCGTTCGACGTCAAGATCGCATCATTGTACGCCGTCACTTGACCGTAGCGCTGCGTCCGCGCCATGACGCCAAAGGTATTGTACGCATAGTTCGCCGACAGGATGAGGTTGTTCAGCGGATTGCCCACCTCGATGCGCGCCTGCTCGATGCGGTTGAACAACTGCCCCTGGAGACCCGAGATGTTCTGCGGCAGCAGCGACACTCGCGTCACGCGCGTATCGTTGCGGTTGTACGCCGCCGTCAGCCGCAGCAGGCTCGCGCTGGAGAGCGTGAGGCCATAGTTCAGGATGGCGTCGTAGCCGTGCGTCTTCGTGTCGATCGCGTTGGTGAAGTAGCGGCCACCGCTGATGCCGGTGATCCCGATGGTGGCTAGCGCGTTCACTGCAATGGTGCCGGTGAAATTGTTCGACAACACGATGCGGTCGTCCACTTCGATGTAGTAGTAGTCGAACGTGAACGACAGGCTGCGCAGCGGCTCGGCGGCGAAGCCGATGCCGAAGTTGCGCGACTTCTCCGCCTTGAGCGCGCTGGCGCCAAGTGCGCCCGCCTCCCGTGAATTCGCGGGGAACGTCTTGACGTCGAAGGGCACGCCCGCGACGAAATTCGTGGCCGTAGACGAGAAGTACTCCTGCATGAGCGACGGCGCGCGAAAGCCCGTGCTGACGGACCCGCGCAACGCGTAGCCCGTGGCCAGCTCGAGACGCGTGGACACCTTGCCCGTCGTCGTGGAGCCGAAGTCGCTGTAGTTCTCGAAGCGCCCAGCCAGGTCCACCAGGAAGTTCGACGTGAGCTCCGACGAGACCGCGGCGTACACCGCTGTGTTGTTGCGCGAATGCGAGCCGGCATCATTCGTCCTGCCACCACTGTCGCCCTTGAAGCCCGGGAACACCTGCGCGCCTGGCGCGGCTGGTCGCGTCGTCACGACCCCGCCATTCCCGATCACCCTCGCGCCGGCGTTCACCCACGAACCCGGCTCCCCCGCCACAATCGTGTAGTCGTCCAGCCGGAATTCCGCACCCGCCGCGAGGTTCAGCGGGAATGGCAGCGTACCTCGGCCGATGTTCCGGTTGAGATCCAGGCTCGTCGTACTCTGCTTGAACCGCAGCTTGCCGGCGTCGAACTGGGTCGGCGACGTCGGACCGAGTGACACGTTGTTCGTGTTCTTGATCGTGAAGCCGAACTGATTTCCCCCATAGACGGTGCCGAGATCATAGCTCCAACCGGACACGCTGCCCTTCACGCCGACCGTGCCCGATGCGTCCCAGATGTCCGACGCGATGACTGGCAAAAATCCATCTGGATAGATGTTGCGCAGCGTGCGGTCATCACTCGGCCGGCGCCAGAAGCCCGTCGCTTCACCGTGCCGCTTGGATGCACCACCAAACGAGTACACATCGGCGGAGCCGAGCGTGCGGCCACCGTTCCAGAATCCCTGCACGTCGTGCGTAGCGGCATCGCCCTGGCGATGATTCACGCGCCCGTCAGGCAACGGATATACCGGGTTCGTCTCCTTTGGGTCGCCCGCGAAGTACTGCACGCGCGGGTCCTTCAGTGAGCGGTTGGTGTAGCCGCGATCGCGCAACTCGCCGGCGAGGTGGAGGAAGCTGTTCTGCGCTCCGCTCCAGCCGTAGTCGAGCGCCGTGTGAAACACCTTGCCGTCGCGCGCCTTTACGGAACCGACCTGGATTGGCCACGGTGTGAGATTGTCGGCGCGGTTGTAGGTCGTGAAGGATTGACCGACGGTCGTGCGCAGCTCGCCCTGCCCTCCCTCTTTCAGCACGACGTTGATCACGCCGGCAATCGCGTCCGAGCCGTATTGCGCCGCGGCACCGTCGCGCAGGATCTCGATGTGGTCGATCATGCTCGAGGGAATCGCATTGAGGTCTACCGGCGCCGAGCCTCGGCCGACGAAGCCGTTCACGTTCACCAGCGCGCTGTTGTGCCGCCGCTTGCCATTCACGAGTACGAGCGTCTGGTCGGGCGCCAGTCCGCGCAGCGTGGCGGGACGCACGTGATCCGTGCCGTCGCCCACCGACGTGCGCGGGAAGTTGAAGCTCGGCGCGAGCGCCTGGATCATCTGCGCCGTCTCCGTGCGGCCCGTGGCCTTGATGTCCGCGGCGGACAGGACGTCGATGGGTGCCGGTGCATCGATGACCGTTCTCGCCTCGCCGCGCGTGCCGAGGGTGGAGACGACTTCGAGCGTGGCGATGCTGCGCTCGAGCGCGAAGTTGAGCGTCGCTGTGCTTGCACCGATTGTGACCGAGTCCCGCACCGAGGCAAAGCCCACTGCGCGGGCGCGAATTTCGTACCGGCCGACCGGCAGCGTGAGCCGATAAGAGCCGTCGTTGCGCGTCTGCACGCCGCGGCCCGTGCCGCCGGCCACGACGGTCGCCCCGGCAACGCCCTCGCCGTTCGAAGTGACGCGTCCGGCGACGGTGCCGCTGGGCGCCTGCGCGGCGAGCGCCGCGGGCAGGAACAGGAACGCGGCCGCGCGGCGCCACGCCGTCGTCCGAGGTGAATGAAGCACGATCATAGGCGTCTCTCCTTGATGTGGGAGTCCCCAAACGGGTGACGGACAGAAGCATGACATCTTTGGGACAGACATACGCGGTTCCCAATCGAGCGCCAGTGGGGCATTTCGTACGTTCAGCGAACAAGGGTGGCGCCTCGGAGGATCCACATACGACAAAGGGCCGGCGAACTCGCCGGCCCTTCGTCACCTGCACTACCGCGTCCTACTTCGTGCGCACCACGACAAACTGCAGCGGCGCCGTTGGCAGTCCTCCGCCGGACGTGAACGTGAGCAACCCTTCCTTGCCGGCAGGTACCGAGAAGCGCGCATAGCTCGACGAGCCGCCGCGAATCACGAAGTCCGTCTTCACGTTTTCGGTGAGATCCGTCACGCGCAACGGATACGTCGGCATGTTGAGATAGGTATTCGTGTAGATGTTGTGATAGTCCCAGCTGGGGTGCAGCCACTTGGGGTTCGTGTTGCCCGCGCGGTCGTCCATGAAGTTGGCGACGTTCCAGTCCCGGATCATCGGCAATGGATCCGTCACGAAGCCAAGCGTGATCGTGCCAAGGCCCGTGACCGTCGAGTTCACCATGCGCTGCCACATCGCGCCGTCGGTCGTTCCCAGCTGGTCGGCGCCGTAGCGGAGGAACGCCCAGATGGCGCCGCGCGTCGCCAGCTCGTCGCCGGTAGAGTACAGGGTGTTGGAACCGGGGCTGCGCAGGTACTGGAGGAACCGCGTGAAGTTCGACGATGCGTCCGACTTCCAGAAGCCATAGAGCGGACGGTTGAGCACCCGGATCGTCGAGTCGGTGAGGTTCTGCCGCGGCGCGAACCCGCTCTGACGATAGTACAGGAGCTCCTCGGCAATGTGGCTGAGGCCCTCGTTGAGCCACACGTCCTCGAAGTCCTGCGCCGACGTGTTGACGTACATGCGGCGGCCGGCATTGATGAGATGCTGGAACTCGTGCGCGATGATGCCCATCGTCAGGCTGTCCACGAATCCCGTGGTGTGCGTGACGTTGTTGATGCCCGCGCCCGGTGCGGGGACGAGCATGTAGAACATCTCGCCCTCGTTGCTGCCGGCGCAGTTGTCCGTCGCGACCGCCGCCACCTTCGGGAAGAGGTCGCGCGGATTGAAGAATCCGCCCACGAAGTAGCCCGAACTGGCGTCCACCAGTTCGTTGACGGTGCGCGTGAAGATGATCGCGACCTTGCCATTGTTGTCGAAGTCGCTCGGCGCGCCGAAGGCGTTGACGTCCAGCGGATACACGAGCGTGTCGAACGTCGCCGCAAAGCGCTGGTAGTCAGAGTCCACGAAGCCGCCAGTCGGGTTGAGCGTGTCGGCCAGGATGATCGACTTGGTGCCCACTGCCGCGACGCGGACCGCATGATTGATGGCGCCCGTGCACACGGAGCCGCTGACGTTGAGCGTGATGATGTCCCCAACCGCCGCGCTCGCCGGAATGCCGCTGCGCAACGCGGATCCGCCGATGCTGCTCGGCACCATCGAGCGCTGTGAGCCGCGCATCGAGCGCGCGCGAGACAATCCGCCATTCCTCGAGAGCTGCTTGCCCTGCTCCAGCAGGCCGAGATGGAACTGCTCGCTGTGCTGCGGCGCGGCCGTGGAACGGCTGCCAACCGACGCGCGCAGGGCGACGTTGCCGGACAGTGGCGACGTGAACGGCGACGGAGCCGTACCGACGCCATTCGCCATGACGGACGTCGACAGCGACGCCGTCTGATCAGTGGAGCTATTGAAGGCGACAACGGCGAATTCTGCACCGGTCGCCGTGCCAGTGACGCAGCCGTACTGCGTGCCGGAGTAGACCTGCGATCCGCCGACCGGCAGCGTCATCGCACTCGCGAGTCCGGTGCACGTCGTAGAGCCAGGCGCGAGCACCGTGACGACGGTCGTGTCGGCACGACCATTCGACGCCGAGATGACAAACGTGTTGCCACCCGCACGAAGCGCGCGAATGAGACCGGACTGGTCCACGCTGACCAACGTCGCGTCCACCACGCTGTACGTGATGGCGCCGGAGCCAGACAGGTTGCCGTACTGGTCCTGTGCCGTCGCCGCGATGCGCGCCGTGTCTCCAACCGCGACCAGGCGCAGAATCTTGGGGTTCACCACGATCTTGGTCGCTGGGCCCGCAACAACGGTGAGGGCCACCGAGACAGCCGTTGTGCCCGTCACCGTCGCACGGACGGTGGCCGCACCGGTCACCGAGCCGACAGTCACCTGCGTGGTGGCCTGACCGGACGCATCCGTTGTGGCCTGCGTCGGCTGCGCTGTCGCGGCTCCGGTGGTGC
This sequence comes from Gemmatimonadaceae bacterium, assembly GCA_031407575.1. Lineage (GTDB taxonomy): Bacteria > Gemmatimonadota > Gemmatimonadetes > Gemmatimonadales > Gemmatimonadaceae > AG11. Next base: position 65,972 of record JANOIJ010000297.1, on the reverse strand, counting down.
TGAAGGCCACCGACGCGCCGGAGACAGCAAGTCCCGCCGCGTCAACGACGCGCACGGTGAACGCGCCGGCTGAAGTTCCCGCGCCGACCGTGGTCGTCGGCGACGCGGCGATGTCCACACGCGCGGGAGGGCCTGCCCGGGGAGCGGTGCCGTCTGCGCCGCACGCCGCGGCAGACGCGAGGGCGACACTGGCTACGACAAGTCGAAGACGATTTATATGCATCATTTTGTCCGCACGATGACGAGCTGGAGGTTGGGATTCGTCGCACCCGCAGGCGCGCCGAGCGACACGGTCGTGGTTCTGTTCGCTGGGACATTGATTCGGTAATACGCTGCCCCACCAGCGACGACTGAGCCCGTCAGCGAGGCACTGCCTGAGATCGCTGGAATCAGTAGTGGATACGGACCGCCACCGAGTCCCGGAAAAATGCTGTGCCAGTTCCAGCTGCGCTGCTGGTACTGCGTGGCCGGCGCGGCGACGTCATCCACCGCGTGCGACACGGACCAGTCTCGCACGAAGCCCGCGACCTCGCCGCCGATGGCGGCAGAGAGATTCGGCATGCCCCGTGTAGTGCTGTTCACGAGCTTCATCCACACTTCCGCATCGGTCGCAAACGAGCTGATGCTGGCCGAATACGCCGATCGGCTCTGGAGCGAGGGCGCATCGTGTCCCTGCGCGGCGTACCACTGCCGCGCGGCGGCCATGCGCGGACGCAGTTCCTGGCGCTCACGGTCGCGCAGCCGCGACTCGAATCCCCTGTCGAGCACGGGGCCGTTCCCGCCTTGCAACTCGGGCATGCGCATCAGCGCAGCGAGCGCAGGAGACTCCACGGGAAGAGAAACGGCACTCGTGCCGTCCGCCGTCCCAAGCGTGTAGGTCGAGGACGTGCCGCCCGTGAGCAAGACGTTTACGATCGTGGCGGAATACTCGCCGGCGGTGGCGCCGGCCGTCAGCACTATGTTGCCGCTGCCTGTCACCACCTGCCCATTTCCGGCAGCGAAGCTGTCCGAGGCATTCACGCGATCCACCGCGTAGCGCAGGAAGGACCACGTGGCGCCGCGCGTCGCCAGCGAATCGTCGAGTGCGTACGGCGAACTCGCGGCGGACGTCAGCAGATGCGAGCGATAGCGCGACCCGTTGCCCGACATGTCCAGGTTGTACGCTGTACGCGTCGTGGTCGAGGTGCGCGACAACGGCAGGTCGATGTTCGAGCGGGGCGTGAGGCCGGACTCACGATAGTAGAGCAACTCTTCCGCAATGTGTGCGAGTCCCTCGTCCAGCCACTTCTCCTCGAAGTCGGCGGCCTGGTTCACGTACAACCGGCGCGACGCGTTGATGAGGTGCGTCAGTTCGTGCGCGAGCACGGCCGTCGTCACGGAGTCCACGAACCCCGTGGTGCGCACGTTGCCATTGATGGTGCCCGCCGGATCCGGCGTGAGCGCGTAGAAGTACTCGCCCTGGTTGCTCGCGGGACAGGCCTGCGCACGCGGATTGCCCGCAATCGGGAAGAGGTCGCGCGAAAACGCAAACCCGCCGACGTATTGATTGGAGCCCCTGGGCGTCAGCTCATTCACCGACCGCGTGAACAGGATGGCGATACGGCCGTTCTTGTCGATATCCGTGGGTTCGCCGAAGTTGGCGACATCCAGCGGATAGACGAGCGAGTCAAACCGCGCGGCGAACCGCTGGAAGTCGGCGGTCGCGAAGCCGTTCTTCGGGTTCAGCGTGTCGCTGAAGATGATCGACTTGCTGCCGACGGCCACCACGCGCGACGCGTGGTAGATGGCCGCGCTGCACGCGGTTTCGCCGTTCACGTTCAGCGGCACCACATCGCCCACGCTCAATAGGCCGAGCGGGTTGGGGATGGGATCCGTGCTCGGCGTGACAGGGCCGTCGGCCTTGCACGAGATGAGCGTACCAAGCGCGAGCATACAGCACGTCGCGATCAGCGAGGAGTTGCGGGCAGGCATGCTGTTGGTGTTCAGGGGTCGGGCGGCGATCGGGGAACGTGCAGGGAAGATGCCTGACTTCGTCATCCCATGGCTAGACACGCAAGGGCGACGACACCCGACCCAGTGTGTTAAACCGCGCGGTGGGACGCGGTTCCACTGCAGAACCGCTATGTCGCCGCAACGGTCACAACACGTCCAGACCGGCGGCTGATGCGCGCAGTGGAGAATAGCAGGTCTTCGCATTCCTGGGCTGTGACAGGGCGCACAAGGAGGTAGCCCTGCCACTCTGCACACTCCTGCTCGACGAAGAACGCCAGTTGCTCTGGCCGCTCGATGCCCTCCGCAATCACGTTCACGCCCAGCTTGCGGCCGAGCGTGATGACCGCCGCGGCAATCGCGCTGTCGTCCGTGTTGTGCGGAACCCCCGAGACGAAACTGCGGTCGATCTTCAGCGAGTCGATGGGAAACAGGCGCAACGCGCTGAGCGACGAATACCCGGTGCCGAGATCGTCGATGGAGACGCGGACGCCACGCGCCTTGAGGGCGCGCAGGTTGTCTCCGGCACGTCCACTGGACCGCATGGCAATGCTCTCGGTGATTTCCAGCTCCAGTCGATCTGCGGGGAGTCCCGTCTCCGCGAGGATCTGCTCGACGCGCGCCACGAGATCGGGATGTTGCAGCTGGCGGACGGAGAGATTCACCGCCGCGCGCAACTGCGTCTGTCCTCGCTCGCGCCACTGCGCCACCTGCGCGCACGCGGCGCGCATGACCCACTCGCCCATCGGCACGATGGCGCCCGTCGCCTCCGCGAGCGGAATGAACTCGCCCGGCATGATGATCCCGCGACGCGGATGGTTCCAGCGCAGCAGCGCTTCCACACCGGTGATCTCGCCCGTGCTGGCGTTCACGATGGGCTGGTAGTGCACCACGAGTTGATCGAGCTCCAACGCGCGCTGGAGGTTGCTCTCGAGTCCAAGCTGCTCCAGCGCAGCCACTCCCGTCTCCTGCACATAGCGCTCGACGAGATCGCGGCCCTGTGCCTTGGCGCGATACATCGCCGCGTCCGCGGCCTTGAGGAGACCCTCAGGATCCGTGGCGTCGATGGGAAAGAGTGCGATGCCAAGGCTCGTGGTGACGAACAGTTCCTGGCCGTCCACGATGATCGGCCGCTTCACCGCCGCGGTGATGCGCTCGGCGAGTTGCAATGCGTCTTCCGGGCTGTGGACTTCGCTCGCACATACGGCAAACTCGTCACCGCCAAGCCGGGTGACGGAATCCTCTTCGCGCACCGTGACCCGTATGCGCTCGGCCACCGCTTGCAGCAGAGCGTCACCGGCCGCGTGCCCCAACGAGTCGTTCACGACCTTGAAGCGATCCAGGTCGAGGAAGAGGACCGCCGCCATGCCGTCGTTGCGACGTGCATGATGCAGCGCCATGCCGAGTTGGTTGAGGAAGAGCTGGCGGTTGGGCAGTCCGGTGAGCGAGTCGTGATACGCGATCTGCTCGATGCGGGCCGCGGCATCCATGGTTGCCTGGCGCTCCTCCTCGAGCAGCCAGATCACGAGTCCCATCGCGAGGGCCACGTAGAGCATCACGTCGACGAACGCGAGCGACGACAGGTAGACCGAATACTCGCGGCGCAGCGCCGGTGTCGTGGAGATGACCAAGAAGTGCGCTTGCTGCGCCGCGAGTCCGAAGAAGGCGAGCATCACGACGCGACGGCCGATGCCGAGCGCGACGCGCGGCGCGCGCATGATGGCAAATCCACCGATCGCGAACGCGATGCCGGCGGCAACGCGGCGGACGGTGACGCGCAACGTATAGATCAGATCCGAATACGCAGGATCCCACGAGAAGGCGATGACGAGCATCGCGCCGGCGACGGTCACCCCAGCGATGATCCAGCGCGTGATGCGGGGAGGAAATACACGCCCAGACGACAGCTCCACGGTGCCGAGTAGCAGCCAGGCGATCTGGAGATAGCCACTGATGCCGGCCAACAGCGCGAGGCTGAATCGCAACGGATCGTGGACGGGCCGCGAGGCGGCCAGGTAGAGCGCACTCGCGCCTGCGCCCGCGTGGAACGCAAGCGCAATCCAGCTCCACGTCCAGTGACGCAGGAAGGGCCTCCAGTAGCGCCGGAGGAGCCCGCGGAGCACGACCGCGATCAGGATGGCAACGCCGGATTGTGCGAACAAGCCGGCGACGGCGAGTACGAGAGACAGCGCCATCAGGTGGGGACTGGGTACGTCGGGCGCTCGAGTGCCCCGGCTGAATCAGGTAAGCCGGGAAAGCGGCTTGGCGGGAACTCGAATCAAGGTAGGGATGAACAACTGCTGGCGCGACTCTACCCCGTGCAAAGCCCGCCGAGGGGTGGCGTGCCGGGAAGCGTGCGTCAGTCGTCATAAGGACGACGCCAGAGACTCCGCTGCAACTTTCCGATGCCAATTTCCAGTCGTCACGACGACCCGATCCTCGACCAGATTGCGCGCGACACGTTCGCGCTCTTTCCGCATTGCTGTCGTTGCGGGCAACGCATCGAGCAGTTCGAGGACGCCGACATCCGGGTGCATGTGCAACGCATCGTCCACCGGACGCCCTGCCTGCCGCGGCCACTGGTCGAGCGGGTCATGGAGCCGTAGCTCGGCGCACTACGACCGAAGCGCGGTCAGCACGTTGGGCAGCGCGCCGGCCACCCAGAGCATGGCGCCGGCAAGATAGGCCTGCGTACGCGGGATCTTTCCTGTGACCGAGAGTCCGATTGCGAGCAACACCGTCAGCCAGATGGTGAACAGGTCCATGCGTCCCACCACGGCGAGTAGAATGGGGGACGTTTCGTCGGGATGGAGGAAGCGCGCGACGCCGAACGAGATCTTGAAGCGGCTGTTGAGCGACGCCGGATCCATCAGCAGCCCCTGCACGCCGCCGAGGACGTATTCCACCACGCGAATGGTGTAAGCGTACGCCGTGACCATGAAGGCCGCGCCGAGTGACTGCTTCGCATCCACGAGCTTGCCGATGAGCCACAGGAAGAGTCCCGTCGCGAGGATCCCCAACGGCGGAAGGATGAAGCCGCCGATCTTCCCGACCACCTCGGTGAACTTGCGAGCGCCTGCCATGGCCTCCGGCGTCATCCCGGCTCCCCCGGACGCTCGCATGTTCCGCTCGAACTCCGCGTCCATCATGGGCTGCATCACGCCGGAATTCGCGAGTGCGATGCAGCCGCTCAGCACGGTTACCACCAGCATAGGCACGAAGAAGCCCGACGTCGCGCGACGCCGGTAGACCTCGGATGGCGCGTAGAAAATGTCGATGAAGTCCTCCCACAGCGCCGTCTTCGGTTCCGGGGGCGCTGGCGGAGGAACGATCGTGGAACCGGGCTCGGAAAAGTTGCTCATGGCTGCGAGACCCTCGTCTCGATGGGTTCGATCCATACCGCCGTGCCATAGCACAGCACCTCGGAGATGCCGGGCATCAACTCCGTTGCGTCATACCGCAGCCCAAAGATCGCGTTGCCGCCCACCTCCGCACCGTGGGCGATCATGATCTGAAAGGCGTCTGAGCGCGCTTGCTCGCAGAGCTCCACGAGCAGCGTGATGCTTCCACCGAAGAACGCCTGGAATCCCACGCCAATGCGGCCCACGACGGAGCGCGAGCGCACCGTGATGCCACGCACCACCCCCAGGTTGCGCACCACGCGATAGCCGGGCAACTCGAATGCGGTGGTGCAAAACGGCGTTTCGAACTGCTGGACGGGACTCATCGTTCCTCCGAGATAGTTTGGACGGCGCAAACCTATCCCGGTGTGGTGCGCGGCCGCGAGCTAGCCGCCTAACGCGCCCTTCACGGCCGTGTACGTGGCCTTCTTCGCCAGGCTGCCGTCGAACAGCAGCGCGCTACCGAATCCGGGGAATGTGCCGGGCACCCATGACTCCGAGTCCGTGACGCCCCACACCACGATCGCGTCGCAGGCGGGTACCGCCATGCACGCCGCTACCACGTCCGCGTACGCCTGGCCCTGCGCCGTGACCTCGGCGGCGGTGGCGCCCGGCGTGCGAATGCGGACGTCCAACTCGGTGAGATGGATCTTCACGCCGAGCGCGGCGAAGCGCTGGAAAGTGGACGTGAGCGAGGCGCGCGACGGCACACCCGTCAGGTCCGGGTTGATCTGGAAGTGCGCCTGGAAGCCGATGCCATCGATCGGGACGCCGCGCGCCTTGAAGTCGGCAATGAGCGCCGCCGCGGCGTCCTGCTTGGCGCCCGGAAACTCCAGGCTGTAGTCGTTGTAGAAGAGCAGCGTTGCCGGATCTGCGGCGCGCGCGGCGCGAAACGCCGTTTCGATGTAGCCCGCGCCGAGCGTGTTGGACCAGATCGTGGCCGAGAGCGTGCCGTTCCCGTTGAACGCCTCGTTCACGACATCCCACGCGTAGATCGTCCCCTTGTAGCGCGTGAGCACGTTGGTGATGTGATCCTTGAGGATCAGCGTGAGGGTGTCCGCTGGCCACGTGACGCTGGTGAGCCACGCGGGATTCTGGTTGTGCCACACGAGCGTGTGTCCGCGCATCTTCATGCCCCTGCTCTGCGCGAAGGCAAGCAGCTGGTCCCCGCGCGCGTAGTTGTACGTGGCGCGCGACGGATGGATGGTCTGCCACTTCTGCGCGTTCTCTGCCGTGATCACGCTGAACTCCCGCGCCACCAGTGCATCGTAGGCCGCATTGGTGCCGAACGTCGTTCCGAGCGCCGCGCCCACCACGCGGTTGTTCCTGGCGGCATAGAAGCGCAGCCCGCTGTCCACCGGCACGGGCGCGACCGCGCACTTCGCCTGACTCGGGTCTTCGGCGCAGGTCTTCACGGCAGACGGCGCCGTACCCGCGCCTCCGCAGGCCGTGAGGATGGTGAGTGCGGCGACACCGACGTGTCGGGTGCGGAGGCGGTCGGACATGAGTCGTAGTGAGAGGGTGCGGCTGTCTGGACGAGCGACAAGCATGGGTTTTGTTAGCGGAAATAACAATAGACGACGTGGCGGCGGCGGGACGGAAACCTCACCGCCTCGCGTGCGTACGTAGCTTCCTCGGGTCGTCACACCAGAGGAGCTGCCATGAATCCGGACGTCTGGGCGTTTGCCGCGGTCTCCACCGTGATCGTCGGACTGGTGGCGTCGCTGTGCTTCATCGGGGTGGTCACCTGGAAGGTCCTCTCCAGGGGCGGCGCAAGGCCGACGTCGCTGCCCGTGGATGAGGACCGCCTCGAGCGCCTCCAGCAGTCGGTCGACGCCATCGCGATCGAGGTGGAGCGCATCGCGGAAGCGCAGCGCTTCAGCGCGAAGCTGCTCGTCGAGCGGGGGGAGTCGGAAGTGCTCCGCCGCTAAGGCGACGAGCCTCGCGGCGCGGAGTTGCCGCGCGTTATAGTTCGACCCATGTCCGCCTCCACCCTGCGATGCCCGGGCTGCGGAGCGCCGGCCGCCGCGGACGCCATCCGGTGCGACTGGTGCGCGTCTGCGCTGGCGACCGTCACCTGCCCCTCCTGCTTCGCGCCGATGTACAAGGGCGGCCGGTTCTGCGCCCAGTGTGGAGCTGAGGCCAGGCGAGAGGCGGTCCCTGACGAGCCGCCGCTCGACTGTCCGCGCTGCGGCGAGGCCATGCAGGCACTCAGGCTGGGCACCACGCTCGTGACGGAATGCGCCGAGTGCGGCGGGTTGTGGCTGGACCCGAAGTCGCTCCAGGCGCTGTGCAACGCCCGCGAGGCGCACGCCACGGTGATCAGCACGCTGGCCAGCCGTGTGCCGTCCCAGCACGGGCCGATGGATATGGTGCGGTACGTGCCGTGTCCTCGCTGCGGCAAGCTGATGAACCGGCAGAATTTCGCGCGGTCGTCCGGCGTCATCACCGACGTCTGCAAGGCGGACGGCGTGTGGCTCGATCGCGGCGAATTGCAGCGCGTCATCGGTTTCGTCGACGCCGGCGGACTCGCGGTGCAGCGCGCGCGCGAGCTGGAGCAGCTGGCCGAGGAGAAGCGGCGAATCGCGGCGATGCAGACGATTGGGGCGCGGATCGCCGGCACGTCGGGCGTGCAGGTGCACGTGTCGATGGGCGGCCGGCGTTCAAGCAACGAGGAAAGCGTGTTCGAGGGCGTGCTCTTCGACCTCGCTGGATTATTCCACAGCTGACCTGGACCTACCCTTTGACGCGGATACAGTCATGACGTTGCGCGACCTCATCGTCGGCGAGCTGATCGACATCATCGAGTGGCTCGAGACCTCGCAGGACACGATGGTGTGGCGCTTCGCGCGCCCACACAACGAGATCAAGAACGGTGCACAGCTCATCGTGCGACCGGGTCAGCTGGCGGTGTTCGTGGACCAGGGGACCGTCGCCGACGTGTTCATCCCCGGCCGCCACGAACTGAGCACGTCCAACCTTCCGGTGCTGTCGCGGTTGCGCGGCTGGAAGTACGGCTTCCACAGCCCGTTCAAGGCGGAAGTGGTGTTCGTGAGCACGCGCCAGTTCACCGGCTGCAAGTGGGGGACGAAGGCGCCCATCATGACGTCGGACCCCGAGCTGGGCCCAGTGCGGCTCCGCGCCTTCGGGACGTATGCGATGCGCGTGAGCGATCCGGAGGTCTTCGTGCGCGAGCTCGTCGGCGCGAATCCGACGTTCGACATCGACCAGATCAGCGACCAGCTCCGCGACCTCATGGTTGCGCGCTTCAGCGACCTGCTGGGGGAGCAGTCGACGTCCGTCCTCAAGCTCGCATCGCAGTACGACGAACTGGGACGCATGACCGCCGCGCGCCTGGTACCCGAGCTCGCGCGCTTCGGCATCGAGACAACGCAGTTCAACGTCGAGAGCATCGCGCTGCCGGACGAAGTGGCCGCGACCCTCGACCAGCGCACGCGGATGGGCCTCCTCGGCGACGTTGGCGCGTATGCGCAGCTCCAGGCGGCTGACGCCCTGCGCGACGCGGCGCGGAACACGGGCGGAGGCGCCGCGGCGGCAGGCGCGGCGATGGGGGTGGGCCTTGCGGTGGGCCAGCAGCTGGCGTCCACGGCAAACTCCGCGTTGCATCCAACGGTTGCGACACCCGCCGCGTCGCGACGGGGGCCGCCGCCACTCCCGCCGACGGCGGAGTTCTTCATGGCGGTGGACGGCAAGCCGCAGGGTCCGCTGGAGGTCGCGACGCTCCGCCAGCGAGTGGGTGATGGTTCATTGACGCGCGACACGCTGGTATGGCGCGAAGGAATGGCGCAGTGGGCGTCGGCGGGGACCGTCCCGGAGGTCGCGACGCTCTTCGGCTAGCGCGTTTGGAGTGGAGCGATCGAGAAAAGGGCTCTACGGGCTTCAGTGTGGGTCGCGTCTGAGATTGTCATTGATGCGAGTGGCGCGCGATTCGGTGAACTCGATATGCGCCGATGGCGCCGATGTCGCCGATCTGTTCGTAGTGCAGTGGGCATCCAGGACACGGCGACGATGCCAACGGGTCTCGAAATCGGCGTCAGACATGGCGCCACGTCACGAGCACAACGCCTGTCGCTTCGCGGGCGCCCGGACGGGCCGATCCGCGGCTAGCTGGCTACGTCATCGGGCGCCCGCCAAGAGACTTCGGCGAACGCCGACGACCCGGGAAGTCGCCGAATAGACCAAAAAAGCGGCGAACGGGCACCGAGACTCGGTTGCCGTTCGCCGCCTTTTTGTGACTAACCAATCAGCCCAGCAACTGCAATCAGGCCTTCTTCCGGCGCCGGACTGCGAAGCCGAGACCAAGCAGTCCCGTCGCCATGAGCGACATGGACGCCGGCTCCGGCGTCGCCACGACGTTCACTTCGATGGATGCGAGGCCGACCTGCTGCTGGAACGACCGATCGCTGTACTGCGCGAGCGCGAACGTGTACTCACCCGAGGCGTTGACGTCGAACGCCGGCCCGCCGAGGAAGCCAAAGCTCAGGTTCCAGGAGTCTGCGGCCGCGCTGTTGAACCCCAAAGCGATGTGGCTGGCAACGGGCGTGTTCGCCGCCGCAGCCGTGTCAACGAACAGGGCGTAGAAGTAGTTACCTGCGTTCGCACCGCCGACGAAGAAGTCGAAGTTCCAGCCGGCAAACTGCGGATTGTTTGGAGCACCCACCGTCGGGCCGGCCTGGGCCCAGAAGCGACCGGCACCGTCGTTGGTCAGCGCCGGGCTCGAGTACCGCGGCGTCGCGGACAGGCCCATGGTCACGCCGTCGAAGACGTTCAGCATCACGGCATTGGTCGGGATACCGCTGCCGCCAAAGCTGTTGGGGGGAAGCGAACCCCACGTTCCTGTGGGGTTGAACTGCGCCTGTAGGGGCGCGGCGGCCAGCGCCAGCGGTAGCACGGCTGCGAGGATACGGAAACGCATTCCAAACTCTCACTTTGTAAGGGGTGCGGCGTCGCACAACCAAAACGCACGACAACGGATCGGTCCGCCAGTCTAGGCTACCTCAGCTGGATAAACAAGCGATTTCTGGATCGAGGCCCAATGCGCTGGCCTCGGGAGCGCCGCCAGGCAGCCATCCCGTCGCCAGCGGTACTACCGACGCGCGCGATCGGCGATGCGGTCCGCGAAGAGATGTCCCAGCGCCATGATCGTCGCCTGCGGATTCACGCCCGGCGCGGTGGGAAAGAGCGAGCCGTCCACCACGTACAGCCCGCGGACGCCGTGGCGCTCGGCATCAGGCGAGCAGCCGCTCGATCGCGGATCGGTGCCGATGCGGCACGTCCCGTTCATGTGGGCCGAGAAGAGCCCGAGTTGGTTGGGGCCAACCGGCCGACGGGCGATGTCCGAAACGTCCGCCTCGCGCGTTATCCGCAGCGATGGTGAATGCAACGTCAGCACCTCAGCGGCGCCGGCCGCGAAGTGCATCCGAGCCGCGGCGGTGATTCCCTTGACCAGCGTCGGCCGGTCGCGTTCGGACACGCGATAGTCGATGTGGGTGCGGCCGCTGCGGTCGACGCGCACACCACCACTCGAGTGCGCGCGATCTGCGCCATCGCGCACGAGCGAGATGAGGCTCGACAGACGCGGAAACTCGCGCATCACCGCGCGATGCTCCGCGCCGAACCCCGGCACCGCGACCGATGCAAGCGCGGGCAGGAGCGCAGGACTCTCGAGCCAGAAACCATAGCCGTCGCCATTGCCGGGCAGGAACTCATCGCAGAGCGCGGACTGGGGAATCCCCGCCGCGCCGTACATCTCGCGATCGTAGCGCCCAACGATCGCCGTCGTCGGATGCACGCGCAGGAACCGGCCGACGCCGCCGCCGCCCATGCCCGAGCGCTGGAGAATTGCGGCGGTCCCCACCGCGCCGGCGGAGAGCACGACGAGCGGCGCGCTCACCGTCATCGCGTGCCGGGGTTGCCCCGTGGCGCGGTCGATCACAGTCGCCATGACGCGCTTCATGGGCGCGGTGCCCCCTCGCTCGACCATCACGATGCGGTCGACGCGCGCGTCGCTGTAGAGTCGCGCGCCGGAGGCCAGCGCGCGCGGAACATACGTGACGAGGGTGCTCTGCTTTGCTCCGTAGCGGCACCCCACGCCGCAGAACCCGGCTCGCACGCATTCCCGCGCATTGATCATCGCCGGTCGCGCGCGCCAGCCGAGTGCGCGAGCGCCGTCCAGGATGATGCGATTGTGCGGCGCGTGTGCGTCGTCGGGAACGAGGCGCGCATGCACGTCGTGCTCGACGACGTCGTAATAGCGCGCGAGGTCGGCGCCCCGCATGCCTTCAGTCCCGTGTTCGTCGGCCCACTCGTCGAACACCGAGTCCGGCGTGCGCAGCGTGATCATCCAGTTGATCGTCGTGCCGCCGCCCACCGACCGCCCCTGGAGAATGGAGAGCGACAGGTCGTCCGTCGCGCGCGCGCCCGCGTCGGCATACAGGCGCGGCACCATGTCCCCCTCGTCCTCCGTCAGGTCGGCGGCCGTGTAGTAACCGCCCTCCTCGAGGAGCACGACGTCGAGGCCGCGCTCCGCCAGCCGCGCTGCCACGACAGCGCCGCCGGCGCCGGATCCGATGACACAGACGTCGGCCGTGACGCTGGCGTCGCCCGTGTGACCGCTGCCCTGCACCACGCTGCGCGGAACGACGTTGGCCGCGCGCCATGCGTCCGACTCGTGGCGGTGGCTGTCGGTCGTCGCGCCGGCACTCAATGGAATGCGCTTGACGGGTTCCGCGTCGCTCGGCGCGCCGCGCATCGCGCCCTCCCACGGCAAGACGGCGTCGCGCTTATGGAGCGGGCCAAGCGACCCGATGCCCGCCTGCGCTGCGGGAGACGCGTAGAATGTCGACAGGACCAGCCGACGGAGCGCTTGAAAGACGGTGCGCCGTAGTGGTATGCCACTCTGCTCCCATTGCCGCAGCCAGCGATCCTGATCCTCGCCAGGCCACGAGGAGAATCCACCGAGCCGTCCGCCAAAGGCCAGCGCCGTAGCGCGCGAGCCGAACAGCGTCAGCAGTGTCGCGACCTGCCGAGCGAGCACCGGGTCGCCGCCCGCGAGCCGCGCTTCGACGGCGGCAGACAATGACGGCGCAGGCTCGCCGAGTGCGCCGGCGTCCGGCACGATGCGCTGGGAGAGGCTCTCGAGTGTACGGCGCTGTCCAATCGTGAGGTATCTGTCGTTCACGCCGAGCACTCCGCCTGTTATCCGGTAACGCGCCGTGGTCTGCTACTCACCTTGGAGAGCATGAGTAAGGCGCGCAACTCGCGATCGGTCAACTCCTCCCAGTTCTCGGGAACGGGAAGGAGGCGACGACGTTCGTGCACGGACTGGAAGGCCAGCCAGCCACCCTTGATCTGGAGCGGTTGCGTCTTGCGCCCTACCGGCTCCTGCCGTCGTTCCTCGGAATCGCGGCGCAGCGTGCGACGCTCGCGGAGCAGCCGCCGCTCCACCAGGCGCGGATACACTTCCCAGACTTCCCAAACGAGGCCGCTCACGTCGGCGAAGGTACGGTTGCTCATGGCGCGGTGATGAGCACGAGTGGTGCCAGTTGCTGGCGGGCGTGGCAACCGGGCGTACATTCGCCTGGTCAATCGCTTTCCGCGCGCCCCTTCACGAACGCAGAAGAGCGTTTCAATGCGCCTCGGCCTTCTCGTTCTCGCGCTCGCGGCCCTTACGCAGCCATCTCTCCTCGCACAACAGCGGAACGTCGCCCATGAACCTGCGGGGCCGCCACGCGTCTGCCCGCCCGTGAAGACGGCGCTCGTACTGGCGGGCGGAGGCGCCAAGGGCGCAGCGCACATCGGCGTCATCAAGGTGCTTGATAGCCTCGGCATCCATCCGGATCTCGTGGTGGGCACGAGCATCGGCTCCATCATTGGCGCGCTGTACGCCAGCGGCTACACGGGCAAGGAGATCGACTCCCTGAGCTCTGCGTATCCGATTGGGTCGCTGTTCCAGCCGTATCGGCCGAAGCTGCCGCCGCTGATCGGCGTCGGGCTCCGGCCGCTCACGGTGTGGGAGACGTCGGACGGCCAACTCACGCTGCAGAATGGCTCGCTGTACGAGGGTGACGTCGTCGCCCTGATGAATGCGATGATGCTGCACGGCAACATCGCGGCGCGCGGCAACTTCGATTCGCTGCCCGTTCCCTTCCGCGCCATCGCGACGGATCTCAATACCCGCGAGCTGGTGGTGCTCGGCAGCGGCGATCTCGCGCAGGCCGTGCGCGCGAGCTTCGCCATTCCGCTCATCTTCACGCCCATCCGGCTCGGCGACCGCACGCTCATCGATGGCGGGCTCGCGCTCAACGTGCCAATCCGGGTTGCGCGCCAGATGGGCGCGGAGCGCGTGATCGTGTCACGCATGGATAGCCGCTCTGCCGACAAGCAGCCCATCGCGTCGACATTCGGCACGGCGTCCTCGCTCATCGGCTTCCTGTTTCTCCAGCCGGAGGATTCGCTACGCGCCACCGACGTGATGATCTCCACGAAGGTCGCGCAGTTCGGCCAGCTCGACTTCTCACCGACGCAAGTGGCGAGTCTCGTGCAGCTCGGCTACGACCGCACGGCGGACGTGCTGCGCGGTGCGCCGTGCATTCCGGCGCCATCGCCAGCGCCCCGCATCGCTGCGCTCCCGGCGCTCGTCGGCGCCGTGGAGCCTTCGTCCGACATCGTTGTCGACGCGCTCACCGAGCTGCGTGGACTGCACCTGCACTCCGGGGAGCCGCTCGCCACGGATTCACTCCAGCGCGGGGCGCAGCGGACCTCCTACTCCGATCCGTTCCAGGGCGTGTGGCTCAACCCGGTACGCGAGGATTCAGTGACGGTCGGCTTCCGTCCCGCGTTCATCGACCGCCCGCGCATCAGCCTGGGCATCGGCCTGGACTACGTGAGCTCCGTGGGCGGGCACCTGTGGGCGGGCGTCATCGACCGCCGCCTTGGGCGAACGCGCGCGGAAGGCACGGCGCTGCTGGAGATGAGCGAGGTGCGCCAGCAACTGGAGCTTGGCGTGCGACGGACGACGCCGCTCCTGGGCTTCAACACGCACCCGACGGCACGCCTGAGCATCGCGCGAGAGCAGGTGCGCTTTTACGGGCCGGATCGCATTCAGCTACCTGGCCGCGAGGTGGACGAGGCGCGCGTGATGCTCGGCTTCGAGCGCGCGGTGTCGTGGGGTGGCCGTTACCGGTGGGGCGTCGAGTCGCATGTGTGGAAGGGCCAGGAGAAACCCATCCTCAACGCGGTGGGCGTGCGCGCGCAGTTCTGGTGGCTGCGCAAGGACGGCACGTCGATCGTCACGTGGGACAGTGACTTCAACTCGCGTTACGAGCGCGCGATGTTGACGGCCAACACGATCCGCACGTGGGGCAAGCGCTGGACGTTCGTTCCGGGCCTGCGCGCGAGCGTGGGAAACAATTTGCCGGCGCACGAGACCTTTTCGCTCGGCGGCTTTGGCGGTTTTCCGGGAATGAAGATCTTCGAGGCGCGCGGCACGGTGGAGAACGTCGTCACCTTTGCGGTGAAATACCACATCGGTGGGCCGGTGTATCTCGTCAACGAGAGCGCCTCCGGCAACATCTACGATGAGGATTCCGAGCGTGCCAGGCGCACGCTGCCACCCGAGGTGTCCATCGAAGGCTCGAAGATCGGGCTGGAGATCCTCACGCCGCTCGGCCCCATTCGCATGGAGATCGGCAGCAACAACTTCTCGGGCCGCCAGCAGGCGAGCCTGAGCATCGGCAACTGGCGATAGCGGCATGTTCATCGTACTCGCCCTCCTGGGACTGATTGCCGCCGTCGCGGTGATCCCCATCGACACCGGCCCGTTTGCTTCCGACCCGCACCCATATGTGGAGTATGCGCGAGCCGTCGCGGCATACGACTCCGCGCAGCGACTCGAGCGCGACAGCCTGCTGCAGGATGGCGGTTCGCTGCTGTACGTCCATGGCCACCGCACGCCGCGCAGCGTGTTGCTGGTGCACGGCATCACCAACTCACCGCGCCAGTTCCGCGAGTTGGCGGAACAGCTGCACGAGCGCGGCTACAACGTGATCGTGCCGCGGCTGCCGGAGCATGGCATGCTCGGCGCCGACGTCTCGCGGCTGCAGACCCTTACGGCAGAGCGCTACCGCGACTACGCGGACCGCTCGGTGGACATCGCCGCCGGACTCGGCGACTCGGTGTTCGTGATGGGCCTCTCGACCGGTGGCAATGTGGCTGCGTGGATTGCGCAGCATCGCCCCGACGTGCGACGCGTGTTGGTGATCGCGCCGGCGCTCTCGCTGGGCAAGACGCCGCGTCCACTGGACGCGCCGCTCATGAACGTCCTCGAGCGGGTGCCCAACGTGACCATCCGCAAGGACGCGGACCCGACGCGGCCGCACGCGTACTTCGGCGTGTCGTCGCGCGCCGTGGGCGAGATGCTGCGCTTCGGGACGTCGGTGGTGGAGGACGCGAAGCGCGGAGCACCGGTGGTGCGCGATGTCCGCATGGTGCTCAACCAGAACGACCACACGATCGATCCGGGCTCGGCGAACCGGCTGTCGGCGCTCTGGACGGCACGCGACAGCACGATTGCCCCGGTCTTCTGGCTCGACGCGCGCCTCGGACTTCCGCACGACCTGATCGACGTGACGCAGAAGTGCGGCGTCCCCAGCGTGGTGTACCCGACGTTGATCGCGCTGCTGGAAAAGCGGGACGTGCCGGCGAGTACGGTCGTGGGGCCCTGCGGCGTCTAAACGCAGCTACGGCGTATCCGCCATCTCCTGCCTGGTGACGAAGTCGTACAGCGTGACGCGGCGCAGGTAGTAGTACGCCCGCCAATAGTTACGCAGCGCCTGGACGTTCGCGAGCACCGCGGCGTCCTTCTCAGCCTGCGCGAGGTAGAGCGCGTCGTTGGTGATCTTGCCGATGATGTAGCGGTTGCGCGCCACCTCGAACTGCTTGCCGGCCACGGTGTCGGCCTTGGCGGTGATGATCACGTTGCGTTGCGCCTGCTGCAGCGCCAGCGCAGAGAAGCGCGCGTCCTCGGCGAGTGCGTCGCGCCGCATCTTGTTGTTCGCCATCGCGCGCTCGTCGGTGGCCTTGGCTGCCTCGAGATCCGCCTTGCCGGCACCCCACTGGAGCATCGGCAGGTTGATGCCGACGGTCAGCGTCTGCTTGCCGAGTGGGCTCTGGTACGCCTGGCCAAATTGCTGGGCGGTCTGGTTGAAGCCGACGCTCGCCTGCACCGTCGCATTGAACCGATTGTTCGCGCGCGCGTAGCTGATGCCGCGCTTGGTCTGCACGTCGTCCAGCTCGTTCTGCTGGATGGTGCTCGAGTTGCGGAGCGCCTGCTGCACGGCGACGTCGGGGTCGGCGTCGACGACGGGGATGGAGTCCGGCGTCACGATGGTGAACGTCTGCCCGTCCGGATATGCGATAAGGCGGCGCAGCGCCGCCTCCGCCCGATCGGCTGCGAGCCGCGCGTCGTCCACGGCCGCGCGTGCGCGCAGCAAGGCAAGTTCACTCTTGAGCAGGTCGTTCTCGCCGATCTTACCGACCTCGTAGCGCCCCTTGTTCAACGTGAAGAGCGTGTCGTTCACTGCCACGTTGGCCGACGCGTTGCGCAGCGTCATCTGCTGCGCATAGAGATTGAAGAACGCGTCCGCGGTATTGCCCGCCACGTCTTCCCGCGCCTCGAGGTAGCCGCGCTCGGCCACGGTGGCATTCAGGGACTGCAGCCGCTTGTCCCAGACGATGGCGCGCGGCCTGAAGAGATCTTGCTGGAGGCTCACGACGACTGGCGACGTCTGGTAGAACTGCGAGTTGGTGGTGCCGAATTGGTCGATGCGCGTGACCTGGCTGCCGACGGACACGGTGCCGCCGGTGAGCGGAATGGCCTGGCTGAATCCGAGCTGCAGCGACGACTGGTTCTGCGACTGCCCGATGAACTGCGTGGATCCATCGGGCAGCGTGATGGGATTGATGCCGTGATTCAGGTTGGCGGCGTTGCCCGAGAGAAACAGCTGCGGCAGGAGCCGCGAGTTGAACGCGTCGTCGCGATAGCGCGCCGCGTCGCGGGTGCTGCGCGCTATCTGCGCGGAAGGCCCTTGCTGCTGCGCCATCTGGATGGCGTCCTGCAGCGTGAGCGTGCGGGGTGCTGGGGCCTGCGCGAGCGCAAACGAGGGGACGAGCGCGAGGACTGCAAGGCTACGGCGCATGGGCATCACGAGAGTGTTGTCATACTGAGTAACGCGAACGGGTAGCGCTTCGCGAGTTCGCGAGTGCTCGCACGGAGGTGCATGTCGTAACTACGGAACAGCCTTCACGCCGAGGTGCACGTGGCAGCGACGAAACAGCCTTCGCGCCGAAAGTCATCCTGACCCCTTCGACTTCGCCTCAAGGGTAAACTTCGCGAAGGACCTGCACCTGCTGTCGAGAACAACCGTAGTCCGACCCACGAGAGCATTCGTTTTACCGAAGAGGACGCAGAGGAGCGGAGGTACGCAGAGGACAACAACTGCAGAAATTCTGGCTCTTCGGACTCTGTTGTGGGTCGCGTCGAGATGTGAAGTGATGCGAGTGGCGCGATGTTCTTGAACGACCAAGGGCGCGGACTTTGTTGGCGGACAATAGCCGATTCGCTCCGTGCGCCTTCGTCCGTCCCATGCGCATTACCAACGACCTCTCGTTGACGCTGCCGGTCTGATCGAGAGGCGCCGTTCGTCGGTTCGGCGTTCAGTCGGCTCAGATCGGCCTGTTGTCGTCGTTCCCAGAGACTCGCCCCACCGTCCCTCGCGACAGCGCCGGCCCGACGGGCGGGGTGTTTCGCGGATCGCGTCGAGATCCATTGTGAACCCCACAAAGTCACAGTCCTGTGATTCCCTGCCCACAGGATTCCCTGAAGAGCCGAAATTCTTTCTCCTTTCGTTTCAGCGGCGCTCTACCGTGGAGGCCGTCCCTGCTTCATCACTTTCATGAGGTTGCCTTTGAACTTCCTCTGCGTTCTCTGCGGTAGTTGCAGTTTCTCTGCGTCCTCTGCGTGAAAGGCTTTTCGCCGCTCGCCGCTCGCCGCTCGCCGCCTCGACTATTCGTACCGCAGACACACAATAGGATCCTGCTTCGCCGCATTGCGCGCCGGCACGATCCCGAACACGAGGCCCACGGCGACGGACACACCGAACGCCACCGCCACGGACATGAACGACACGATGGTGTTGATCTCGGCGATCCTGTGGATGGCCGACGCCAGCAGCACGCCGACGATGATGCCCGCGATGCCGCCGGCGAGGCTGATCATCACCGCCTCGGTGAGGAACTGCGCCATCACGTCCCGCTGCGTGGCACCCATGGCGCGGCGCACGCCGATCTCCTTGATGCGTTCCAGGATGGACGCCAGCATGATGTTCATGATGCCGATGCCGCCGACCACCAGCGAAATGGATGCAATGGCACCGAGCACAACGTTGAAGATCGTCTTGGTACGCTGCTCCTGTTTCAGCAGCAGCTCCGGCACGGAGATCTCGAAATCGGTGACGTCGTTGTGCCGGCGCTGCAGCATGCGCCGGACGACCTCGGCCACCGCGGACACCTCGTTCGAGTTGGCGACCTGCACGATCACCTTGTCGAGCTGGTGGTAGTTCTTCAACTCCGCGCGCTGCTCGTCGGTCTGCGACGAATCGGCATTGTTGTCGAACTCGCGCGCAGCCAGTTCCATCGCGGCTTGCGTGACCTCGCCGCGATTGCGGAAGCGGAGCAGCATGGTGGACAGCGGCACGTAGACGTCCATGCTCGCATCGCGGATGCCGAGTCGCTTGGCGGTCTCGGACGACACCTTGCGATCCTCGAGCACGCCGACCACGGTGAGCCACTGGTTGCCCACCTTGATCGTGCGGCCCACGGGGTCTTCCGTGGTGAAGAAGCGCGACTTCACACCCTGCCCGATGATCGCGACCGGTGCGGAGCGCGAGAAGTGCAGGTCGGCGAAGCGACCTCCCTCCACGAGATGAAGGTTCATCACCTCGAAGTAGGTCGAGTCGACGCCGACGATCTTTCCGGAGCGGTGGTGGCCCTCGCGCGCGATCACGCTGTTGACCACCACCTCACTGCTCGTGGACGTGACGGACGGAATCGTCGCCTTGATGGCCTGCGCGTCGAGGTAGCTCAAGCCCGGCGTAAAGCGTTTGGTTGACTTCTTGTCGTCCTGCTCGACTTTCCCTTCCTGCTGCACGACGATGGGCGTGATCACCACGTTGTTGGCGCCCAGGAGCTTCATCTGGGCGAGGATCTCCTGCTCCGCACCGTTGCCGATGGCGAGCATCGCGATGACGGACGCCACACCGAACAGGATGCCGAGCGACGTGAGGCTCGCCCGCAACTTGTTGTGCACCACGGCCTCGGCTGCGATTCCCCCGCTGAAGACGACGTGCGCGAAGAGCTCGCGCAGGCGCGACGTCATGGGCGCGCCAGCGGGCGACGAGTCCGATGACACCGATCAGGCCTTGGCTTTTACGGGCGTTGCCGTCGCCGGTGCGGCCGGGACCGGCGCAGGCCCTGGCACTGGCGTCTTGGCCGGCACCTGGATGCTCTTCGGCGCGTCGGTGGTGGGCGTGGGCGGCGTGAGCGGCTGGAGGCCAGGAATCGTCTCCGTCTTGATGCCGTCCTTGTCGGTGGGCGGCGTGAGCAGCACGAGCATCCCCTTGCTCAACCCGCGCTTCACGATGATCTCGTTGTCGTTCATCACGCCCGTCTCGATCATCTGCTTCACGACGCGGCCGCCGTCCCTGGTGTACGCGTACTGGTAGCCGCCTTCGTTCACCACCGCCTCGAGCGGGATGGACAGCACGTTGGGAATGGACGCGGTCTCGATGGCGTTGGCGGTGGTCATGCCCGGACGCAGCGTGGTGTCCGCGCGCGCGACCTCGATCTTTACCTCGAAGACCTTGGAGTCCTGGTTGGGCTTCTGCTCTCCGACGTTGGCGATCTGCGTCACGGTGCCGGCGAGCCGCTTGCTCGGGTCCGCGTCGAGGGAGATCTGCACCTTCTGCCCGACTGCAATCTTCCGGACGTCCACTTCATTGATGTAGGTCTGCGACTCCATCTGCGTGAGGTCCGGCAGCGTGGCCACGGTGTTCTCCCACGCGCTCCACTGCGAACCGACGCCCTTCTTCTTGCCATTCCACTCGCGCACGTAGATGACCATGCCGGGCGCCGGCGCGCGGACGGTAAAGCTGCCCATCACCTGCTGGATGTTGTTCAGGTTGTTCTGCTGCCGGCCAAGGTCGGCGCCTACCGACGACATCTTGGCGACGGCCTGCTTGGTCTTGGTGATGAGGTTGCGCTTGGACTGCTCCCACGCGCGCTGCGCCTTCTCGTGGTCGATCTCGGCCTGGCGCCTGATCGTGGGCGCCTCGTACTTCGCCTGCTCCTTGGCGAGCTTCTTCTCCTCCAGCAGGTATTCGGCATTCCGCACGTCCTCGCGCGACTGCGCGAGATTGAGCGCCGAGTCGAGCTGCGCGGTGGTGAACTCGGCCTGCGCCTTCTGGAGGTCGAGTGTCACCGTGGAGAGTCGCGTGGCGGCGGGCGCCTTGTCGAGCTCCGCGATGACGTCGCCTTCCTTGACGAGCGAACCTTCCGGTACGATCGACGCGATCTTCGTCTGGTAGACGTTGACCGACTGCGCCTGCGCAGGCCCGGTCACCTGTACGAACTTGCGCGCGCGCAATTCGCCGGTGGTGGTGACCACTACCTTGAAGTCGCCTTGCTTCACTGGTGCGGTGAGCGACGCCTCGGCGGCGGAGGCCGTCGATGGAATCTGGTTCCATGCAATGGCGCCCACGATGAGCAGGACGATGAGGATGGGCAGCCAGCGCTTGCGGATGATTTGCATCGCGAGACTCTCGTGCAGGTGGGGGCGTTCACGGAACGACGGGGCCGCCACATCACCCTACGGATGATGCATCCAGTCCGCCATGACATCTTCGTTAAGAGATGATGAAGAACCTTTACAGCAGGCCCAGCAGCGGCAGACTCGTGCTTTGACACCGCAGAACCGCAAAGCGTTGACTTGGCCGTTGCGTCGCCGTCTTTCAACCCGACGCCGGGTTCTGGTGTCTGATGGTTCGACCATACCGATACGAGACGCGACTCATGCCCGCTGCGCCCACCCGCCATTGGGGTTCCTGTCATCCTGAGCCACAGGCGAAGGATCTGCACCCGCGGGTCAATTTCCGGATGCTGATCGCCACGGTGGCGGCACTCGCCTTTGCGCCAATGGTGCTTGCCGCGCAAACCGACGTGATTCGCGGCAAGGTGACGAACTACGAGGGGCTTCCGCTCGCCCAGGTGCGCGTGACAGCGACGTCGATTCCCGGCAACGTCACGCGGGAGGCCCGCAGCAACGACCAGGGGAACTTCCAGATCGCGTTTCCGGGCGGACAGGGCGATTACATCATGGGTTACGCACGGATCGGGTATGTGTTCCGTCAGTTCGAGATCAAGCGCGTGGCGGACGAGGACGTGCTCGTGGCCGACGCGCGGCTCAACGTCATCCAGCTCGACACCGTGGTCACCACCGCCACGAATCGGCAGCGCGTGAATCGGCGGGAGGTAACGCAGGACGTCAGCGGCACCGAACGACAGGTCGCGAACACCAACCTGCCGCCCGAGCTGCAGGGCGACGTCGCGGCGATGGCCGCGTCGCTGCCTGGCGTGCTGCTCGTGCCGGGACTCGACGGCGCCGCGGATGGCTTCTCCGTCATGGGACTGGGCGCCGACCAGAACAGCGTAACGCTCAACGGGGCGCCGTTCGGCGCGAATGGGCTCCCGCGCGATGCGTCCATCTCCAGCTCGCTCACGACGTCATCGTACGACGTCTCTCGCGGTGGTTTCAGCGGCGGCAACCTCAACATTCGCTCCGGGTCCGGTTCCAACTTCCGCACGCGCGGCTCGTCGCTGGTCGTCAACGCGCCGCAGCTCATGTGGAGCGACCGCGCCGCCCAGGCGCTGGGCACCGAGTACACCAACCTCTCGTGGGGCGGTGTCGCGTCGGGTCCCATCTCGCTGAACAAATCCTTCTACAACGTCTCCTACCAGCTTGGCCGCCAGTCGCGCGACAACCAGACGCTGCTCACGACGAACGCCCTTGGCCTCGAGACGTCGGGCGTCGCCTACGATTCCGTGTCGCGCTTCGTCGGCATCCTGGCGCAACGCGGCGTGCCCACACAATCGGGACCATTGCACACGAGCCG
Source organism: Gemmatimonadaceae bacterium (assembly GCA_031407575.1). Classification (GTDB taxonomy): domain Bacteria; phylum Gemmatimonadota; class Gemmatimonadetes; order Gemmatimonadales; family Gemmatimonadaceae; genus AG11. The sequence goes on along the minus strand of JANOIJ010000297.1, from coordinate 43,336 downwards.
CATCAGCGACAACGGGTCGGTGTTCGGCAGCGTGGACTACAACCCGCCGAGCTCCGCCCAGGGTCACGCGTTCAACCTGACGTTCAATGGCAACTGGGCGCGGCAGAGCCCCGTCTCCGGCAGTGCGACGCAGCTCGCGTCGGCCAGCGGCGACCGGGGCAACTGGGGCGGCGGCATGCAGGGCCGGCACAGCGGCTACCTCAGGATGATGCTCAGCGAGACGTCTGTCGGGCTGAACACGTCGCGCGATCACGGCTCGCCCTACCTCGCGCTGCCTGCCGGCCGCGTGCGCGTGAACTCCATCTTCGACGACGGCGCCAGCGGCGTGCAGTTGCTGGCGTTCGGCGGCAGCCAGGGCCTGAGCTCGCGCTCGCGGTCGATCAACGGGTCGGCGCAGAACACGCTGTCCTGGTTCGACGACGCGAACAAGCATCGCCTCAAGCTCACGACGGAGCTGCAGTACAGCGCGAGCGCGCAGGACCAGTCGTCCAACCTGCTCGGCAGCTTCACGTACAATTCGCTGGCCGACCTCGAGGCGGGCGTGCCGGCGTCGTTCACCCGCACGCTCGTCGCGCGGCAACGGTCCACGGGCATGTTCACCGGCTCCGCATCCATCGGCGACTCGTATCGACGCACGCCGGACCTGCAGATCCAGTACGGGTTGCGCATGGACGCCAGCCGCTACACCACCACGCCAGGCTACAACCAGCTCGTGGACGCGACGTTTGGCCGACGCAACGACGAAGTGCCGTCGCCCATCACGTTCAGCCCGCGCATCGGATTCTCGTGGACCACGGGCTCGAGCAACGAGATCGCCGCGTTCTTTGGTGCAGCGCGCACCCCACGCGCTGTCGTACGCGGCGGCATTGGGGTCTTCACCAACAGCTCCGGCGCGGGAATGATCGGCGCTGCGCTGGACAACACGGGCCTGCCGAGTGGCGCGCAGCAGATCGTGTGCGTCGGCCCTGCGGTGCCCCTTCCCGACTGGACGCGGTACGCAGCCGACCTCGGCGGCATTCCCGACCAGTGCGCGGACGGTACGGCGGGCTCGGTGTTCTCGAATGCGTCGCCGAGTGTGACGCTGTTCTCGCCGGACTTCACGCCGCAACGGACGGTGCGGTCGAATCTCTCATGGAACGGCAGCATCCTGGACGCGCGCTTCACCACCAGCGTCGAAGGCACGTACTCGCTGAACTTCAACCAGCAGCGCTCCGTCGACCTGAACTTCACGCCGGTCGTGCGCTTCTCACTGGACGACGGGCGCCCCGTATACGTGCTGCCCACGAGCATTGTGGCGACGACAGGGAGCATCGCGTCGCGTGACGCGCGCATCTCGCCGGCGTTCAACCGCGTGTCCGAAGTCCGCTCCGACATCCAGTCGCGCACAACGCAACTCAGTGTGCGCCTGTCGCCCATCGTGCGCACACCGAATGCGTTCGGGTGGAGCGCGGCGTACACGTTTTCGCACATTCGCGAACAGGTGTCCGGCTTCAGCAGCACGGCGGGCAATCCGCTGCTGGTGGAATGGGCGAGCTCTGGTCAGGGGCCGCACCAGCTCACGTACAACCTGCGCTACAGCTTTTTCAACGCGGTGCACGTGAACTGGAACGGCTCGTTCCGTTCAGGCTCGCGCTATACGCCGACGATCGCCGGCGACGTCAATGGTGACGGGTACTCCAACGACCGCGCGTTTCTGTACGTCGCGTCGGCCACGACCGACAGCTCGCTCGCGGCCGGCATGCGCGACCTGCTCGCGAGCACGTCGGGGGCGGCGCATCGCTGTCTCGAGTCACAGCTCGGCACCATCGCAGCGCGCAACAGCTGCAAGGGCCCGTGGAGCTCGACCGCGTCGCTGCAGGTGACGCTGGACCGCGCGAAATTCCGCATGCCGCAGCGCGCGAGCATCTCCTTCTCGCTCTCGAATCCGGTCGGTGCGGCGGACCTGCTGGTCAACGGCTCCAGCAGCCTGAAGGGATGGGGGATGAGCTCGTCGCCCGACGCGTCGCTGCTCTATGTCCGTGGCTTCGATGCGACGACAGGTCGCTACCGCTACGAGGTGAACCAGCGGTTCGGCGCCACGCGTCCCCAGTTGATGGCGTTCCGGTCGCCCGTGGTGCTCACCGCCTCCATGCGCTTCGACCTGGGACAGACACGAGAGCACCAGCAGCTGCTGCAGCAGCTGGACAACGGCCGTACGCAGTCCGGCTCGCGCATGCCCGAGCAGGCGTTCCGCAACATGGGCAACAGCGGCGTGCCCAACCCGATGGCGACGATCCTGCGCCAGCAGGATTCGCTGCGTCTCACGTCGGCGCAGGCGGACAGCATCGCGTCGATGAACCGGCGCTACCAGTATCGCACCGACTCGCTGTGGACACCGGTGGCGAAGTATCTCGTCGCGCTGCCGGTTGAGTATGCGGGCGGTGAGGCGTTCGACCGCTACCTGCGCGCGCGCAAGGTGCAGGTGGACATGCTCATCGCCGCTGCGCCGACTATCCGTGCATTGCTCACCGAGGAACAGCGCCGGAAGCTGCCGGCGTCCGTGCTGAACCTGCTCGATTCGCGCTATCTGGTCTCCATCCGGAATGGAACAGGTCTGTATGTCAGCGGGACGAGCGGCGGCGGTGGCGGGTTTGGCGGCGGCGGATTTGGCGGCGGCGGTTTCGAGATCGCCCGATGAACGCGCGCGCACTCGCACTCGGCGCGTGTTGCGTCGCCACGGCGCTCGGCGCGCAGACCGACACCACGCGTCGTCCCGTGTCGGCCGCGGCGGTGCTGTCGGCGGGTCCGCCCATCAGGCGCATTTCCACCGCGTCGGCGCTGTCCACCGAGCCGCTGGGCACCATTACCGGCGTGCGCCAATTGCCCGATGGACGCGTGCTGCTCAACGACGGGCAACGTCGTCGCCTGCTGTTGCTCGACACCGCGCTCACGCTCGTGGACGTCGTGCTCGATTCGCTGAGCGAAGCGGAGAACTACTACGGCACGCGGACGGGAGGCCTCATTCCGTATCGCGGTGACACCACGCTGTTCGTCGATGCGTCGTCGTACGCGATGGTGCTCCTGGGACCCGACGGACGCGCGGGACGCGTGCGCTCGGTGCCGCGCGTGCAGGATGCGTTTCAACTGACGAACACCTCCAATGGCATTCCCGGCGTTGATGCGAAGGGCCGCATCATCTATCGCGTCCATGCGCAAGCGGCCCCGCCCAAGGTTGCGCCGCCGAGGGGAACGCCGTGGATTCCGCAGGATCCCGATTCGGCGTTCATCGTCGGCATCGATGTGGATAGCCGCAAGGTGGATACGCTCGGCGTCATTCGCATCCCGAGGACCGAGAACAGCATTCGCGTCAGTCCCACGGGCGGTTACAACTTCACGAACGTCACCAACCCGCTGCCCAGCACCGATGAATGGGCGGTGCTGCCGGATGGCGTGATCGCGTTCGTTCGCGGGCGCGACTACCGCGTGGAGTATCGGCAGGCCGATGGGACGCTGGCGTCGTCCGCGAAGCTGCCGTTCGACTGGCAGCGCATGACGGAAGACGACAAGCAGAAATTGGTGGACTCCGTGCGGCAGGTGCAGACGCGACAGGCGATGAACGGCTACCTCAACTCGCTCATCCGTTGGGTGAACCAGTTCAAGAACGAGTATCCGAAGGACCTCGTCGTGCCGGCGAATTTCACCGTGCCGCAGGGATTGCAGCGGGACTGGACGCTGCCGCCTGGCCTCACGTTTCCGGCACGGTACATCTACGGCTGCGCGCCGGGCGAGGAGCCGACGATGCTGCCGGCTCCGGGGACTGCGACGGCGGCCACGCCCGCAGCGCCTGCGCCGGTCACGGCACCGGCGACAACCCTTGCCGCTCCGGCTGGAGCGCCGGGAGCCCCGACCGGCACGCCATCGTGCATTCCTGGCCCGGTGACCATCGCTGGTGGCGTGTCGCCGCCGATGCCACAGCTGCGCACGCAAGGTGTCATGGCGCCGGATGACCTGCCCGATTACCGGCCACCGTTCGCGACCAACGCCGTGCGCGCCGATGGCGACGGCAATCTCTGGGTGCGCATCAACACGCCGAAGCCGATTCCGGGCGGAGCCGTCTACGATGTGATCAGCCGCAAGGGTGAGCTGGTGGACCGGCTGCAGCTTCCGCCGGGGTACAACCTTGTCGGTTTCGGCGCGGGACGCGTGGTGTACCTCTCGATGCGCGATCCCCAGGGCGTCCACCTCGCACGCGTCCGGCTGCGCTGAGCCGCGAGGCTCGGCAACCGAACGCGCGATTTGCGTTACATCGATTTACATCGAGCTACATCAGGCTGTCCGTCGACTGGCTCTGCTTGCCGCTGGCTGGTTCAGAAATGCGCTCGACGACGATGGCCACCTCGTGCTCGCTGACGAGGCGATCCGATGCGCGCGCAAGGTCGGCTTGCGAGACGATGCCGACGACCCTGCCGACCGCATCGACGATGGGCACGCGACGCACCTGGCTGTCGGCCATGACGCGTTGCACTTCGCGGACGTCGTCGTTCACGGAGCAACAGCGCGGGTCGCGCGTGAACACGCCGTCGACCGCGGTGTCACTGCGCATGCCTTCAGCGACGGCGCGCACGGCGATGTCGCGATCCGTGACGATACCGATCACCTTGCCGGCCTCCACGACGGGAATGGCGCCGCAATCATTGTCGCGCATCAAGCCGGCAGCGGCCTGAAGCGTGTCGGTCGGCGAGCAGCATGCCGGGCTTGCAGTCATGATTTCTTTGGCGAGCATGCATTCCTCCGAGAGTTGTGATTCAGAGTTTCTTGAGTGGTCGCACGGTTGAAGGCGAAATGCGTGCCTGTCCGTGCTATTCAGTGGTGATGAATTCCACCGGCTCTTCTGCGCGAGTGAAAAGCGCGGGGAACGGATTTTACGGATTTCTACGGGAACTACCGGATCAGTTCGCTCGACTTGCTGACGGAACCGAAGTATCCGGCCGTTCCCGTTGAATCCGTTCAGACCGTGGCTCTGCGCTTTTGACACGCGCGCCTACGTCGGTGGCGGCCGAGACGTTGGCAATTGGCGATCACGCGGCCCGCAGCATGCCATGAGGGCCCGGGACGACAACTGCTCACACGCTCGGAGACCTCACATGCACGCTCGACACCTGCCAGTCACGACGACGCTCGCCGTCATCGCGTTGGGCGCGGCCTGCCAACCGCCCGCCGGCAGCAGCGCGACCAGCAGCACCCCCGCGCCCGCCGCCATCGGCTCGCCCAACTGCATTCCGCTCGAGACGCGCGCTGCCAACGCGCCTGCGCAGCGACCCGCCTTTCCGGGCCAGACGCGCATCTGCGGCGCAACGTCGAATGTCCTGTTCGACGTCACTGTCGTCGCGAAAGGGCTTGAGAAGCCGTGGTCGGTCGAGCCGCTGCCCGGCGGCGACCTGTTGATGACCGAGAAGGCGGGCCGGCTGCGCCTCGTCTCCGCGACGGGCGCGGTCAGCCAGCCGATCACCGGTGTCCCCCCTGTCGATGCACGCGGTCAGGGCGGGCTGCTCGACGTGGCGCTCAGCCCGTCGTTCGCGTCTGATCGGACGATCTTCTGGAGCTTTACGGAAGCGCGCGAGGGCGGCAACGGCACGAGCATCGCGCGCGGCGTGGTCTCGGCGGACCGCACGAGTCTCTCCGATGTGCGCGTCATCTTCCGCGTCCTGCCCGTCTACGACGGGCAGCAGCACTATGGCTCGCGCATCGCGTTCGGCCAGGACGGCATGTTGTACGCGTCCTTTGGCGATCGCTCCGACAAACCCATGCGCCAGTGGGCGCAGCGCCTCGACAGTCACCTTGGCAAGATTATTCGCATCAACCCCGATGGCTCGGTGCCGACTGACAATCCGTTCGTCGGGCAGGCGAATGCCAAGCCGGAGATCTGGTCACTCGGCCATCGCAACGTGCAGGCGGCGACCTTCGATTCGCAGGGACGCCTGTGGGAGATCGAGCACGGCACGCGTGGCGGCGACGAGCTGAATCTCGTCGAGAAGGGAAAGAACTATGGATGGGCGGAGGTCGCGTACGGCATCGAGTATTCCGGCGATCCCATTCCCAACACCGTGACGGCGCGTGCGGGCACGGAGCAGCCCGTGTACTACTGGGATCCAGTGATCGCGCCGTCCGGCGCGCAGTTCTACACGGGCGACGCGTTTCCCGCGTGGCGCGGCAGCCTGTTCGTCGGCGGGATGAAGGACAAGAAGCTCGTGCGACTCACGATCGACGGCCGCCGCGTGACGAGCGAGGAGTGGCTGTTGGCGGACCGTGGCCAGCGGGTGCGCGACGTGAAGCAGGGACAGGACGGCAACCTGTACATCGTCACCGACGAGACGAACGGCGAGCTCTGGAGAATCTCTCCACGGCGCTGACGCGCCAGGACGCTATGGCGTCGACGGCGCCGGTGGAATCTCGTCGTCGTCGCTCCACGCGAGGCGCGGAATACCAGTGGCGTTCGAGAGGCGCCACACGAAGCGCACCGGACCCTCTCCGTGCTTCGCCTGATCAGGCGTCATCTCGATGGCGTCGACGCTTTGGCCGGACGCGCGTCGCACCAGTTCGCGCTGCTCAGGGGTAAGGACGATGCGAACGGGCTCTTGCTCAGTCACGGGACACCATCTTGGTATGTGTGGGGCCAACTATCGCGCGAGGTGATCACCTCGTCAACATGCGAGCGGCGAACGGAGAGCGGCGAACGGAGAGCGGCGAACGGCGATCGGAGGAACGCTTGGCTTCAGCGCGGCGTGGGTGCCACCGTCAGCAGACGTGCGCGGTCGGCGGCGGCGAACAGTCGTCCATTCGCGAACACGGCCAAGATGCGGCGTGTGTTGCGGATGTCGTTGAGGGGATTGGCGTCGAGGAGCACGAGATCGGCGAGCTTGCCTGACTCGACCGTACCGAGTGAGTCCATGCCGAAGTAGTGCGCCGGCTCGGACGTCGCGGCGCGCAGTGCGTCGAACGCGGACATGCCACCGCGCGTCAACATCAGCAGCTCTTCGTGCAGCCCGAAGCCGGGCGGGCTGTTGCGCAGGGGCGCGTCCGTGCCCGCGAGTACGCGCACGCCGGCGCGATGCATGGTCGCGACCTGCGCCATGCGCTTGGCAAGCATCGCGCGTCCCGCGACCTCCGCGCCGACGGGCACGCTGTCCGGCATCGGGAACAGCTGCGCGACGAACCGGCGCAGGGAGTCCGGGAGATAGCGCGCAAGTGAATCGCCGGGCAACGTGCGCAGTGGCCACTCCGCGATTTCCACTGCGGCGACGAACGTGGGCGTCACCCATGTGCCATTGCGCACGAAACGCGCGTAAAGCGGCGCGAGGTCGTCCGACGAACAGCGTCCGAGCGCGCCCTGCACCGGAAACCGTGGCGCGAGCGCGATGGATTCCGCTGGCGTGCAGGGCGCTGGAATCGCGAGCAGGTGCTCTATGCTCCGCTGTCCCGAGTCCGACGCGGCGGCGCTGCCCACCGCGCGTGACACATGCCCGGCGAACGCGATGCTTCGTTCGCGCGCACGACGCGCGATGGCGAAATACGTCGCCGGCGTGAGCTGCCCGTGCACCTTGATGAAGTCCACGCCGAGTGCGACGAGCGAATCCACGGCGACGCGCGCTTCGGCGGCGTTGCGTGCGAGCAGGTGCGCGATGGGCACGTCCCCGCCCTCGATGTACGGGCCGGACGCGATGATGCGCGGGCCGGCGAGCGTGCCGCGCGCGATCTCGCCGCGCCACTGCCTGATGGTGGGCCATTCGCCCGCCATGTCGCGGACGCCGGTCACGCCATTCGCGACGTAGAGCCCAAGCATCTGCCGGCCCGCCACCGTTACGGTGTGCACGTGCATGTCCCACAAGCCCGGGATGACGAACTTGCCGCGCCCGTCGATCACACGCGCGTTCGCGGGTACTCGCACACTGCCTGCGCTGGCCGACGCGATGATGCGGTTGCCGCGCACCACGACGGTCTGGTCGAGTCGCGGCAGCGAATCACGCGCGTCGATGACGCTGACATGCGTGATCACGATGGCCCGCTGCGCCTCCGCGCGTGCCGCGCACACGAGGATCGCAAACGCGATCGCGCGACGCATCAGCGGCGAGACGGTTCCTGAAAAACCAAAGGCGCGGATCTGGGGCCGACAGCAGCCGATCTGCTCCGTGCGCATTCATCTCTCCCATCGCATCAAGAAGAACACCTGGTTGACGCTGCCGGTCGGATCGAGACGCGCCCCTCGTCGTTTCGGCGTTCAGTCGGATCAGATCGGCCTTTTGTCGTAGCTCCCAGAAACTCGACCAATTTTCTCCCGCGAAATCGTACAAGTGGAGCACGTGGATTGGTGAAGTCAATACGTTTAGTGTTGACTGAACGTAGTAAACGGACTACGATTCGCCGATGCGCAAGGACGTCGAACGGTTCATCGAACAGTCAGGGGTGCTCTGGGAACAGGACGGCATCCCGCGCATCGCCGGACGCATCTTTGCACTCGTGCTCATCAGCGACCAGGCCCTCTCGCTCGATGAGATCACGCAGAGCCTCGGCGTCAGCAAGGCAAGCGTCAGCAACGACACCCGCCTGCTCGAGCACATGGGCCTCGTCGAGCGCGTCAGCATGCCCGGCGACCGCCGTGACTACTACCAGACCAGCCACCGCAGCTTCGAGCGCGCGATCACCGAGCGCATCCGCCGCATGCGGCAGTTCGACGAGCTCATTGAATCCGCGCGTGCGCTGGCTGTCCAGAGCCCCGCCGTGCGCGCGCGCCTCGACGACCACCACGTCGCATTCACGCACATCACCCGGGCGCTGGAAGCCGCGCTCGAGGAGCTCCGCATGCGGCATCGCGACGCGAGTGCCTCCTGACGATGAAACGAAGTCATCCACCTCTCATGAAACGCGCTTTCACCAGCTCCTCACTCGCCTGCATCCTCACGCTCGTTGCCAACGGATTCACGCCAGCCCGCGCGTCGGCGCAACAGGCCGCACCGCGCGACTCGACACCCGTCGCGCTGGAGGATGCCATCGCGCGCGCCGTGGGCACCAGCGACGAGATCCGCCTCGCACGCTCGCAGGTGGACCTGGCGAACACGCAGGTGCGCAGTGCGCGCTCGGATGCGTTCCCGCAACTCACGGCAAACCTCGGATACACGCGGACATTCGCCTCCGCATTCAGCGGCGGCGGAAGCTTCACGCTGCCCGATTCCCTCAAGTTCGAGCCCGACTCCACCCGGCCGCTCGCCGAACGCGTGAGCTACCTCGAGGATCGTGTGCCCAGCGCAGGACTCGGCGGACTTGGTGCGCTCTTCGGCAACCTGCCCTTCGGTCAGGCGAACGCGTACACCGCCACGCTGAGCGGATCACAAGCGCTGTACTCCGGCGGCAAACTGGGCGCGGGCCTGCGCATCGCCAGCGAATACCTCGACGCCGCGCGCTTCACGCTCACGGAGCAGACCGCCGACATCGAGCTTCAGGTTCGGTCCGCGTACTTTCGCGCGAGGTTGGCGCAGGAGCTGGTCACCATCTCGCAGGCGGCCGTCGCGCAGGCCGAGCGCTTCCTCGGCACCGAGCGCGTGCGGACGCAATCCGGACTCGGCTCCGAGCTCGACGTCCTGCGCGCCGAGGTGTCCCTCGCCAACCTTCAGCCGCAGCTCGTGTCGGCCACCAATGCGGCCGACGTCGCGCTACTCGATCTCAAGCGGCTCATCGACCTCCCGCTCGACCAGCCGATACGGCTCACGACGTCGCTCGACGTGCCGGCGATATTGGCGGACGCGGATTCGGTGGTGGGCGTGGAGCGGTTGTCGCGGCGCGCCGCCATCGCCGCCGAGGAGCGGCAGGTGCGCATTCGCGAGGAGCAGGTGCGCATCGCACGCGCGAAGTATTTCCCGTCGGTGAACTTGCTCTTCAACTACGGCAAGCAGCTCTTCCCGACGGGGATCTTCTCGTTCAACCAGGATTGGCGCACCGACTTCACGGCTGGCATCGCCGTGAGCGTCCCGATCTTCAACGGCAATCGCACCGCCGCGGAAGTCGCGCAGGCGCAGGTCACGCTGAACCAGGAGCGTTTGCGGCTCTCACAGTTGCGCGAGAGCGTGCAGCTCGAGTACGAGCGCGCACGAGGCGAGCGCAGTCGGGCGCGCTCGTCCATCGAGGCGCGCCAGCGCACGGTGGCACAGGCGCAGCGGGTGTATGACCTCACCGTCCTGCGGTACGAGCAGGGCATGGCGAGCCAGCTCGAGGTCACCGATGCACGGCTGTCGCTCCTCCAGGCACGCACCAACCTCGCACAGGCAGTCTCCGACTTTCACATCGCGAACGCCACCCTCGCGCGCGCGATCGGCGTGCCGATTCTCCCTCGATGATGATGAACTCCAGAACGATCTCCCTCGCACTCCTTGGCGTGCTCGTGACTGCGTGCGGCAAGCAGGACAACGCCGTCGCCGCGGACACCACCGGACCCGCGCCGGTGGTACTCAGTCCACAGGACATTGCGACGGCCGAATCGCGCACGATGGGCGCCGACGTGCTGGTGTCTGGCAATCTCGATCCGGCCGACGTCGTGCTGGTGAAGGCGCAGATACCAGGCACGGTCACCGCCGTGCGCGTGGACCGCGGCACGCAAGTGTCGCGCGGGCAGGTACTCGCCGTGATCGAAGCGCAGGGCATCCGCAGCCAGGCCGCGGGCGCGCAGGCGCAGCTTGCCGCGGCCCGCGCGCAAGCCGCAGTGGCCGAGCAGCGTCTTCAGGCGTCCAAGCGCATGCTGGACGCCGGCGCCATCTCTGCCATCGAGTACGCGACCGCGCAGGCGAACGCCGAGGCGGCGGAGGCACAAGTGGCAGCAGCGCGTGCTGGTGCGGCTGGCGCAAACGAGAGCGCGGCGCGAGCGACCATCACCTCGCCCATCAGTGGCGTGGTGAGCGCTCGCGCGGTGAATGGTGGCGAGGCGGTGAATTCCGGCGACGACCTCTTCACGATCGTGAATGCCGCAGAGCTGGAACTGGACGGCCAGGTGGGCGTGACGGACGCCGCGAGAGTTCGAGCCGGCCAGCAGGTGACGTTCGCGCTCGACGGCTACCCGAACCAGGTGTTCCGCGGACAGGTGGCGCGCGTGGATCCCATGGCCGATCCATCGACGAGGCAGGTTGGCGTGTTCGTACGGCTGCCGAATCCCGGACGCCGCATCGTGGGCGGGCAGTACGCTCGTGGCCGCATCGGCACCGGCGGGACGACGACCGCGGTGGTGGTGCCAGAGCAAGCCATCGTCGGACGGAATGCGGATAGTGCCACGGTGTTCGTCCTGAACGGCAATCGCGTGTCGCGCCGCGCGGTACTGCTCGGGGCGCGTGACGACGCCACTGGCTTGGTCGCGATCCTCAACGGGATCGCGGCAGGAGAAAAGGTGCTGCTCAATCCGTCGACCGACATTGGCGATGGAACGAGGGTCTCGGTTGCGAGTGATCGGCCCGCCGCTCCGGCGCGCCGGGATTCCATGAGGTAACTCCCATGTCGAAAGCGGATCTCAGCGGACTGAGTGGCGTCTCGATCAAGCGGCCCGTGTTCATCACGATGGTCATGGTGCTCCTCGTGGTGCTCGGCCTGTTCGGATATCGCCGGCTCCCGATCGACCAGTTCCCCGAAGTCGATATCCCGATCGTGTCGGTGCAGACGGTGTATCCGGGAGCGAGCTCCGAGACGATCGAGCGTGAAGTCACGCGCCGCCTCGAGGAGGCGTTCAATCCTGTTGCCGGCGTGGACCGGATCACGTCGATCTCGCTCGAAGGCGTTTCGCAGATCGTCGTCCAGTTCGATCTCGGCCGCGATGTGGACGTCGCGTCGCAGGACGTGCGCGCAAAGATCGAAGGGATTCGCCGAGACCTCCCGGTGGACATTGAGTCGCCGATCGTGCAGAAGTTCGACCCCGCGGCGCAACCGATCGTGTCTCTCGCGCTGGCGTCGAACACGCAGCCCATCGACCGGTTGACGGTGCTGGCGGACGAGACGATCCGCCGGCGGCTCGAGTCGGCGCGCGGCGTAGGTGAAGTGCGCATCGCCGGCGGCCTGGAGCGCGAGATTCGCGTCAACCTGCTGCCGAACCGCTTGCAGGCGCTCGGCGTCACGGTGCCCGACGTCATGAAGGCGCTGGCGCAGCAGAACATGGAAGTGCCGGCGGGACGCGTGGAAAGCGGCGCGCGCGAGCAGCTCGTCCGCGTCACGGGCCGCATCACGGACCCACGGCAGTTCGAGGACGTCGTCATCGAGACGCGCGCGGGGCAGCCGGTGCGCCTCAAGGACGTGGCCACCGTGGAGACGGGGACGGAAGAGGAGCGTTCCGTCGCACTGGTGGACGACCAGCGCGCCGTATCGATGGACATCCTCAAGGTGAGCGGCGCCAACACCGTGCAGGTGGCGGACGCGGTGAAGGCGGAGATCGCGAAGATCCAGACGTCGCTGCCCGCAGGCACCACGTTGCGCATCGTGCGCGACAACTCGACCGAGATCCGCCAGTCGGTGACAGACGTCATCCACGAGCTGCTGCTCGGCGCGGGCCTGACGATCATCATCGTGTTGCTCTTCCTGAACGACTGGAAGGCCACGGCCATCACGTCCCTGGCACTGCCGGTGTCCGTCATCTCGTCCTTCATCCTGATGGACGTGCTGGGCTTCTCGCTCAACATGCTGACGTTGATGGCGCTCTCCCTCTCCATCGGCATCCTGATCGACGACGCCATCGTGGTGGTGGAGAACATCGTCCGGCATCGCGAGATGGGTGAGGATCACTTCACGGCGGCGGCCAAGGGCACGAAGGAGATCTTCCTCGCCGTCATGGCGACGACGTTCTCGATCGTCGCGGTGTTCGTGCCCGTCGCCTTCATGGGCGGCATCATCGGGCGGTTCTTCTTCCAGTTCGGCCTGACCGTCGCGTGGGCCGTGCTCGTGTCGCTCTTCGTGTCGTTCACGATGACACCGATGCTCAGCGCGTGGTGGGGCGTGAATCCGCACGTTGCGGGCGTGCACGGCAACATCATCACGCGCACGATTGCGCGGTTCAACACGTGGTTCGACGCCCAGGCCAATCGCTACCGCGGCGTCATCCGCTGGGCGCTCGGCCACCGCAAGTCGACGCTGGCCATCGCGGCCGCCAGCTTCATTGGCGCGATCATGCTCTTCCCGCTGATTGGCGGTGGGTTCATGCCCGAGTCGGACAACTCGAACTTCACCGTGGTGTTCAGCGCGCCCGAGGGCTCCAGCCTCGCGTACACGCGCGCGAAGGGCGAGCAGCTCGTCGGCGAGATTCGCCGGCTCGACGGCGTCGACTACACGTATGCGACTATCGGTTCCGGCGCGACCGGCACGGTGACCAAGGGCGACATGTTCGTCTCACTCGTCAAGCCAGGCGAGCGCGCCCGCTCGCAACTCGAGATGATGGCCGAAGCGCGCGTCGCGCTGGGCCGCCTCCAGGGCGTGGAGGCGCAGGTGCTCGAAGCAGGCGGCATGGGCGGCGCCGTCGCGCCGCTCCAGGTGGAGATCCACGGTCCGGACGTCCGGGAGCTACAGAGTATCTCGATCCGCGCCACGCAGCTGATGAAGACCATTCCCGGCATCGTCGACGTCACGTCGTCGCTGGGCGACCCCAAACCCGAGTTTCGCATCAGTGTCGATCGCGACGTGGCGAACCGCATCGGCGTGGACATCGGCTCGATCGCGGGCACCATTCGCCCGCTGCTCGCCGGACAGACGGCCACGCGGTGGGAAGATCCGTCGGGTGAGGAACGTGAGGTCGTCGTGCAGGTGCCCAAGGCACTCCGTGCGTCGCTGCAGGACATCGCGTCCATTCCCGTCGCCACCTCCGAGAAGGTGAACGGCATGTCGCGGCTCATCCCGCTGTCCGACATCGCGACGATCGAATCCGGCACGGCGCCGGCGCAGATCGACCGCAAGGACCTGGAGCGTGTGGCGAGCATCGGTGCGAGTCCCTCGGAGATCTCCATCTCCGAAGCCTCGTCGGCGATTACGACGAAGTTGGCCGCGATCAAACTTCCGCCGGGCTATTCGATCGGGCTCGGCGGCGAGACCGAGCAACTCGCCGAGACGGCCGGCTACGTCGTGGAGGCAATCCTGCTCGCGGTGATCCTGATCTTCCTCATTCTCGCGTCGCAGTTCGAGTCGTTCACGCAGCCGCTCGCCATCATGGTCTCACTGCCGCTGTCGCTCGTGGGGGTGCTGCTCGCCCTGCTCTTCACCGGGAGCACGATGAACATGATGTCGATGATCGGCGTGATCATGCTCATGGGACTCGTCGTGAAGAACGCCATCCTCGTGGTGGACAACGCCAACGAGCGCCGCGCCGCCGGTGCCGATCGTACGACGGCGTTGATCGAGGCGGGTGCCGTGCGACTGCGCCCGATCATGATGACGACGCTCGCAATGATCTTCGGCATGCTGCCCATCGCGATGGCGATGGGTGAGGGTGGTGGATTCCGCGCCCCGATGGCGCGCGCCGTCATCGGCGGGCTCATCACCTCCACGCTGCTCACGCTGCTCGTCGTGCCGGTGGTGTACACGTACTTCGACGGCATGGGTGAATGGGTGCGGCGCAAGTTCATCTCGAGTGACCGCGAGCGGGAGATGAAGCGGGAGCAGGCGGAAGCAGGACTGGCTCCCGAGCCGGTGCCTGGCGACTAACGCATCACGATGGCACTTCGGCGCCCGTCACCAATCGCCAGGTGTCCCGCGCGATGAGGAGCTCCTCATCCGTGGGAATCACCCAGAGCTGCACGCGCGAGCCCTCCACGTCGATGCGCCCCTCGCCCCCCGCCAGCGCGACATTGCGCCCGTCGTCCACCTGGATGCCGAGCCAATCCATGCCGGCGCAGATGCGACGCCGCACGTCCGGCGCATTCTCGCCGATGCCGCCGGCGAACACCACGGCGTCCGCGCCGTTCATCGCCGCCAGGTACGCGCCGAGATACTTCCTGATGCGATAGCAGAACAGCTCGATGGCCAGCCGCGCGCGCCGATCGCCATTCTCGGCCTCCTCGGCGAGGAGCTCGCGCATGTCGGCGGTGAGGCCGGACACGCCGAGGAGACCGGACTGCTTGTTGAGCATCGAGTCCAGCTCGCCGAGGCTCAGACCTTCCTTGGCGGAGACGTAGTCGAGGATCGCGGGATCGATGTCGCCGGAACGCGTGCCCATCACCAGGCCTTCGAGCGGCGTGAATCCCATCGACGTGTCGACCGACTTGCCGCCCACAATGGCGCAGGCCGACGCGCCGTTGCCCAGGTGCAGCGTGATGATCTTCGTGTCCTCGCGCGTGTGGCCCGTGAGCTGGCGGTAGCGATACGCCACGTAGCGATGCGAGGTACCGTGAAAGCCATAGCGGCGTACGCGATGACGACGGTACAGCTGATACGGAATGGCGTAGAGGTGCGCCGTCTCGGGCAGGCTGTGATGGAACGCGGTGTCGAACACAGCCACTTGCGGGACGCCCGGTCCCAACGAGGCGCGCGCCGCAGCAATGCCGCTCAGGTTGTGCGGATTGTGGAGCGGCGCGAGGTCGATGAGCTCCTCGAGTGCGCGACGAACATCATCGTCGATGCGCGTGGACTGCGTGAACCGCTCGCCGCCATGCACCACGCGGTGCCCCACTGCCTCGATGTCGGCAACACTCGAGATGGGGACGCCGGACTCGTCGCTCGTGAGCCACCCGATGATGTACTCCACCGCCGCCGCGTGATCGCGCATCGCGCGCACGCTCCTCGCCTGCGGGCGTCCCTCGGCCGTCACGGTGATGATCGCCTCGCCGCCGATGCGCTCGATCTGCCCGCGCGCGAGACGCCTGTCGCGTGATTGTGCGATGGCATCCCCGTCGGTGTCCACGAGTTGGAACTTGA
This sequence comes from Gemmatimonadaceae bacterium, assembly GCA_031407575.1. Classification (GTDB taxonomy): domain Bacteria; phylum Gemmatimonadota; class Gemmatimonadetes; order Gemmatimonadales; family Gemmatimonadaceae; genus AG11. Next base: position 27,442 of record JANOIJ010000297.1, on the reverse strand, counting down.
TGGACGACGAACCGACGTTGAGCACGAGAATGTTCATTGGAAGCTGTCGGCGATCGCCTTCTCCTTCTGGAGCGTGATCACCGCGCCCTTCACCGTGATGCGGATGAACGGGCTGTGGTGATAGCCGCCGAGCAGCACGGCGCGTGTCGTTCGCGAGAACACGCGGCCCGAGCGCGAGATCTCATACAGATCCTCGTAACCGGCCAGCGGGGCGCGCTCCTCGAGCTCGTCGTTCTTCTGCGCGCGGCTGGCGTTCTGCGTCTCCAGCTTCTTGCGCCGATTTGCGTGGTGATGCCTGCTGTCGCGTTGGCCCATGAATCAAGATAGCAGGAACAGCGAGCATTGAGCTGTCCCTTCACCTCGCTGGCGCGCGAAAGGCAAACCCATACTTCACGATCTCGGCGCGCGGCTTCGCTTCAGGGGCAGCACTGCGCGCGGGCTCGAAGCGAAATTGCGGCAGGACGGCGCGAACTGCGTTCGTCAACAACTCGTGCGGCGAGTGAAGGACACGGAGCGACGCAGGATCGGGCCGGCCGTTCGCGTCCACGACGAACTGCACGAGGACTTCGCCCTCTGGACGGAGATCCTTCAGCAGGTGCGGATACAGGGGCCGCGGGGCCGCGCCGACGAGCTTCGGCGGCGTCGGCTGGTTCTCACTTCGCGCCCCTTCGCTGCTGCCCGGGCCCGCCGACAGCCGATTGGGAAAGGAGTCCGCGATGTTCTTCGACGATTCGATTTCGGGGATCGAGCTGGCCGGCGTGACGGCGCCCGACAGAACGCCTGGGAGAACTGGAGGTCGCTGCGCCTCGGTGCGCGCGCGTACACCGGCCGAGCCCACGTACGTCGATTCCTCCGTCACCCTGCTTCGCTGCCAGCGGAGGCCAAGCACGGCCAGCAGCGCGATGGCCGCAATGGTCGCGACCGCTGCATTTCTCGAGGAACGTTGCTCCGTCCTTGTGGCCTGCGCGTTGCGCAGGGAGACGCGAGGGGACACCGCAACCTGAGGGTCTGCGCCGATCTCGTGCTGCACCGCGACGAGTTCCCGTGCCCACGGCGCCAGGTGCACCGGCGGTGGAGCGTCCGGTTGCGTGCGCCGGGCGGTGACGGTTGGGCTCAGTAGCTCGGTGACCGTTGGACGCAGCGGCGCGGCGACAGGCGGGCGCGTCTGCGGCGGCGCACCGGTCTCCTCCGGCACCTGCAGCTCGAGGTCGGCGATATGCTCGCGCGCCGTGAGGACGCTCGGGTCGTCGTGACCGAGCGTCACCTCACGCATCGCGAGCGCGCTGCGCAAGAGGACGATCGCCTCGGCGAAATGGCCGCGCGCGGCACACGCGTCCCCGAGGGACTCCAGGGTCGCGGCCGTGGTGATGTGATTCGGTGGAAGCGTCTTCTCGCGAATCCGTAGCGCGTGGCGATATAGCCCTTCCGCAGCACTGTGGTCCCCACGTGCCTTGCGGACGGTGGCAAGGCTGGCGAGCACCGTTGCGACCTCGGGTCGTTCGTCGCCATGCTCCTGCTTGATGGCAAGCAGGCGCAACAGCACCGGCTCGGCGGCCGCGTAGTTGTGCTGGCGGAGGTGGATGCGGCTCAGGTCGTTGAGCAGCAGCTGTCGCTCTACCTCGTGCGTGCTGCCCGTGTTGTCGGTGAGCGCCAGCGCACGAGTCAGCACGGACTCGGCCTCCGTGAACTCACGTCGTGCAATGAGGCGCTGACCAAGTGCACTCAACGCATCGACCGACTCGGCGTTCGTTGCGGCGTCCGCGCGCTGCTCGAGTGGCGCGCGCCGAGTCATCGCGTCGGCGGCCGGTTTGTGCGTCCGGTGCTCGTCGTTTCCCGTCGACCCTGCCACTGAACGCTCCGCTGCAGGCCGGTCACCCGCACGACATCGTGCACGCAGGGCTGGTTGCGACGCGTTTTTACACGCGGCTCCTGGGGCTGACCGTCACCGTTGGGCATCGACGCGCCAGCGCGTCGACACATCAACTGAGATATCCTCGCGTTCGATGCGAGTCAACGGTTTCCACGTACTTCGGGCGAGGACGCGGCGACCGATCGCAAAGCTGGACGTCTGACGTACCTCGTAGCGGAGCGTCCGGCGCCTTTCTACCTTGGTATCGCGCTGGGGTGCAATCCGCGTCCCCGCGACGCCTATCCGTACCGAGGATTGAAATGGACGCTCCCAAGACACCCGCGAAGCTCGACCCCAAGGCCATAGAATCGCTGCCGGACAAGCCGGTCACGAACGCGGATGCGGACGCCGTGAAGGGCGGGGCGATCAGGCGTCGGCGCGATACCCTCGACGACCTGGAAGTCGAGCGCTAGAGCCGAGCAGCCGACACATTGCGCGCACGACTTCGCTGACTGCACTGACGATCACTCACGGTGCACCCGTGCGCGCGCTCGTCGCGGCTGTCATCGCGACCATGTCCACTGCGTGCGGCGGGCCATCGCGCCTCGTAATCCTCCCGTCCATCCCGGACAAATTCGGGTTCGCTGGCGCATTTGCCGGCGTGCACGCCGGTCAGTTGCTGGCCGCTGGCGGCGCCAATTTCCCGGACGGGGTGATGCCGTGGAACGGCGGCACGAAAGTGTGGCACGACGGCGTGTTCGCACTCGATCCGGCAGTTCGCGGCTCGGCATGGCGCTCCGCAGGTCGGTTGCCGGCGCCGAATGGATACGGCGTGTCGCTCACGGTTCAGCAGGGCGTGCTGCTCATCGGCGGCGGGAATGCAACGCGCCACTTCTCCGATGTACGGCTCATGACATACGCGGACGGCAAGCTTGCGTTTCGCGACCTTCCTGCGTTGCCGACACCGCTCGCCCAGCTCGCCGGCGCGGTCGTCGGCGGCCATGCACACGTTGTGGGCGGTATCGAGACGCCGAACGCAACGAGCGCGTCGGCTCGGCATTTCCGGCTTCGTCTCGACGCGATGACGCAGGGCTGGGAGGAGATGCCACCGTTGCCCGAGGCCGGCCGCATCCTCGCGACCGCCGCCGGCATTGGTGACGCCTTCTATGTAGTCGGTGGTTGCTCGCTCGCTCCGGACTCCACTGGGAAACCCGCGCGGATGTACCTGCGCGACGCGTGGCGATTCTCCGGTGGTGTGTGGACGCAGCTTCCCGACATGCCACGCGCATCAGCCGCCGCGGCCAGTCCGGCTCCGGTCGCAGGTCGATCCGTGTACGTGGTGTCCGGCGATGATGGGTCGCAGGTCGGCATATCGTCGCCCGCGAACCATCGCGGGTTCACGAGTGAGATTCTGCGCTACGACGCCGACGAGAATACCTGGCACCGCGCGGGGGAGCTTGCCGTGCCTGCGCCCGTCACGTTGCCAACTGCACCATGGAAGGGTGGCTCCGTGTTCGTGAGCGGCGAGGTGCGGCCCGGTGTGCGCACGCCGCAGGTGTTCCTGTTTCTCCCCGCCCCATGAACCCGTTGCGATGACGGCGACCACTCCGGTCTCGACGATGACACGCTACTACCCGTGGATCGTCGTCGCGCTGCTCGTGCCCGTGGCACTGCTCAACTACCTCGATCGCCAGATGCTGGCGTCGATGAAGTTCTCGGTGATGCACGACATTCCCGACATCGGACGCGAGGCGAGCTGGGGCGCGGTGCTCGCGTTGTTCAAGTGGGTCTACGCCTTCCTCAGTCCCATCGGCGGCTATCTCGCGGACCGCTACAGTCGCCGCCATGTCATCGCCGGCAGCCTGCTGGTGTGGTCGATGGTCACCTGGGCAACGGGACACGTCACCACGTACGACCAGTTGCTCACGACGCGCGCGCTCATGGGGATCAGCGAGGCGTTCTACATTCCGGCGGCGCTCGCACTCATCGCGGACTTTCACACGGGTCCCACGCGGTCGCGAGCCGTCGGGCTTCATCAGATGGGCATCTACATCGGCGTCATCATCGGTGGCTTCGGCGGCTACGTCGCAGACGCGCCGAGCCTCGGCTGGCGCTGGGCGTTCGAAGCGTGCGGCATCGCTGGCGCCCTGTACGCGGTGCCGCTCTTCTTCCTGCTCCGGAATCCGCCGACGTCAGCTGATTCGCCGCGAGCGCATCGACTGTCGCCGGGAGGCGCGTTGCGCGAGCTGGCGGGCAATCCGTCGTTCATCCTGCTCGTGCTCTACTTCACGCTTCCGGCGCTTGCGGGCTGGATCGTGCGCGACTGGATGCCGGCAATCCTCAAGTCGGAGTTCGGCATCGGGCAAGGACTGGCCGGCGTGTCGGCGACGCTCTACTGGCAATGCGCGGCGATCGTCGGCGCGATACTCGGCGGATGGCTGGCGGATCGCTGGATGCGGACGAATCCGCGCGGGCGGATCTTCGTGAGTGCCATCGGCGTGTCGCTGATTGCGCCGGCGATGTTCGGTGTGGGGTACGCGCCGCAGACCGGCTTGCTATGGGTCGCGGTGGCGTTCCTGATCCTCTTCGGTCTCGGCTGGGGGTTCTTCGACGCGAACAACATGCCCATCCTGTGCCAGGTGGCGCGGCCCGATCTTCGCGCGACGGGCTACGGCATCATGAACCTCGTGAGCATCAGCTGCGGCGGATTTGCGGATTGGGGATTTGGGTCGCTGCGCGACCGGAACGTGCCGCTGTTTGGCATCTTCGGCGTGTTCGCGAGCATCGCGATTCTTTCGGTGGGGCTCGTGCTGTTGATCCGTCCTCGGCGCACTGAGGTCGGCTCTCAGGGGCGCGGTTGAGGCTGCACGTGACCTGGTCGAGTGGCCGCGTCGGGACCAGTTGCAATGAAAGGTTTGCGCGATCTCAGAACTGCCACAGGGCGCCGACTCGGGGCGGACAAAAGGCCGATTTGCTCCGCGCGCATTCGTGCTTCGTGGACCTTGGGAAGGCTTCATATGCATGCGCGTCGGTCGGTTGAGGTTTGCCGCAGGTCCGCTGTGTCGGCGGGTTGTCGCTGTTCAAAATCGGCGAGTTGTGGTCTTTGAGAACCCTAGAGTCACTTTCATTCGCGCCACTCCTGACGCCTTCACAAAGAGCTTCACGCCGAGCGCGCGTGCGCCCATCGGAGACTGACCCATCCATGCGATCCATTCATCGCCTTCGCCTGTGCACATGTGCGGCGCTCACACTCGGCTGCTCCGGCGCGTTCGCGCGCACGCCCGTCGACCCACCGGCGCCGCGCTACGCGGACGTGTACGTCGCGGGTGAGGGTGCGTATCACACGTACCGCATCCCGTCGCTGATCGCGACGACCAAGGGGACGCTGGTCGCGTTCGCGGAAGGCAGGCGCACCGGCGGCGGAGACGCGGGCGACATCGACCTCGTCGTGCGGCGCAGTTTCGACGGCGGCAGATCGTGGTCGCCCATGCAGGTCATCGGCGACAACGGGCCGAACACGTTCGGCAACCCCTGCCCTGTCGTCGACGCGAAGACCGGCACCATCTGGCTGCTGACGACGCACAACGTCGGCACCGATCGCGAGCGGGACATCATCGCGGGCACGGCCAAGGGCGGACGCACGGTCTGGGCAATGAAGTCCGATGACGATGGCGCAACGTGGTCGACGCCCGCGGAGATTACCGCCAGCGTGAAGCACGCCAACTGGACGTGGTACGCAACAGGCCCGGGCGTCGGCATCCAGACGCGAACGGGACGACTCGTGATCCCCGCGAACCACGCGGAGGCTGGCAGCGGCATCCATCGCTCGCACCTGATCTTCAGCGACGACGGAGGCAGGAGCTGGAGCCTGGGCGCCAGTGCCGACGCAGGCACGAACGAGAGCCAGGTCGTCGAGCTGGCCGATGGGCGGCTCATGCTGAACATGCGCAACCACCCGCCGCTGCGAGAGAACTACCGCATGGTGGCGACGAGTGTCGATGGCGGGCACACGCTCTCGGCGGCGTCCGCTGATCGCGCCCTCGTCGAGCCGCCCGCACAAGCGAGCCTGCTGCGGCTGTCGACGAGCAGAACCCACGATCGCACTCGGCTGATCTTTGCCAACCCGGCCAGCGCAAAGCGAGAGCGCATGACGGTGCGGCTCAGCTATGATGAGGGCGCGAGCTGGCCTGTCGCGCGCGTCATTCACGAAGGCCCAGCCGCGTACTCCAGTCTCGTGGCGCTGCCGGACCTGTCGGTTGGCGTGCTGTTCGAGCGCGGCACGCGAACGCCGTACGAGCGAATCACCTTTGCGCACCTTACCCAAGCGTGGCTGACCACACCGTGACGACGTCGATTCGAGGCATCCTACCCGCGACCATCACTCCATTGGATGAGGGCGGGCGATTCGTGCCCGCCGTCTTCGAGCGCCTGCTCGAGCGGCTGTACAGCGCCGGCGTTCACGGCGTGTACGTCTGCGGCACAACTGGTGAGGGGATGCTCCAGTCCCTCGAGCAACGACAACTGATCGTCGAGACGGCGGTGGCGTGCACGCCCAAGGATCGGCATGTCGTGGTGCACGTCGGGGCAGCGTCGCTCGATGAAGCGCTCGCGCTCGCGTCGCATGCCGCCAAGGTTGGGGCGCACGCGATCAGCAGCCTGCCGCCACTGGCCGGCCGCTTCGCGTTCTCGGAAGTGCTCAGCTACTACGACGCGTTGGCGCGCGGCAGCGATCTCCCGCTGCTGGTCTACTACTTTCCCGAGCTCTCGTCGTCCATCACGAGCACGGAACAACTGGAGACCTTGTGCGAGCTGCCCAACGTGATCGGGTTGAAGTTCACGGACTTCGACCTCTTCCGGATGCAGCAGGTCAAGCGGCCCGCGCGCAGCGTCTTCAACGGTCGCGACGAAGTGCTGGCGGCGGGCCTGCTGATGGGCGCCGACGGCGGCATCGGCACCTTTTACAATCTCGTCCCCGAGCTCTTCGTCGGCATTTATGACGCCGCGACGTCCGGCCGGTGGGGTGAGGCCCAGGCCTTACAGCAGCGCGTGAACACATTGATCCGGCTGACGCTGCATTTCCCCGTCTTTCCTGCCGTGAAGCAGATGCTGGCGTGGTCTGGGCTGGACTGCGGCTCGTGCCTTCCGCCGCGCCCTCGGCTCGACGCCGAACAGCAGCGGCTGTTACGCGGCGCACTGAAAGACGCGGGCTTTCGCGAGTTCGAGTGACGGCTGGCGCCACATGTCATCCTGAGCGTCGCGAAGGATCTGCACTTCCGTCGTGATGAGGTGCAGATCCTTCACTGCGTTCAGGATGACAACTCTTGCGCGTTCATGCGTTGCGCGCCCTCGTGCGCGCGGCCTTCTTCGCAGACGCTGACCGATCGGCGGCGGTGCGCTTGCGCGCGCTCGCTTTCGCGTGGCGCGCGAGCGCGGTCTTCGACGCCGCAGCGCCCCCTTCCTTCTTGAGCGCGCCAAGCGCCGCGCGCGAACGCTTTGCCGACACCTTCGTTGCGCGACGCGCCTTGGACAGGCCGATCGCGATGGCCTGCTTGGTGGACGTGGCACCGTGCTTCCCCTCGCGAATGTGATGGATCTCCTCGCGCACGAACTCGCCAGCTTGCGTCGAGGGTGCCTTCCCCTCGCGCTTGTCGGCGCGTGCTCGGCGGATGGTCTCGGGTTCCGGCATGCCGACCTCCTCATATGGTGGCGCCGGCGAGCGGCGCGCGGTGCACGAGCGAAGTGACGTTGCCCGATAGCCGTCTCGGCTGACTGAATACTGGCGGTCGCTTCGCGGCCACAATGAGTAGCAACGCACGTGCCTTTCAGTGTTCACGCGCTCGACTGCCGCGCGCGGTCGCGTGAGAGGCTGCTTGCCATTGAGGCGGACTCGCGCTCTAGTTCGTGGATCTCGCTTCGAGCATGATGTCGCACTTGCCGGCAGCCTTGTTCACGCGCCTTCGCAGCAGCATAGCCATTGGGTAACCACCTGGACTCCATCTTCGATGGGACTCGACGTCGTTGAGCTGGTCATGGAGATCGAGACCGTCTTTGACATCGAGATTCCTGATCGCGATGCAAAGGATCTTGATTCGGTTGCTCTGTTGTACGACTACGTCGCAGCCAGAGTATCACCGAGTGCTGTTGGTCGTTACGAGGGAGCTCTTTGGAAGCGCTACCTCGACGTGGTTGAGAAGGAGACAGGTTGCGCGCGGAGACAACTCCGTCCCGAGGCGCGGTTCGTCTACGATCTGGGGCTAGACTGACTCATGCGATCACGTAGCGCGGTGCATCGAACAAGGTTGGCGGCTCGAGGTGACGTCTCCACCAGATCCACTGGCGAGGTAACCGTATGCCCGAGCGCGTGACGGTCGAGTTGCTGAAGGAGCTCCTGGCGGCGTTCAATCGCCACGATCTCGACGCCATCATGGGCTACTTTGCGGATGAATGCGTGCTGTACATGCCGAGGGGGGCGGGTCCGCGCGGCGATCGCTTCGCCGGAAAGTCGGCTGTTCGGGCCGCACTTGCGACGCGGTTTCAGGGCATCCCGGACGTGCACTACGGAGAGGATGCGCATTGGGTCGGCGGAGATCACGGAGTCTCCGAGTGGACCCTGAGCGGGACGGCGGTGACCGGTCAACCGATCCGCGTGCGAGGAATCGACTTGCTCGAGTTCGTCGACGGCAAGATTGTCCGCAAGGACTCCTTTTGGAAGATCGTCCAATGACCGGCGTCGTAACGCCGTCGCTGCCTGGAGCAGCTTTCCTGATGAGAAGCGCTGAGAGGACGCAGCCATGACAGATGACAAGTCTTCGGATGATGTCGTTCTCACCGACGCACAAATGCGAGCGGTCATCGAGCGGGCAAACTCGAGAGCCTCCTCGACCAACCGGCATGACGGTCGCCGAGCTGCGGCGCATCGCTCAAGAACTCGATATCGATGCCGAGTCGCTCGAGCGAGCGTTGGACGAAATGATCAGCCTTCCCGTTGCAGGCCAACCGATTCGAAACGGGTTCAAGCGCCAGCTCACGACGCTTGGCCATCTCGTGGACCCATTGCTTCCGAGCAAAGGACGCCTGGTTGGTGGCGCCCTTTTCGGAGGCATCGCTGGATGGCTCAATGCCTTCCTGATGACGTTTGCGATGCAAGGGCACTACCCGATCCGCTCGCCATGGTCGGGATCACGCTTGCCAATCTGTTGAGCCGACGGATTGACCGGCGACTCGGGCGCTTCATGGCTCAGCTGGGACTGACCTGGGTGGATGCGCTTCGGCCCTCTCGCGCATGAGTCAAGGTACACATACTTCGAGAAGGACCTTCTGTGCTACGAGTTAGTTCAATGCACCGCGCAGCCGACATTCTCTGGCCGGAGTTTCCTTTCCGCCGTATCAGTTTCGCGTGTACGTAACAACATTGGACGATCCAATCGTGCATTTTCATCGCGTCCGGAGCGATGAGCAACCTTGGTACACCGATGAGGAGGCGAGCAGCCAGATCTGACTTGGGACGCTCATCGTCTTTGATGCCGGCCCGCGCGAGTTGAAATCAAATGAGGCAACGCTCTAGAACGTGCTGGCCCCTGATTGCGCTTCTCGCGTTCGCCCCTGGTTGCGCACGACCGCCGTCGCAAAGGCCGTTGACGTCCGCCTGCGTTGACGAGCTCCCCATCGAAAGTCCCGCGCTCGCGTCCCACCCGGTTGCTCGCAGGCTGGCTGGTGCGTTGGCTCTTCACACTGCGGCGACCGAGGTCCCCGTCAACATTACTTCGGTGCCGTAGCACATGCCTGGCATCCTCAAACGCATTTGGCACATGATGAACGCCGATCTGTTGCGACGGGAAGAGCACCGCCAGTTGCTTCATCCCGTCTTCGGAATGATTCACTACTTCGGGCGGCGGGGCGAAGTGGACAACTATTGGGAAGTGGAGTACACGCCGTCGGGGTTCAGTCACCCGACTACCGTCATCATCCCATCGAACGGCGACCCTCCGACAGCCGACCTCGCGCTCACGCAATCGCTGCTCCTTGATGTCGATGGACTCACTGCTCGTTGCCGGCGCGCCATCATCGAGCACTCGCAACCGCGTGTGGACGCAACGCACATCGATGATCTGCGGTTTGTTGGCCTGGAGTTGCCTCGACACGCCGTGCTCGCCGGTCCGTGGACCGTGACGCACTGTGCCGTTGCGAAGGACCACTGGTTCACAGTTGAGTTTGTGGGGGAGGAGGCGCGCGGGGTCGAAGTGAGCGGGTAGGAGTTGCGCTCCGGCGTCGGGCGTCAGACAGTTCTTACACGGAGTCCGGTTGCGAATGCTCTTTCCCTCAACGTGCGGTTCGTCGGCGCAGCACCTCCCGACCCTGATGACCCGCATCCGCCAGGAGCCGGGATCGCCAGAGCCATCGAGGTTGCGCTCCTGACTCGCGGCGGCGCCGTCGAACCGACCGACAATTGGCAAGACGTCGGGTGGATCGTCGGCTATGGTGAGGGCCAAGGCGCGCTCGACATCTCGCTCGCCGCCATTGGCTCTCAGCAGTGGATGCTACAGGTTGCGCCACTCCACGTCCCGGGCTTCCTCGCGCGGCTCACAGGTCGCCGGGCCCCCGACCACCGGCAGGCAATCCACCAGCTCGCGCGAGAGGTGAGCAGCGTCCTGGCGGCGCTCGGGATGCACGACATTTGCTGGCGCTGGGATGGACCGCCAAGCGACAGCGACCCGAGCGAGCCGCCCACAGCCTCTTAGACCGTGCTCCAACTCCTGACTGCGCGATCCGACCTCATCGACGCCATTCGCCACTCACACATTGCGCCATGCCTCGAGCGTTCCTGACCGCAGAATGGCGCAACCTGGTCATGATCAATTTCGCGGTTGATCCTGCTGTGCTGGAACCCTTCGTACCAGATGGCACCGCGCTTGATTCATGGAATGGCGCGACCTTTGTCAGCCTCGTCGGCTTTCTCTTCGCCAACACGCGTCTACTGGGCGTGCCGATCCCATGGCATCGCACCTTCGAAGAGGTCAATCTCCGCTTCTACGTCCGCCGAACAGTGAATCAGGACGTTCGACGCGGGGTCACCTTCGTTCGCGAGCTCGTGCCTCGGCGCGCCATCGCGGGCGTCGCGCGCGCGATCTACAATGAGCCGTATCGCGCGCTTCCGATGCGGCACCAGTTCGGCGCGCCTGGCCCTGACGGCGTCCCACGTCGAGTGGAGTATGGTTGGCGCAGCCATGGAGAGTGGACGAGCCTCGCGGTCGCCCCCATCGGCAGCGGGCGGCGCGTCGTACCCGAGAGCCAGGAGGAGTTCATCACCGAGCACTTCTGGGGCTACACGCGACAGCGGGACGGCACAACGATCGAGTATCAGGTCGAGCATCCGCAGTGGCGGGTGTGGGACGTAGAGCCGCCGGTGATCGCCGGGAATCTCGCGTCCGTATATGGAACTGCGCTGGCGGCCATCCTTCGCGAGCGACCTGCGTCAGCCTTTCTCGCTGATGGTTCTGCGGTAACCGTCCACGCTCCGCAGCGACTGCCGCGCTCGCGCGCGTGATGGGCTAACGCCCTGACGCTCAGCCGCAGCTGACCTTCGGGTTCCAGTCGGCGAACAGTCCCGAGGGATTCTCCAGCCATATCCACGCGTGCAGGTACCAGAACTTCCCTTGGTCGAACGGCTTGAGCTGCTGCCCCATGACCGTTGGCGGCTCCGCCGTCCGGGGCGTTACCGAAAAGGGAACGAAGTACTCGACGCCGCTGAGCAGGTACTCGCCGCTCGGTGTGCGACGGTACACCAGGATCTCGGGACGCTCCAGCTCGACGCGGTCGTCGACCAGCTTCTCGTTGGTGTGATGAAAGCCCATCGCACCCTGAGTTGGATGGCCGATGCACGAGCCGCCGGAACTCGAGTAGCCCGCGGCCACCGCGGCATCCAACGACCGGAACGCGGCCGTGGCAGCGCGGAGGCGAGCCGTGTCGCGAGCGACCGTCGACTGCATTCCGGATTGCGCGACGTCGCCCGAGAAACGCATCTGCGCCGTACCTTGCGCCGCGTGGTCGTGACGCACGCTCCCTCCCGCGCATCCCACTGACGTCATCGCGCCCACGAGGTACATCCCCACGATTGCTTTCCGCATCGGGACTCTGCTCCGATTGAGTGAATTCCACACGCCGACGAGGGGACGCTAGCCGGCGTGCGCGCCTGCTCCAACGGCCATCCCGTAGCGCGGCCGATCGATGCGGTGAATCGTCACTCTGATGCGGCGGATCGTCAGTCGGCGCGCTGTGCCGCTGACGCGCCGAGCGTTAAGCTGTCGCCAGGGTGCGCGTCGCATCCGATCACCGCGATCCGTGGAGCGATGGTGACCGTGGCCAATCACGCGTTCGACACGAGCATCGAGGAGCGCGACGACCCGCGAATCCTCTGGCCCCTGATCGTGTTGTTCTGGATCGTCAACCTCGCGATGACGACGGTGCAAGTGTACGTGAACGCCCGTTCGAGCCGTGTCTATCCCCCGCTGCTCGACGTCCTCGGCTTCATGCTACAGGGATTCGTCGTGTGGCTCGTGAGCGTGCCGGTCATCGTGCTCGTCCTGACGCGCCGATTCCGGTTCGAGGGAGGGCGGTGGCGTGTCTCGGTCCCCGTGCATCTCGCGGTCAGCCTGATCATCGCGACGGCAACGCAGCTGTGGGACTCGCTGCTCGTCGTGAACGACAATCCGACACTCCCCTTCCTGCCGACGTTCGTCATGATGGCCAGGACCTGGGTGCTGTGGGTCGTGTTCACCTACTGGTCCTTTGTCGTCTTCGTTCTCGCGGTCCGGCACTACACCACGTCCGCCGCGCGCAAGCTGCGTGCAACGCAACTCACGGCGGCGGTGGCGAACGCGCAGCTGGACCTGCTCCGCACGCGGCTTCACCCGCACTTCCTCTTCAACGCGCTCAATTCCATCTCCTCGCTCATCATCGACGAGCCGCGCGAGGCCCAGCGGATGCTCGCTCGGCTGGGCGAGTTGCTTCGCGCGACGCTGGCCGAAGACGGACAGCGCACGTGGGCGCTCCGACGCGAGCTCGAGCTCCTCGAGCGCTACACAGCCATCGAGCAGGTCCGATTCGGAGCGCGGCTGATCATCGAACTGGATTGCGAACCCGCGGCGCTCGATGCCGACGTGCCCACGCTGCTACTCCAGCCGTTGGTGGAGAACGCGATCCTGCACGGCATCCAGCCCTCGATGCGCGGCGGCACGGTGCGCATCGCCGCGCGTCACGAAGAGCGGTGGCTCGCACTCGAGGTCGACGATGACGGAGTCGGCATGTCGGCCGGCAACGGAAACGGCCAGCGCGAGCGCATGGGCCTGTCCAGCACGCGCGAGCGGCTGGAGAAGCATTTCGGCGACGAGCAGACCTTTCGGATCGTGCAGCGTGAGCCCTCAGGAACGCGCGTGCTGATCCGCATACCGTGGGCGACGTGGGACGCAGGCGATGCCGGGATCCGCTGACTCGCTGCGCGTCGTCGTCGCCGACGACGAGTCGCTCGCCCGACGCATGCTCACCAATCTGCTCGCTCGGGAGCGAGACGTCGTCGTCGTCGCCGAGAGCGATAGCGGGCCCGCGACGATCGAGACGGTGCGGGCGCATACCCCCGACGTCCTCTTCCTCGATGTGCGGATGCCCGGCGCCACTGGCATCGAGGTCCTGGAGCAGTTGGGCCCGGGCGCAGTCCGTGCCGTCGTGCTGGTCACGGCCTTCGACGACTACGCGGTCGCCGCCTTCGAGCATCACGCGCTCGACTACGTGCTCAAGCCGGTGGACGAGGATCGTTTCCGGACGACGATGCAACGCGTTCGGGAGCGACTCCGCGAGCACCGCTCGGCGACGCTCGCGGAGGAGACGCTGAAGGATCTCGCGCGCCTCTACGGATCGGCCGGACGCGAGCAGCGCTGCGAGTATCTCACGCGCATCGTCGTGCGGTCGACGCGATCGGTCACGGTTGTCGACGTGGCCGACGTGGATTGGGTCGGGGCGGACGACGATTACCTCAGGCTGCACGTCGGCACCCGTGTCCACCTCGTCCGGGAAACATTGAACGCCCTCGAGACGCAGCTGGACCCGGCGGAGTTCGTGCGGATCCATCGCTCGACGATCATTCGGATCGGCCAGGTGAAGGAGCTCGTCCCCCAATTTCACGGCGACTACGCAGTCACGCTGACCGACGGAACCCGGCTTCGCCTGAGCCGGTCGTACCGCGCACGGCTCGGCGCGGTGCTCGGCACGACGCTCTGACTCCGTCGCAGCCGCTGTTGCCGGCTGCGCCGACGCTCTACGGAGGGGGCATTGTCGGAGTGATCGTGGGGAGTAGAATAGTCGGACATCTCCCGCACTCCACTCGACGCCTCATGCCACGCCCCATCGCTCACCGTTTCCGCACGCTCGCCGTGCTCTCCCTCGCGCTCCTGTTCGCCGCAGGCTGCCGCGCGTCTCTGCGCAGCGGGCCTGACCTGACGACCGCGACCGAGCCGCTCCGCGTCATGTCCTTCAACATCCGCTACGACAATCCGGGCGACGGCGTGAACGCGTGGCCGAACCGGAAGGACTGGGTGGCGTCGCTCATCCGCTTCCACTCGGCGGACGTGGTTGGCGTGCAGGAAGCGTTGCTGCGGCAGCTCGTCGACCTTGACGCACGGCTGCCCGGCTGGGCTCGCGTGGGCGTCGGGCGCGCCGACGGGCGAGAGGCCGGCGAGTTCAGCGCGATCTACTATCGCACCGACCGACTCGCGCTCCTCGACAGCGGCACCTTCTGGCTCTCGCCGACACCGGAGATCGCAGGGAGCAAGGGATGGGACACCGCGATCGAGCGCATCGCGACGTATGCGCGCTTTCGCGACCAGCGCTCCGGCTGCCAACTGCTGCATCTCAACACGCACTTCGACCACATGGGCGAGCAGGCGCGCCAGGAGAGCGCGCGGCTCATCCGCCGCCGCCTCGCGACGCTCGCCGGCGGGCTTCCGGTGATCGTGACCGGAGACCTCAACACGACGCCGTCGAGCGTCGCGTACCGGATCTTTACGCGCGACACGATGCCAGGCGCCATCGCGCCGTTGGCCGACGCGTTTACAACGAGCCGCACGGCGCATTACGGGCCGACGTCCAGCTGGAACGCGTTCAAGGCGATCGAGCCCGGCCGCCGCATCGATTACGTGATGGTGTCGCCAGGGGTTGACGTGCTTACACATGCCATCCTCCCCGACAGCTGGGACGGGCGCTTCCCGTCCGACCACCTACCGGTGATCGCGGCGGTGGCGCCAGCGTGCTCGTGATCGTCTAGCGTCCTCCTCGCCGTGGACAAAGCATCAACGGAACGTTGGCGACGCGATTCCCTTCGCTCTCTCCAGCCATGAATGGGTCGTTGCGACTCCTCCTGCTGCTGATCGTTACCGCCAACGTGCTGCCCGCAGTTCATGGGCATCGATGGCACGGCGTGGGGACCGAACGGGCTTCCGTACGTGGCCGACGGTCCGTACGTTCGCCACATAGCTCCGGACGGAACCGTGACCACGCTCGGTGTCGGTCCGCTCACCGAGCGCATGTGGGGCGAAGACCTGTTGGGCATTGCCCGTCGATGCGATCGGAAATGTGTATGTCGCGGACCACGCCAAAAATTGTTGGTGCGCTGGCTGCGACGACGTACGTTCGCCGGCGCGCGCGATCTACCACACGACGCAAGTCGAAAGCGCGCACGCGGATCTGACGGATGCTACAGGAACTGCCGGGTACTGCGCGGTGTGCCCAGGCGATCGGGTAGTTTCCGTGACATCCGTCGAATCCGTTCTCGCGCTTTTCACAATCGCACTGGACTCGACGCGCGTCAGGACACCTCAGGGCGCAGCCGGCAGTGCGCACGGCGTGAGATGCAACTCGGACCACAGATCCCCAACGGCATCGAGCCGCTCGGCCATGCCGCGAAGCGTGAATGTCTGCGGCTGCGCCGCTCCGCGCTCCACCTCATCCCATGTGCATGGCGCGGACACCGGCGCCTGCGTCTTCGGGCGGACCGCGTACGCAGCCGCGAAGGTGGCGCCGAGCTCATTGCGCCCCGTGTCGACGAGAATGCGCCCCTCGCGATCGGCCTTGTAGAACTCCTGCGTGAGGTGCGCAGGGTCGCGCTCGACGAGTGCGCGACCAACGCGGTGCGCAAAGTGCGCCACCTGGCCGGAATCCGCCGTTCCATCCAGCGGGACAACGACGTGAAATCCCTTGGAGCCCGACGTCTTCACCCAACTCGGGCACCCGAGCTCCGCCAACAGGTCGCGGAGGAGCAGCGTCGCGTCGCGCATGGTGCCCGCATCGTCGTCGAGCGGATCGAGATCGAAGACGCAGAGATCGGGATGCAGGAGATCCGGCACGCGCGACGCCCACACATGCGCCGTGATGCAGTTCTGGTTGACCAGCCACATGATGCCGCGCTCGTCGGTGATGATCGGATAGTTGACGACGCCATCCTTCTTCGGCACGGCGACCGTCTCCAGCCATTCCGGTGCACCCTTGGGAATGTTCTTCTGGAAGAATCCCTTTTCCCCAATGCCCTTGTGAAAGCGTTCCATCGTCACCGGCCTGTGTGACATGAGCGGCACCATCAGCGGCGCGACGAGCTCGTAGTACGCGGCGAGCTCGCCTTTGGTGATGCCATCGTCCGGGAACAGCACCTTTTCCGGATGCGTGATCATGGGCGGTCGTCCCGCACCGCGAGGAGTCTCGAGTGCCGCAGCTTGCGATGCACCGTCCACTCGATGAACGCGACGTGCACCACGATGCTCGTCCGCACCCAGTGCGTGCGGACGCGCGGCAGGCCGGTGGCTTTCGTGAAGGGGGTCGCGTCGATCTCCGCAGTATCGAGACGTGCGCGAAGATCCAGGAGCAGCTGCGTGTCGAACCCGGTACCGACCTTCCCCGCGAAGATGAAGTCGTCGCCCTCGACGTAACCCACGAGCAACGCGCCGAGTCCGACGCGCGCCCCTTGCGGATCGGTGAAGCCACCGACGACGAAGTCCTGCGACGTCTCGCATTTCATCTTGAGCCAGTGCTTCGACCGCTTCTGCTCGTATGCAGAATCGCGACGCTTGGCGATCACCCCTTCCCACCCTTCGTCGCGCGCGCGCTGCCATGGCTCGGCATCGATGATCTCGGGAACGCGATGGAGTGGCGCGTGCAGCGGCAACGCGTCGAGGAGCGTTCGGCGGTGCGCGAGCGGGAGGCGCGTGACGTCGCGTCCGTCGGCCCAGGCGACGTCGAAGACATGATATGCGCCGCGATCAGGTCCCCACGTCATCTCGCCGTCGAGGATCAGGTCGTGCACCGGCAGGTCCGCAATCGCCGCGGAGACCGCCGGTAGGTGCTGCTCGAGCCGGTTGCGTGAATAGAGCGTTGCCTCGCTGCCCCGCTTGAATGCAAGCAAGCGAATGCCGTCGAACTTGCGCTCGAAGGTCCACTCGTCGCCGGTGAATCGTTCCTGCGTGAGTGTCGCCGCCATCGGCTCGATCCACTCGGGAAGGCTCACTCCATCCATGTCGTCCTCGAGAGCGTTCACGTCCGCAGCAAAGACCCCGCGGTTACCAATCACCGCGGGGCCCGCTCCGATGAATGGCCGTTGCCAGCCGATCGGCGCTGTTCAGCCAGTTGGCGCGCACGGCGTTCTCGGCGGCTGCCCTGCTCCCCGTGGCCAGGGCGCGAATGATTGCGCGGTGCTCCCGGAACGTAACGTCGAACGACGGACCCACGAGCGGAGCGTACGCGTATTCGTACCGGTCCATCTGGGGACGAATGCGCGCGATGAGATCGCGCAGGCGCGGCGTGGCGCCGGCGTCCACGAACTGCTGATGGAAGGCACCGTGCAACTCGAACAGCAAGTCCGAACTTGGCTGAGCGCTTCTGGCGACTCGCTTGAACGCATCATCGGCCTTCCTGAGGGCGCGACCGAGGGCCAGCCGTTGCGCCGCTGGTAGCCGCGTGATATTCGCCGCAGCCGTGCCCTCCAGCGACGCCATGATGCTATAGAGGTCCACGAGGTCATCGACCGTGAGCGACGGCACGACGAGCTGCGTGCGGCCCGCGTTGCCCGTGGAGGTGAGCAGGCCCTCATGCTCCAATTGGTGGATGGCCTCACGCGCCGGCGTTCGACTCACACCGAGGCGCGCGGCGATGTCCACCTCCACGACGCGTGCGCCGGGCGCGAGGCGCCCGCGCACGATGAGGTCGCGCAAGCGCTCGTACGCATTGGGCGCGGCTTGCTCACGCAGGGGTTGGGCGCTCGGCATGCTGCAGTATACGCCGACACCGGTCCACCGGCCATTTCCTCTGCCGTGCTTGTATTGGATACCGTTACTGTCCACGTACCTGTGGACAGACTTGACGACCGGCGTAGGGTCCGCTCCGCGACGCGTGTCTCGAAAGGCATCGATCCTCTCGGCCGTGCGCGGCCTGACTGGGACACCATTCCCCGTTCACTCCCTGCCCATGCGACTCCCACTTCTCTTCGTGCTGTGGCTCGTAGCCGGCACGCTCGGCGCGCAAGCGCCGCGTCAATCAGTCACCCTGGGCGGCATCGTGCGCGACTCCGCCACCGGTGAGGCGCTGCCACATGCGCGCGTGACGATCAGCGGCATCAACCGATCCGCCGAGACCAACGCGGACGGCCGCTTTGCGCTCGTGGACATCCCCGTCGCTACGCACACCGTCCGCGTCCAGTACATCGGCTACCGCGTGTTTCAACGGGTCGTGTCCGGTGACGCACTGGAGAAGCCGCTCTCCGTGGCGCTGGTGCGCACGGCCGTCCTGCTCGCCGGAACGACGACGACGGCGGATCCGGATCACGGGATGGCTCCGGTGATCGCATCGGGCGTCAGTCATGTGGCCATCTCGCCCGCGCAAGTGGAGGCGATGCCGTCGGTCGGCGAAGCCGACGTGTTCCGCACACTGCAGATGCTGCCGAGCGTCAGCGGCACCGGCGACGGAAGCGCCAATCTGTCGGTCCGTGGCGGCGCGCCCGACCAGAACCTCGTTCTGCTCGACGGCATGACGGTGTACCACGTCGATCACTTCTTTGGAATGTTCAGCGCGTTCAACACCGACGCGCTCAAGGACATCCAGCTTTTTGCCGGCGGATTTCCCGCGCGGTACGGAGGCCGGTTGTCGAGCGTCGTTGACCTCACGGGCAAGTCCGGCGACGAACACACTGTGCGCGGCAGTGTGGGCCTGAACCTCCTTGGCGCGCGCGGCGAGATGGAGATCCCGCTGGGCAGCGGGTCGTGGCTCCTCTCGGCGCGTCGGTCGTACACCGACATCATCAAGAGTGGGCTCTACAACAGGCTGTTCGCGGTGAGCGGCGGCTCGACGTCAACGAGCTCGCCTCCCCGCACCGGATCGGTCGGAGGCGGCCCCGGTGGTCGCAATCCATTCCAGCAGCAGGGCGTGAGTCCCGATTTCTACTTCTACGACCTGAACAGCAAGCTCACCTATCGGCCGTCCGGACGAGACTTCCTTGCCCTCAGCCTCTACGCCGGGAGGGACAATCTCGATCAGTCGCAGTCCAGCCCGCCGGGTCCTGGTGGAGGTATCCTGGTAACGGGCACCGGTACAAACAGCGCCGGTTCGGACGGTATTCAGGACGTCACGGCGTGGGGCAATCGCGGCGCAAGCGGGCGATGGTTCCGGCAATGGGGCAACCGGTTGTCTTCCGATGCCCTCGTCGCCGTGTCGCGGTATAGCAGCGACGGTTCGCGCTCGAGCAGCGGCTCGGGAGCCAACGGCACGAGCTTCACCTTCGGGTTCAACGAGATCAACCGCGTGGACGACGTGACACTCCGCGTGGACAACGAGTTGCGCGTTGCCAGCTGGTCCCAGCTGGCATTTGGCACGTGGGTCACGCGCAATCGCGTCACGTACGACTTTCTCGTCAACTCCAGCGACACGACGCAGCGCAGTCGCAACACGACGCGCGACGGTCGCGCGCTCCTCTCGGCGCTCTATGCGCAGCACGTGTGGACACCGCTCTCCGCCATCGACATCACCACGGGCGTGCGCGCGAGCAGCTACGACGCAACGTCGACGACGTACATCGAACCTCGGCTATCGGCAACGGCACAGCTCACGTCGTGGTTGCAACTGAAGGGCGCGTGGGGGCGGTATCACCAGTTCGTGAGTCGCGTGGAGAATGAGGACGTCCTGCAAGGCAGCCGCGACTTCTGGCTGCTCGCGGACACGCTACTCACGCCGAGTGCGGCTGAGCATCGCATCGTCGGCGTGTCGGTGGATCGGCCGCGATGGGCGTTCCACGTGGAGGCATACGAGAAGGTACTGACGGACATTGCGATCTTCTCGCGCCGGTATCGCAATGCGTTCGCCGTGAATTCGAGCTCATTCTTCTACACGGGGAGCGGGAACGTCCGCGGCCTCGAGTTCATGGCGTCCAAGAAGGCCGGCGCGCTCACGGGGTGGGCCAGCTACACGCTCGCCAAGGGCACGAATACGTTCGCCGCCATCGATCAAGGGAATCCGTTTCCCTCGGAGTACGACCAGCGACACGAAGCCAAGGCATTCGGTGCGTATGCCATTGGCAAGTGGGAGCTGTCCGCAACGGCACTGTACGGCTCCGGTCGGCCGTACACCGCGCCGGAGAGCCAGTACGAGGTGAAGCTGCTGGACGGCAGCACGCAGACGTACGTGCACGTCGGCGACAAGAACGCGCAGCGCCTGCCCGCGTATGAACGCGCCGACGTCGCCGTCTCGCGCCTGTTCCGGTCCGATGGCCTCGATTGGAAGCTCGGCCTGTCCTTCTACAACATCACCAACCGGCGGAACGTGTCGTACCGGAAGTTCGACCTCAGCCAGTCGCCATTGGCGATCACCGATGTCACCCAGCTCGGCTTCCTGCCGAGCCTCGATCTCAAAGTCACGCTCCGCGACATCACGAAGATGTTCGGAGACTCATCTGGAGGAAGCCGCTGATGCTCACGCTGAGATTGCACTCCTCGCTTCGCCCCTCCCTGCTCGTGGCGAGCGCCTGCGTCGTGGCCCTCGCGGCGTGCGGCAGCTCGACCGAGCCCGTGGTGGACTACTCCGCGCAGCCGGTCGTTCGCGCCTACCTGTACGCTGGTGAGCCCGTGAGCGACATCCAATTGACGTGGACGACGACGCTTGCCGCCGAGGACACGATTCCCATTCCGATCAACGACGCCAACGTCGTCCTGAGGCGCAACGGCGTGACGTACACACTCGTCAAGGCGCCGGGAGACAGTGGATACTACCGCTACGTGGGCAATGACCTCGTCGTACGCGTTGGCGATGTCTTCTCGCTCGAGGCGAACGTCGCCGGCCTGACACTCACGGCGACGACCAAGGTTCCGGCGCCGCCAGGAGCGGTGAGTCTGTCGTCGGATACGGTCAAGATCCCGGATTTTGCGTCCATCGTGCCGGGCCTGCGTCCTGACATCGCGGCGGCTCGCCTCACGATTCGGTGGCCAGGGAGCTCGGGCGCCCTGTACTACGTGACGGTCGAGAATCTCGAGACGACGCGTACGCCGGTCATCGATACGACGGGCGCGATTCGCTTCATTGGTGGAAGGCTGATCTTTCCGCCGACCGCCGCCGATTCATTTCAGATTGTCGGGCCGATGCTGACCTACCTTGGTCGTCACCGCTTGCGCGTCTTCCGCATCAATGAAGAGTACGCGCAACTCTATGCCAGCCGTCAGCAGGATTCGCGCGATCTCAACGAGCCGCTCACGAATATCCACGGTGGGCTCGGTGTGTTCAGCGCATTCGCCAGCGACACGGCGCGGTTCGTGGCGGTGCGGCAGTGACGTGACATCACTCGATGCGCCGCCTATCGGCCGAGGCTGGGCTAAACTTTGCGTAGAGAGATGCCGAGAGCACGCTCGCTCTCTGGCAGCTCGTCAACCACCCACGCCCTGAATGACATCGTCGCCGGCCACGCACGCGCTCCGACGCGCCATCACTGCGAAGACTCCCGCCACCTTCGTTGCCGCGCTGCGGGAGGTAAGAGAACATTTTCCGGACACGCCGTTCTCTCAACGGCCGGTCATCCTGCGCGTCGTCTGGCTCGTCACTGACCTGGCCCTGCACAATGAGTACGAGCACGGGATCGAAACGGTCCTCGACGACAACGACGAGCACGAGCTCGGCGCGTTCGTCCCGGAAGCCAGCGAGTGGCTGGCGCGCATCGGAGCCGATCTCGCCGCGGCGTATCTCGCCGCGGCGATCGCGCTCTTTCCACGAGGAGTCGTAGCGAAGGCGCCAGTGGATCGCATGTGGCAGGTGCAGGCGATCACGAAGAAGTCGTCGAAGGCCTTCGATCGGATCGATCACAAGTTTCGCGGATGGACGACACCCCTAAGGCTTCCACTCCAGCGATACCTCAAGGCGAACGAGAAGCAGATTCAACGCATGCTCGTTCACGTCGTTGCCCCGCCCAAGCGGGCAACACTGTCCGACGTCCGCGCGATCCTGGCGATCGGCGATCCGTGGGCAGCCATCGATGAACTCCTCGCCACGATAGACGCCACGCGGCGATCGCGCGCCGGTGCGCGCGCTCCCGACGAGTTCGAGCACATGCTGCGCGTGCTCCATGAGATCGGCATCTACCTTGGAGCCGGCGACGGCCTCTGGAAGTACCTCGAGGGCGACCCACACGTCGCCGAGATGCGACGCGCCGAAGGCGAATGGTTCGGCGTGATCGGCGCGTCGAAGGCGACCGCGTACTTCCGCGAGTACCGCTCCGCATTCCCGGGCGCCACGATCCCGGAGGATCGCAACAAACGGTATAAGCATCTCGAGAAGGAAGAGATGCGGCTCCAACGCATCGATGAAGCGCACAAGGCCGCCGTACGAGACATGCTCAAGCGCACGCAGGCATACATTCGCGCGCATCCGGAGCTGGTCAAGGCGGCATTGGGGCTCACGCGCTCACCGGCGACAGCAGCGGCGAAGAAGAAGAAGAAGGCCTGACGTCAAAACGCGACGTCCCCGCCCGGATCATTCGGCTGACGCTCGCCTTTCCTCACCTGCGACGCAGAGTGCCTGTGCGCTCGAGCAGTCGCCGGCTCGTCGATCTCCAAGGAGATCACCGAGCGACGATCCGTCTGCGCACCTTCATGACGCACGCGAAGCATCACTCCATGCCGAATGCCCTTCGGCAACACATACAGTGGAACGGTGATCAGCGTCGTGCCATCGACCTCCACCGAGGCAACTTCCGCCTCGATCGTGTCGATCATCCACCGGTGCTCGTCGCCTTTCGCCGTCATGGGATCGGGTTGCATTCGGTGGCGACCGACGCCGCGTCGGACGTGCCGGACATGTTCGTCGTTCCCTTGAGGACGGTCACGGTGTAGCCGCCGCCTGCGGAACCAGGCGTCTTGAAGACGATGGTGCCGTTGCCGTCCGTACGGTACCACGGCTTGGCGTGCGCCGTAAACATGGACTTCGCCTGCGTGTTCATGTGCTTGAAGCCGTTCGGCGACGCGACCGACGCAGTGACGTACTGCGGATTTGTCGCAGTCAGGTACGCGTTGCTGACGCCGTTGCAACTGCCATGGTGATCGGCCTTCAACACCTTCACCTGCATGCCCGGGTTCGTCGCATAGCCCGTCACGCCGAGGAAGTACGAGATCGCCCCGTGCTCGGCGTCGCCGGCGAGCCACATGCTGAACGACGCCGTATCCGGCCCCACGATCTTTACAGGCGCGGAGCGATTGTTGGGATTGGAGTCCGACGGCTTGGGCTTCATGACGTGCACCTTCGACCCGCCATTCAGCGTCAGGGTGCAGATTGCCTGACCGTTGGCGCACGGATCATCCGTGTCGCGATAGATCAGTTGTCCGCGCGACACGCGCGCATTGATCGAGTCACGCAGCAGCGCGAGGCCCACACCCGCGTAGACGTCCTTGTTCTCGAAGAAGTAGCTGATCGTGATGTTGCGCGAGGTCTTGAAGAGCTCTTGCAGACCGTACAGGTGATCGGAATGCTGGTGCGACAGGATCACCGCGTTGATGGTCGTCCCGTTCAAGCCAAGCGAGTCGAGCAACACGCCCATGCGCGGCGCGCTCGGACCGCCGTCGATGATGATCTTGCTCGTGCCACTGGAGATGTAGTTCGCGTCCCCCTGCCCGACATCCAGCACACGGACCACCAGCTCGGCGGTGAAGCTGTTGTTCTGCGCGCGCGGCGTCCCGAAGTCGCCGAGGCCGTACGTCGTGGTGGCAAGCTGCCACACGGCGCCGTTGACGATCGTCGTGTGGAGCACCCATGGATTCCTGAGCGACCACGACTTGGCTGCGGTGGTGCTGCTCCACGCGACGGAGTCGACGGTCGCGCCACCGACATCGCGCAGCGAGACCCAGTCGCTGGTGTTGATGAGGTTCACGGCCGCGCCGTATGCGTACGCCACCGTCACGCCACCGTTCACTGCCGAGGACGCGACGCGCGCGAGGACCACATAGCCGTTTGCGGGGACGCTCACCGCGCTCGCGACGGTAAAGCCCGCGTCATTCGCGGACGCGATCTGGTACCCCTGAATGCTGATCGGCGCGCCTGTGGTGTTGTACAGCTCGAACCACTCACCGTTCGCATCGCTCACGGCGCTGGGATCGGCCATGACCTCGTTGATCACGAGTGGCTGGGCGCCTGGAATGATGACGCGGTTCGCCGTGGACGGCGCGGTGAGCGGAGCTGGTTCGAGGAGCGCTTCGGAACAACCGAGGCCGATGCTGACGGCCGTGAGCAGGCTGATGATGCGAGTGCGACGAAACATGATCCCCTGCGTTGAAGCGATGGATAGCGCCGGCGGCATCGCCGGCACAACATGCCACGTATCCATCGTGAATCGCAATGAGCAACGGTGACCGGGATCACATCAATCGGCACTGCAATCGCAGGAGCACATTGCCGATGACTCCAGCAGAGCTCGTTTAGAGACGGATCGTCGAGGCAAGCGTCATGATACCAGAGCCCGCACCCTCCTCGTGACACGACCTCGCTGATGACGCTCGGCATTCGCCCGCAGTTCGATGGACTGACCGCCGACGCCATTCCGCTCGATGCCGGGGCGATCGACGACCCGGGCTCACCAGATGGACCCGCGCGCGTCTTCTACCGCGTCGACAGCAGGCGCATCACACTCCGCGAATTCTGGTGGGGCTCACGGTCCAGCATTGTCACCCTCGCGTTGTTCAAGCTGTTTCGCGCGCGTGTACAGACCGTCATGGACGATCCGAGCGTCGAGACGCTCGCGCCGTTCGAGGTGCAGGCGAGTGGCATGCCTGGCGTCATCATGCAACGCCTCAACACCGGCACGTACCAGCTCAAGGCGCTGGGCTTTCACTCGCCCATCTGGCACGTCATCGAGGATGACGTCAACAAGGTCACGACGTACCTCGCGACGCTGACCCACGAGTCCGGCCGCGTCTGGGCGCGAGTGCACAACCGCGTCTGGCACGTTCGCACACCCGCGGTGTCGACGGTGTTCTGTGAGCTCGTGAGCGAACTCGGCGATGGCCGCTGGCTCTGGTCGCTCACGTCGAAGCCCGATCTTCTGGCGCCTCCCTCGTGCACGGTCGTGCGCGACGTCGATGCGTCGCCCAGCCAATTGCTGGCGGACCACCAGGTGGCGCTTGGTGAACTTGGCGCGGTCCACGTGCAGCTCGTGCCCGACCAGGATGCGCTGCGTGCGTCCGTCGAGCGCCTGCACGCGGACGTCCGCGAGTTTCACCTCGCGCGCGGCGTGCTCACTCGACTCACGCAGGACGAGCGCCAGACTGCGGTCGCGTTCCGCAGCAGCATGAAGTCGGCGGAAGACACGGGCTCACAGTACCCCGCGATCCTGGCGGAGGTGGAGAGGCTCCAGAACAAGAAGTCGAGTCGCTCCAATACCATCATCCTGCTGCTCGTCTCCGCAGCGCTGTTCATCGGCGCGGGCATGACCAACATGGGCGGCAACGGCTTCTCGCCCAAGATCCTCGCGATCATCGTGGCGGTGCTGTTCGTCCATGAGATGGGACATTGGGTCGCGATGCGGATGTTCGGCTACCGCAACCTGAAGATGTTCTTTATTCCATTTCTCGGCGCGGCGGTGAGCGGCCAGCACTACAACGTGGCGGGATGGAAGAAGGTCGTCGTGTCACTGATGGGACCCTTACCGGGCCTCGTCATCGGCGCGGGCATCGGCTGGCTTGGTGTGACGCTGGACCAACCGCAGCTCATCACGATCTCGCTCACGGCGCTCGCCCTCAACGGCTTCAACCTCCTCCCCATCTTACCGCTGGATGGTGGGTGGGTCGTGCAGGCGATCCTGTTTTCGCGGCACCACCTGCTGGAACTGGCGTTCCGCATCGCCGCGCTCGCGGCACTGGCGATTCTCGCGATCGTGTTGTCGGACAAGGTGTTGACCGCCGTTGCGATCATGATGGCGGTGTCGCTCCCAGCGATGTACAAGCTTGCGCGGATCACGAACGAGCTGCGCAAGGCGCACGTGCCGCCTGGCTCGGATGACGGACAGACGCTGCCGAATGCCACGGCGAACGCGATCATCGGCCGGATCAAGGCGACGTTCGGCGCAAAGCTGTCGAACACGGTGGCGGCGCAATACACGCTGCACATCTTCGAGAACCTGAACGCGCGCCCTCCCGGTGTGCTGGCGTCCGTTGGCTTCGGCATCCTGCACTTTGGCAGCCTTGGTGGCGCGGCCGCGGTCGCCGCGCTGATCTACGTCGGCATGCTCGCTGGCGACGTGCGCTCCGTCGACGCGTCCAGCCTGACGTTGGTGCGCACGCCTGGCGATTCGGTGCTCGCCACGCCACGGAACGTCATCGTGGCCACCTTCAACACGCCGGACAAGTTGCTCGCTGCCGTCGGCGACCTGCAGCGCGAGGGATCTCGCAACGTCGGCGTCCAGCGGTTCGGTCAGGCCCTGGTCATCGCGTTGCCCGTCGAGAACGTGATCGGGCTGCGCACGATGCAGGCGAGTCTCGAGCAACGCGGCGCGACGGTGTTCGTGTCGATGCCGGATGAGCCGGTCCAGATGCAACTCTCGTGTACGGCGACGTCCGCGCCTGCGGGTCAGGCGCTGGAGCGAGAGCTCGGCGGATACTTCGCCGGCCGAGCGCTGAACCTGCTCCCGCCGTGGCATCCCGGCATCTCGTGGAGCCCGGACGAGCGCGCCCGGTACGGAAAGGCGCGCGAGACGCATCGTTCAATGGCGCGTGCGCTTACTGACGTGGGGAACCAACCGGCGATCATGGCGCTTCTCTCGCGCCTGGACAGCGCCTATGAATCCGAGGACACCGTGCACCTCGCGCGACTGGAGGCGGAGCGCGTCGTGATGTTCGCCGAGTTCCGGCGCTCGCAACTCGGTGCGATGCGCAAGGACGTCACGCTCGACACCGCCGTGGTCAGTGCATACAGCGTAGTCCAGGACGAGGCCGATACCACCTCGGCCAACAGGGCTCGTCGCACAGCGCTCATGGGACCGCTGCTCGGCCAACTGCCGCTCGTTGGTGGAGAACCCGCTCCGGGCACCGCCGAGTGGTCAGCGTCCGG
>JANOIJ010000245.1:0-10325 GCA_031407575.1 Gemmatimonadaceae bacterium | reverse complement strand
TGGAGCGCATACATCACCGAATCACGCCGGCTGCGCGACGCCGACACCGCGGCGATGCACCTCGAGCTTCGTTCGCTGACGCTCGCCCGCATGACGAAGGCGCCCGAACGTGCGCCGGAGTTCGATTACGGGTCGCGGGACGATGCGTGGTTCGTAGGCGACAGCGCGCGTCGCCTGGTGGAGGGCGTGTTGTCGTTCCAGACGCCGTCTGGCGGGTGGTCCAAGCGGACCGACATGTGGACGCCGCGCGCACGGGGGATGAGCTATTCCGCGGACAGCGACGGCTGGCACTACATCCCGACGCTGGACAACGGCGCGACTATGGCGCAGCTGACGTTTTTGCTCCGCGCGTCGGCGACGCGTCGTGATGCGCGCATTGGCGAGTCGTTTCATCGCGGTGTTGCCCTCCTGGTGGCGGCGCAGCAGCCCAACGGGTGCTGGCCGCAGAACTACCCGCTCGAGGGCGGCTACCACGACGCGATCACCTTCAACGACGACGCGACCATCCGCGTGCTCGTGCTGCTCGACACCATTGCGCGGAGCCGCGCGGTGATCGTGACGGACGCGGAGCGCGCGCTCGCGCGCGAGCGCGCCGCACGCGGCGTGCAGTGTCTCGTCGCCACACAGGCCGTGTCGGCGGGCAAGCGTACCGTGTGGGGACAGCAGCATGATCCGCTCTCGCTCGCCATCGTGCCGGCGCGAAGCTACGAGCTCGTCGGACTGTCAGGACGCGAGAGCGCCGCGATCACGAGCTACCTGATGTCGCTGCCGAGTCCGGACGCAGGCGTCGTCCGTGCAGTTCGAGCCGCGGCCGCGTTCCTTCGGGCGAATGCGATCAGTGGCTACGCATACGACGCGAGGGACGGCCTGCGCGCGTCGACTGGCGGCACGCTGCTCTGGGCGCGCCTGTACGAGATCGAAACACACCGTCCGATCTTTTCCAATCGCGACGGCGTGACGCTCTACGACTGGAACAAGCTGACCGACCGCAGGACGGGATATGCGTGGTTCGGTACTGAACCTGCAGCGGCGTTGAAGACCTACGACACATGGTCGCGACATCATGAGTGATCACGAGACATCACGCCGCGCATTCCTGCGCCGGCTTGCGGCGGGAGCAGGCGGTTTGGCCGTGGCGCCGAGTGTGCTGACGGCGCTTGGCGGGTGCAGTTCGATGGGCGCGGCGTCACGAGCTGGCAGCGAGCCGGTGGGATGGGACCGCGTGCCCGGCATCCTGTCGCGCATCGTTGCACCGCGCTTCCCGAATCGCGACTTCGTCATCACGTCCTACGGTGCACGTGGCGACGGGACCACGGACTGCACCGCGGCATTTCGCTCGGCGATTGGTGCGTGTGCGGCCGCGGGTGGGGGGCGAGTGGTCGTCCCGGCGGGGCGTTTCGCCACCGGGCCGATTCACCTCCGCAGCAACGTGAACCTGCACGTCCAGGCCGATGCGACGATCCTGTTCAGCACGGATCCGCGCGCGTACCTGCCGGCGGTGTTCACGCGATGGGAGGGCATGGAGATGATGGGCTACTCGCCGCTCATCTATGCGTTCGAGCAGGAGAACGTCGCGATCACGGGCACAGGCACGCTCGACGGACAGGCTACCGTCACGAACTGGTGGCCGTGGAAGGGCCAGACCGCATACGGATGGAAGGCGGGCGACCCGAACCAGTTGCCGGCGCGAGCGCGACTCGGGGAGATGGTGGAAACCGGAGCGCCGGTCGCGAGTCGCGTGCTGGCCGACGCGTCGTTCCTGCGCCCACAGTTCATCCAGCCGTATCGCTGCCGCAACGTCCTCATCGAGGACGTGAGCATCGTGCGATCGCCGATGTGGGAGATCCATCCGGTGCTCTGCACCAACGTCACGGTGCGCCGAGCGCGAATCGCGACGCATGGCCCGAACAACGACGGCTGCAATCCGGAATCCTGTCGCGATGTGCTCATCGAGGATTGCCTCTTCGACACCGGCGACGATTGCATCGCGATCAAGTCGGGTCGCAACGCGGATGGCCGTCGTCTGCGCACGCCAACGGAGAACGTGATCGTGCGCGGCTGCCAGATGAAGGACGGCCATGGCGGCGTGACGATCGGCAGCGAGATCTCAGGCGATGTGCGGTGGGTATTCGCCGAGCGGTGCACGATGGACAGCCCGAACCTGGACCGTGCGCTGCGATTGAAGACGAATGCGATGCGCGGCGGGACCCTGGAGCACATCTACATGCGCGACGTCACGGTGGGTGAGGTGGCGGACGCGGTGATCCACGTGGACTTCAACTACGAGGAAGCCGACAAGGGGCCGTTCCTGCCGACGGTGCGCGACATCAATGTCGAGCGGGTGTCGAGCCGCAAGAGCAAGTACGCGCTGTACCTGCGCGGCTTCGCGAATGCGCCGATCAGGGACATCAAGCTCACGGATTGCCAGTTCAACCAGGTCGCGAGCGGGAATGTCCTCAACCACGTGCAGGGCTATTCGTTCGACCGCGTGACGATCAACGGCAAAGTGTCATCCTGAGCATTCAGCGAAGGATCTGCACCTACGCGGTTGACGTGCAGATCCTTCGCCGCGCTCAGGATGACAGGTTGTCAATCCGGGACAGTAGGCCCCGAAATGAGGCTACGCGACAGTCCAAGAATGGAGCGACGTGCGCGTTGCGCGACGCGGGCTGAACGGTGTAACTCCGTGTCAGTATTGCTTGTTGGCCAGAGCAAGCGAACGGTCCTCGACTTGCCTTGGGGCGGGTATCTCGGCGAATGAGCCGAGACGATAAAACCCCGGAGACTCACAACATGACCGCAGACGACAGCAGCATCCGGAAGGACCCGAAACTGATCGAGGACATCGAGAGCAAGGACGTCACCGCCGCTGACGCAGACGGCGTGAAAGGTGGGTTCAATCCGCAGCCGGATCCGCCGAAGATTCGTGGTTTTGATCCGCAACCGGATCCGTACAATCCTCGGAGTATTCCCAGGCAGGGCCCGTAGTCGAACTGCTTTGCCGTGCATCTCGCCCCTGCAGCTGGCGAACTCGTGATGTGACGCAGAAGCTTACGGCTGATGCGACATGGTTCGGTTCAGGACTCCGGACCAGACCTCGACCGGTCCGACGAGCGGCTCCGTGCCCACTGATTGTCCGAGCGTGAGGAATCGCATCGCGGCGGCGCTGCGATTTCCGCGCACGGACTGCATGCGTGCGCCGTCCATTTCCACCGAACAACGCCCGTCAGCGCGATGGTCGATTCGCAGCGCGACCCACTCGCCCCGCCGAAACGCGGGGGGCGTCGAGAATTGAACGGACTCCATGCCAGACGCGAGGACCGCTGAGGCGGCGCCTGCGGGGCCCTCGTCCGCCGGCAGGTACAACTCACACTGCGGCGCTGATCTGTCGATGGACAGGTATGCCGTGAGGTGGTCCCACGTCGCGAGCTCCGGTTCCGGGAGTCCACTCACGAGTCCAATCGAAATGCTCTGCCATGCTGGTTTGTTGAGCGGCAGTCGAACGCTGCTCTCGAGGGTCAGGCCGTCCGCGGCGGGCCAGGTCGCCCTGGAGTAGGCGCCGCTCGGATACGACCCGTCGCCGTTGTTCAGGAACGCCCATCCGCTTTTCGTCTTGATGGGCCTCGGCGTGGGAACACCGAACAACCGTACCGAGCGCCAGCCTGCGCCGTTCGGTTCCCAAGTCGCTCCCCACACGCGACGAGCTCGCGGACCGGCGATCGTGACGTGTACAGAGTCCGATACCCAGCCCCCCGCGCTCACGCGCACGAGAATGCGGCCCGCTCGCCACGGCTGGAGCACGCCAGCGCTGTCAACCGTCGCGGTCGTGGTATCCGAGACGGACCACCGAATCGCCTCCGGCTCCACCGCGGCGTTGGTGGCGTCGAAGGCCTTGACCTGCAACTGATAGGGATGGCCGGTTGGAATGCCATCAGTGGGAACGACAATGCGAATGCGTGAGAGCGGACCCGGGGCCCCAACACGCCAAATGAGGCCGGACGGCTTCGTCTGGTCCGGAACCGCAATCGCCCTGGCTCCAGCAATGTCGGCAGTGGTGGAGAGCATCCACAGGTCGCCGCTGGCGGTCTTCGAGAGGCACTTGCACAGGACCCATGCGCCATCGGGGCTGATGAACAGCGAGCCCCGTCGCGAGTCCAGCAGCTGGACACGTCGCGTTACAAGATCGACATCGAGGAGACGTCGCTGGTTCGTGCTGTCGCCCTGCACCAACACGTGGTTCGTGCCTCGCCACGACGCGAGTTGAAGACTCGAGTATCCAGGGACGTCGCGGCAGCGCTCATCCTCGCCATCCTGATGAATCCAGCACAGCTGATCTGGCGCAAGCCTGTCCATGGTCCGGCGCACGAATGCGATGCGGGTGCCATCTGGACTCCAGATGGCGCCTGATTCCGCTGCGTGTCGCGTCTTGACCAGTGGAGTGACCTTGCGCGTCCTGACATCGAGACGCGCAATGTCCGAGAACCAATCGGGGTCCCATCGTCCCGTTCCGAAGATGAGGAAGTTTCCGTCGGGCGACCAGCTGGACATGTTGTCATCACCACGCGCGTGTGTGATGCGCTCGACGTGCGTGCCGTTGGCAAGGTACAGATCGGTCTCGCCGCTGTCCGGCGATGTGTTGCTGAACACGAACGTCGTGGGGTCCACGGGGCTTGGCAGATGCATTCGCGCCTCCTTGACGCGCACGACGGGAGCTGGCACTCCGCGCACCGATCCGCCGGGAATGGACACTTCGATCGCATCACCGATCGCCGTCTCTGCGGACGTGAGCAGCGTGACTGTCGTGCGATCTGCCACCGTTGCAACGGGCTTCATCTGAGCGGGCAGCAGGAAGAGCAACAACGCGACTGCGACCGCAAAGCCCGCTCCGACGTAGACATTTTGTCGGGAGCGCGGAAGCAGTGCAGCGAGACGGGTAATACGCGATTCGTCGTCCGAGACGCTGAGAAACTCGCGCGCGAGCTGCGTCGGCGTGCGCACCGCGCCATCGGCGCGGTGGACGACGCTCCAGCGACGAAACGCGAGCGCCAGTAGGCTTTCATCCTTCGCAGCGAGCGCATGTACACCGGCGCGACGAAGCGCGACAAGATTGGTGTCGTCCTTCAGATATGCCGTCGCGATGCGGTGATGAATGGTCGTCAGCTGAAGCTGGCCGGACACCCCGTTGGCGCGGGAGCTCTCGGCTATGACCGCCGCTCCGATCTCGTCGTGCGCGCACGACCACTGGCCGTCGGCCGAGCGACGCACGAGCCCGTCGCGCTCGAGACGCGTGAGTGCGGCGAGCACGGCTCCGTTCTCTGCTTTGCAGACCGCGGCCAGCAAGACCAACTCGGCACCGCTTCCGAGCGTCGCGAGCGTGAGCATGAGGTCGGACTCGAGCACGGGCAGGCTCGCGGCGCGAAGGCGCAGCGCCTCGCCGCCGAGGACGATGTCGCGCAGTCGAGCGACATCATCGCACTTCCACGTGCGTTCCTCCAATCGCAGCGCGCCGGTGTCGCAGAGGTGCGACAGTGTCTCGATGAGCAACAGCGGCGAGCCGCGCGACGCGGTGAGGAGGTCATCCGCGAGTTTCGCTACCCACGGTTCCTCGGGCAGCGCAGCGAGCGATGTCACGAGCTCCGTCACCTCGAGCACACCGAGCGGGCTGAGGTCAACAACGCTGCTGGTGTCGGTGTTGATGGCGAGCGCAGAACCGCCGCGACCGGCCGTAAGAAGCAAGCAGGGTACTTCGCGAGCGCGACGCACGAGCCGACGCAGCATGCGCAGCGAGCTTGGATCCGCCCAATGCACGTCGTCCACCAGCAGCGCGAGCGGGCGTTCCTCCGCCACCGCGGAGAGCAGTTCCTCGAACGCGAGCGAGCGCCGACGGAGCGCCTCCTCATCTATGGTAATGTCGGCGGGTGCGTCGAAAATGGCTGCGAGGCTGGGGTTCAGCGCGACGAGCGCGCCGGCGCTGTCGCGCGAGATGCCCCGCGCGCCGCGGAGGCCGGCGAGCGCTCCAGCGAGGTCGCTCGCGAGTGAGTAGGCAAGATCACGATCGGACAGTGATGCGCTGACCAGGACGACGCGCGCACGCGTGGTGCGCAGTCGCCGGCGGAACTCCTCGAGCAGTCGCGTCTTGCCGAGTCCTGCTGGCGCCTCGATGTGCAGATGCACGCCGCGCGGCGCTCCGATGTTTTCCCACGCGTGCAGCAGCGTTGCGAACTCCGCTGCTCGGCCGACGAGGTCCGGTGCAAGTCGGCGCGCAAGTGCGTCGCTGGCGACGGCGTTGACGGTTGCGGCCTCGGTGGCGCCAAGCGCAGCGGTGACCAACCGAACGGTTTCCGGATCGAGATCACGTTCGTCGTCGGCCCAGGTGCGTTGGAGGCGAAGGGCCTCCATGGCCGCCTCTACTCCATCTCCGCCCGAGAGCAGCGTCTCGAGTAGGAGCCGCCACGTGCGTTCGTTATCGGCGTCGGCGTCGCGCGCCAGTCGCGCGATGCGCTGCGCCTCGCGCCAGTGCGCGGTCGCGAGCTCGCGCCGCGCGGCGACGTCGGCGCAGCGGACGAAGGCGAGGCGGAGTTGGCGTCGCTCGAGGTCGGCCCATTGTTCGAACTCGCCGCAACCCGGCGCGGCGAAGTCGGGCATGAACTCGCCGTGGTATGCGGCGACGGCGGCGGTGTGGTCGGATGCCTGGACGGCATGGAGGAAGGCATCGCGGTCGCAGCTCACGATGGTCGAGAGCGTGAGGGCGTCGGCGTCGGCGGTAATGGCGTCGTCGCCGAGTCGGCGGCGCAGTTCCCAAAGGGCGGTGCGGAGCGCGTGGCGTCCAGCCAGTTCGTCGAGGTCGGACCAGAAGAGATCGACGAGTAGGGCTCGGGAGGCGGTGCGCTGGGGGGCGCACGCGAGGTACGACAGCATCGCGACTGGCTTTCCCCCGGGGAGGACGGATTGGCCGGCGGCGTCCGAGAGTGAAAGAGCGCCGAGGGTGCGAAGGCGAAAGTAGGGACAGCTCATGTGCATGAGGTGCCAAGCTTCAATGCGCGTGTCAGACACGCGTCAACTGCAGGAGGACCAACATTTTACGCCGTCGCGGGCGGTCGGGTTTGCCGTCGAAGCGACCGCACTGGCCCCTCGAGACGGTCTCGTGCCCTGAGTGTATCCCCGCTCGCGAACGGGCATTGGCTGACAGCCAGCTGACATGCGCCCCTTCTCTTCGTTGTCATTGAAGGCCAAAGGCATCGGCGACGGTGTGGGGAGAATGAGGATGAACGAGACTACACCCGTGCTTGCGCGGTCCGGGCGGAAACAGGTTGCGACCACTCGCGTCGGCGAGCGTGAGACAACCGCACCTGTGTCTCTTGGTCAGGCGGTGCTCGCGCCGCGGCTCAAAGTAGGACAAACGGCAGGAATCGGCATGAGACTGTTCCTCCTCGGCGCGAGGGCGGCACTGCCGCTGCTGGTCACTGCCGTCAGTTGCGGCCGTGCGGACAACGGCACCGGTCCGTCCGTCATTGTCAAGCCCGCTGTGGACACGACGAAGCCGGTCCCGCCTCCATTGGTGTCAGTTCCCACGACGGTGGGGACGTTGACTCCCCAGCCGTCGGCACTCGGCGCGACAAAACTGGTGCTCCGCTCAGGGGTCGATCCTGACTCCGTCGTTGCGCGCGGTCAGTCGGTCACGCTCAAGGTGGCGCAAGCCGAGCCGATGATATTCGCCGTTCTCGATTCGAACGGCCGTTCGCGCGCCCTGGGACTGAGCCTGCCAGGCGCCACAGCGGGGATTCAAAGCGACGCGACATCGACGGTGAAAGCGATGTTCCTGCTCGCTCCCGGGTTTCCGAGGGCCAATGCCGGCAGCGTCGTCGCAGCAATGGCCAAGGTCGAAGGCTTGACATGCTTTCAACCAACGGTTGACGCTGCCCGATCCGGTCTCGCGGCCAAGCCGTTGGACGAGCTCATTGCCGACCCGTCCTTTGCACAACTCTTCCACTCGTGTCTCCAACGGTTCCTGACCACGAGTCAGGGCGCAAGTTCGTTCGCACTCATTGCCAAGGCGAGCGGTTTCCCCGTCAACGGCTCCGACGTTGAACTATCG
Source organism: Gemmatimonadaceae bacterium (assembly GCA_031407575.1). Lineage (GTDB taxonomy): Bacteria > Gemmatimonadota > Gemmatimonadetes > Gemmatimonadales > Gemmatimonadaceae > AG11. The sequence goes on along the minus strand of JANOIJ010000245.1, from coordinate 2,230 downwards.
GGCTCCCCAAGCAACCGGCGCGTCACCATCCGCAATTTCGCAATGCGATCGGTGGACGTGTGGCGACGCGCATTGCGCGACGGCGGCGAATGGAGTGTGCCCCAGCGCGTCACGACGAGTCTCCCAGGAACGGTCAGCGTGAGCTTGGGAAGCATCCTAACATGGTCGTTTCTCGACCCCGCGGAATACATAGACGCAACGCCGTTCCAATATCCGGAAACGCTGGCGGAGTACTGGATCGTAGGACCGAGTTGGCGGTCGCCACTGGAGGTTGCACCGAGTGGCGTAAGCGGTCCGAGTAGTCACGCTTTGTTCGAAACCTATTGGACATATGGCTTCGAGCCGCTCGCGAGCCTGATACTGAGCAGCGGCCTTGTCAAGAACAAATGCTTTGTCGAGATCGCGGAGGACGCCTTCGACAAACTGGAGATCGCGCGAGTCCTCGCGAATCCTCCAACCGACGCGCGAGACTTTACGCGTACGCTCATCGACCGAACATCCAGCCTGCTGTCGGACGTTCTCGGCCGGAAAGAGCTCTCGGCCTGCGTTGACCCCGCGAAGCTTGCGGCGGCGTCCGCCGTCGAGAAGATCACGACTGCAATCGGGGCCGGCTTCGACTCCTTCAACTTCTGGGGCTTTGTTTCATCGCAGTTCGAGACGATGCCCGCATGGCCTCATCGTCTTGAATTGGATCCGTACATCCTCGAGATGTCCAGCGGCAACGGTCAAACGGGTGTTGCGGGGGCAAAGATGTCTTCTGCGCTTGCCGTGCGCCTGAAGTCGCCCTCCGGATCTCCCGTCCCCGGTGTGCAGGTGTTCTGGTCGTCCACGACTGGCGCGGTGTCCGCACGAAGCACAACCACGAATGCACAAGGCATCGCCACAGTTGAGTGGACCCTTGGCCCTACCATTGGCACGCACCACGCGCTGGCAGAAGCATATGCCGTTTCGAGTTCCGTGCCCTTCACGGCCCTAGGGAGTGCCGCGCCGGTCGCGAGCGTCGAGATCACTCCAACCTCCATCAGTCTTCAGCCTGGACAGACCTTCGTGTTTGTCGCGACACCGAAAGACGCGAGCGGCACGGCGCTGACCGCGCCAGTGACGTGGACTTCCAGTCAAGCGTCTGTGGCAACCATCGGCGCGGATGGCACCGTCACTGCCCAATCCGTCGGCACTGCGTCGATCACGGCCAGCGCCGGAGGCAAGAGCGTATCCGCAACTGTCACGGTGTCGCCGACCCCACCGCTCGTCGCTTCTGTCAACTTGAGTCCGGCATCGTTGACGTTGGCGCTCGGACAGACGGCCGGCATGTCGGCAAGCGTGAGGGATGCAAGCGGCAATGCGCTCAATGTTGCCGTTACGTGGAGCACGAGCAGCAATTCCGTTGCAACCGTGAGCTCAAGCGGCGTTGTCGCGGGTGTGTCCATTGGGACGGCCACGATCGCGGCGAGTGCTGGAGGCAAGACGGGTACAGGCACGGTGACGGTAAGTGGAGGTCGGGCTGTGACAACGCAGCCTGCGACGAATCCGACGTCCACATCTCTACGCGTGTCTGGGACGGTCGACCCGAATGGTCTACCGACCGTCGCGTGGTTCGAGTGGAGCGCGACCCCGACACTGGCCAGCGCAGCCTCCACGACGGTCACGGACCTGGGATCCAGTCCGGGGAGTCAGTCGGTGTCCGCTACGCTCCCTGGCCTGACGTGTGGACAGTCGTACTACTACCGTGTTGCCGCGGGTCAATCGCAGACGGGACCGGTAACCCGCGGCTCGATCCTGAACGCAACGACGTTGCCATGCCCTCCGGGGTCGATCGTGGTGACGAATGCAGTTACCGGACCGAACCAGCCAAGTGGACCGTTCACTGTGACCGTGAACGCCACGACTGGCACTCCGATCGTTCGTTCGATCGCGAAGAGCGGTTCGGTCACGTTCGCGAGCCTGGCCGCAGGCGTGTACGACGTTCGCCTGACTGGAGCCGGGATCGGGACGAACACGAACTGCGCCGTCTCTCCGAACTTTATGCAGTTGGCAACAGTCACGAGCACCCAACCCAGTGTCGTGGCCTATAGCATCGTATGTACGGTCATCGCGCCGACCGTGACGACGCTGGCCGCGACGAACATCGCATCGACCAGCTTCCGCGCCAACGCCACGATCGACCCGAACGGGGTGCAGACCGTTGCCTGGATCGAGTGGGGCCCGAACGCGAGCCTGAGTTCCTATAGCC
>JANOIJ010000213.1:0-7527 GCA_031407575.1 Gemmatimonadaceae bacterium | reverse complement strand
CCTGCTGTCCCGCAAACGGCGTGTGTTGAATTGCAGTGGGGAGGGACGGAACGGAATTGTCGTCTCGACAGGAGCGCGCAGCAGCGACCGAGGGACCTGCTTGCACGGGATGGTGCAACAGAAAAGCAGGTCCCTCGGTCGCTTCGCTCCTGTCGAGACGACAATTCCGTTCCGTCCCTCCCCACTGCAATTCAACACACGCCGTTTGCGGGACAGCAGGTCCCGACGCTACGATTCCGTGGTACCACGGCCCACCAATCCGCCGAGCCCTGTGTCAGCAGTCCCAACAGCCCCAGCGACGAGCGCCGCGCCGCTCGAACCGCCCACGCCTGCCCGTCCGTCCGAGAAGCGGCGCTACGACCGGTCGATCATCGACGGGCCACTGCCGAGTGCGGTGTGGAAGCTCGCATGGCCGACGATGCTCACGAACATCATCGGCGGCATGCAGGGCATCATCGACCACATCCTGGTCGGCCACTTCGTCGGCTTCACCGGCAATGCGGCCATCGGCGTGGCGTTCCAGATCTTCCTCGTCGTCATCGTCTTCATCATGTCGCTCTTCACGGGCATGAGCGTGCTCGTCGCGCGCTTCGCGGGCGCGGGTGAGGTCGAGAAGGTCGATCGCACCGTGTACCAGGCGTTCCTGACCGCCATCGGCATCTCGCTGTTCATCATGGCGCCGGTGGGGTATTTCGCGTCGCCGATCTTGCTGGACCTCGTGAACTCCACCGACGCAGTGAAGAACGAGGCCCTGCCCTTCCTGCGCGTGATGTTCGTGTTCTCGAGCGGCATGATGGTGTTCTTCATGCTCGGCGGCGCACTGCGCTCTGCCGGCGACGCACGGACGCCGATGATCATCGGCATCAGCATGACCGTGTTGAATATCCTCCTCAACATCGTGTTCATTCGCGGGCTCGGGCCAATCCCTGCGTTCGGCACGGTGGGTGCCGCGATGGGGACGTGCGGCGCGTCGTTCCTGGTGGCGGGATACTCGCTGTACAAGTTCTGGCATGGCGGGTGGGTAGTGTCCTTCCCGCGCGGCGGGAGCATGAGCCCCGACTGGACCATCATCAAGTCGCTCTTTCGATATGGATTGCCCACCGGGATTCAGGGCATTGCGATGAACGTCGGCGGCGTGCTGATGTTGTCGTTCATTGGTTCGCTGGCACAGAGCGCGGCGGCGCAAGCGGCGTTCGCCGTCTCGTATGGGCAGTTGTTCTCCTTCATTACATGGACGTCCGTGGGACTCATGGGCGCCGCAGCCGCTGTCGCCGGCCAGAACCTCGGCGCCAAGCAGCCCGATCGCGCCAATCACGCGGTGCACGTCGCGGCTCGCATCGGGCTGGGCGGTGCGGCATTCATCGGCATCTTCTTTTTCTTCTTTCCGCAGTACCTGCTCGCCGTCTTCGGCATGACTGAGCCGGACGTTGTGAGCATCGGTACGCAATTGCTGCGTGTGTTGAGCGTCTCCGGATTGTTCATCACGGTGGCGCTGGCGTACACCGGCGGACTTCAAGGCACTGGCGACACCAAGAGTCCGCTGTACATCTCGATCGTGTCGCAGATCGTGGTGCCGCTCGGAATCGTCTCCATCATCAAGGCGACGAGCACGCTCGATCCCATCGATATCTGGGTCGCGATCCTCATCGGTCACGTGACGCGCGCCGCGTTGAGCGTGCTGCGTTTCAATCAGGGCAAGTGGCGCGGCATCAAGGTGGACATCAATCACTAGCGCGCTCTCGCTGCCGCCGCGCGCGGCGCAGCTCATCGATACGCTGCGTCTCGCGCCCCATCCAGAAGGCGGCTTCTTCGCCGAGGTGTTCCGTTCGTCACTGCGTGTCGTGCCAGGTGACGGACGGGGCGAGCGCACCGCACTGACGAACATCTACTTCCTGCTCGTTGCTGGACAGGCGAGCCGGTGGCATCGCGTGCGCGCGGATGAAGTCTGGCACTTCTACGAGGGTGATGCGCTCGAGCTGCTGACGGTTGCGCCTGGTGCGACGGCGTGTGTGCGGCATGTGCTCGGTCCCGTGGAAGGGACCGTTCGACCAACGCACACTGTGCCCGCAGGCCATTGGCAGGCTGCTCGCCCGCTGGGTCAGTACACGCTCGCGGGCTGTTCGGTGGGTCCGGGATTCGAGTTTGCGGACTTTACGATGCTGTCGGAAGATCCGGATACGGCGAGCGACTGCCTCCGCAACGACCCTGAGCTGCGCGCGTTGCTTTGAACTTGTCGTCCCGACAGGAGCGAAGCGACCGAGGGACCTGTTTCACTCGCCGTCCCGCGACACGCGATCACGCTACCATCTGCTGAGCAATGAGAACAGTCGTATTGTTCCGATCGAGCCCCACGCCCTGAACGGCACCGACCCACGACGAACGCACGATGACGAAACCAGATCCCGTTGGATTGAAGGATGGTGTGCAATGCTCCGTCATCGGCGGGACGCACATCGGGAAGTCCGGAACGGTGCGAGACATCCGCACGAGCAAGACCGGTCACGTCACGATTACGATCGAGCAGAAGAATGGAGATCGGGTCAAGACACTCGCGAGGAATGTCGTAGTGACTCGGTAGCGCGTCGTCGTCGTGCAGCCATGAGTTCAGCGTTGCCGCATCGTTGTAAGAACGATTGCGGCGCCGCGACGATCACAGTGGTTGGGACATTTTCGCGCGACTGAGCGATCGCATGCGACTGCGTAGCGCCAACGCGCATGCGATCGCGCTGACAGGCAACACAAGTGCGGCTGCCACCACCGCGAGTCCTGTGACGGCCTCGGGTGGTGCGTACGTTGGATCGCGCGACGCGCCCGGTATGTAGGGCGGCATCCGGTCGAGTTGAAAGAGAAACCAGGCCGCAGACCACGCGACGACGAAGGTCGTCAGCGCAGCGTACACCAATGCGGGGCGGACACGAGTGGTGCGTCGATGAACGAAGTCTGCCGCCGCGCGCCCGAGCACTACGGGAGGAATCCAGAAGGCGACAAGCAGAACGAGGCTGGGCAGACGATCGGGCATGGCTATTGGCGCTTGAGGGATGCGAACTTTACCAAGCAAAGTGATTTGTGTCAACGCTCAGGTCGGTGAGGGCATTGAAATGCCACCTCATTCCGAATCTGGAATCGCGTTCGGTCCGCGTTCGTGAACGTCCGTGTGTCCCGCGGCGTTCCAGCGTTTTCAGCGTGCGTCGTGTCAGCGTTCTCAGCGTTCGCCGTCTGGGTCAAACCCGGCGGCGTCCGTTGCATCCGTCCGAATTCACGAGCCACCATTCGGTCGTTTCGCGATGCTACGTTTTTCTCAAGATTTCGCGACGGCTCCTTGAATTCCGTGATGCGCCCGAATTCGGAATGAGCGCTTGCCGCGGGAGTCACGTCGATATTCCGAATTCGGAATGAGGCGCGCCGATCGACCCCCTCGCACGCAGGAACAGGTACGCCCAGTCAACGCCTTCTGAGTCGTTGATGTCCAACTACGTGCCGCGGCGGCCAATCGACGCGCGGCCACCGCATTGCGTCTCACACCTGTCGACCCGTCACATGAAGTTGAACTGGACACATGCCGCCATCATCCTGATGGGTGGCTCATGGAACGTCGCAGGTGCGCAGCAGGGATGCGCGGCCCCGTCGGCTAGCGAGTTCTCTCTCGTTACGTACTGGGCGCGCGATGAAGGATTGTGGTTCCGAGTTCACGGCGTGGATGATGCGAAGTTGTCGCAGCTGCGCGCGCTGGTGAATCCAGCCGATTCTACTTTCTGCGCGACACTTCTTAGACGTCGCGTCGGCCCGCCGATTCCGATATTCGCGGCTGGCCAGTTTCTCCTCGTCGCGAATTATCGCGAGCCTATAGACGTCGGCCGCACGGGCACCAAGTGGAACCGCACAGCGTGGTGGTCGCCAGGTGACACTCGCAGTGGAGTCATCACGGTGACGTGGCCGTCATTCTACGCCCGCTATGTCAAGCTCGTCGCGTGGAGCACGCCCAGCGTTCCCTCGAATTGGTTCAGTGTCGGCGAGATCAATCTCTACGAGGGGATTCCCGCGCCGCCGCCCTGACTCGGGACGATTCAAACCATCACAGCGTCGTGATGGTCCAAGAGAGCAATCATCGGTGACCACCCCACCCGCCGCATCATGCCGTCCTCTTCGCTGAAGCGCCTCGCGTGCCGAGCCTTCGCCGCCATCATCGTGGCCCTCCCGATGGCCGCGCAGGGCCCCTCGGCTCCCACTGCAGCTGCCCTCCCCTCCGCAGCAGGCGTGCGGCGCACCACGCCAATCGCCGTTGACGGACGTCTCGACGAAACCGCATGGGCAGCGGCAACACCGATCACCGAGTTCCGGCAAACCCGCCCAACCGAAGGCGCCGCTGCCACGCTCGCGTCGGAGTTCCGCATCCTCTACGACGACGACGCGATCTACATCGCCGCGCGCATGAGCGAGCCGACGGGACCATCCGGCATCCGCGCACCACTTGCGCGACGTGACCAGCTCCTCGCCGCGAACGGCAACAACGGCTCGTTCAACTCGCTCACCACGGACAAGATCGTCATCGTGCTCGACCCCTACCACAACCATCTGGACGATGTGCGGTTCGAGATCAATCCGGCCGGCGTGCGCGGTGACCAGTACAATGGCGATCCCTCCTGGGACCCCGTGTGGGAAGGCGCCGCGCAGGTGACGGCCGATGGATGGACGGCGGAGATGCGCATCCCGTACTCGCAGCTGCGCTTCTCCAGCCAGCCGGTGCAGACCTGGGGGCTTCAGATCCTGCGCTTCGTGGATCGCCTGAATGAGACGAACCAGTGGTCGTTCCGCCGGCGCAACGAAAGCGGCGGGCCCGCCTACTACGGGCATCTCGAGGGTCTGGCCATCGCCAAAGTGCCGAGGCAGATGGAGCTGCTTCCGTACGTGGTATCGCGCGGCCAGTTCAAGTATGCGGACCCTCGCAATCCGTATCGCACCAGCACCACCACCAACTTCAACGCCGGCGCGGACATCAAGTACAACCTGACGTCGAGCCTCACGCTCGCCGCGACCATCAATCCCGACTTCGGCCAGGTGGAAGTCGATCCCGCACTGCTCAATCTCTCTGCGTATGAAGTCTCGTTCGACGAGAAGCGACCGTTCTTCATCGCGAACCGCAGCGCGTTCAGCTTTGGCGGCTTGAGCTGCATCAACTGCAACAACACATCGAGCCTCGGCGCCTTCTACTCGCGACGCATTGGCCGTCCGCCGCAGCTCAATGGTCTCGTCACCGGATCCTCGGCCTACTCCGACGCACCGGACGACGCGACCATCCTCGGCGCCGCCAAGATCACGGGTCGCACCAGCGGCGGGTACACCATCGGGATCATGGACGCGATCACCAGTCGCGAAAAGGCGAACTACATGACGACGCTCGGCGCACCGGAGCGAACACAGACGGTGGAGCCGCTGTCGAACTACTTCATCGGTCGCGTCAAGAAGGAATTCCGCGGCGGCGCCACGACGTTCGGCGGGATCGTGACGTCGGCTGTGCGCGCGCTCGAGGGTGATACAATTCTCACGCACCGGCTGCGCAGCAGCGCACACTCCGGCGGTTTGGACTGGAGTCACAGCTGGAACAACCGCGTCTACCGTTGGCGCGGGACGCTCATGGCCTCCGACGCACGCGGCTCGCGACAGGCCATGTCGCTCACGCAGCGCTCGGCGACGCACTACTACCAGCGTCCCGATCGCGAGGTGTCGTCCGATGGACTGTTCTCGTCGCGCTACGACACCACGGCGACGTCGATGAATGGATACGGGTTGTACACGCGTCTCGCCAAGGAGAATGGCAACTGGATCTGGGAGCTTCAGCAGAACTGGCGCAGCCCGGGCTTCGAGGTAAACGACCTGAACATCATAAGCCGCGTGGACTACAAGTGGATGGGCGGCAACGTCGCGCGGGTGTGGTCTGTGCCGGGACGTTGGTACCGCTCAGCGTTCCTCAGCTACGGCGGCCAGATGCAGTACAACTACGACGGCGATCGCACTGATCTCGAGCAGTACGCGTTCAACAGCATCGAGTTCAACAACTACTGGGTGATGCGGACCTACGTCTCTCGCTTCCACTCGGTCGCCGATGATCGTCTTAGCCGCGGAGGTCCCGTACTCGGGCGAGTGGGCTACGACTACGGCCAGCTCGGCGTTTCTACAGATCCGCGCGGGCGCGCCGTTTGGAATGTCCAGGCGGGTACGGCCTTCGGCTTCGATGGAACCAGGAGCCTGAACTTCACCCCGGGCGTCGCGATCAAGCCGGCGGGTAACGTCTTCGTGCAACTCTCGCCGCGTTGGAACTGGTCGCAGGACGAGGCGCAGTACATCACCACCGTGAAGGACCCGACCGCGACGGCGTTCGGTGGCTCGCGCTATGTCTTCGGCTACATCACGACGCGCACGCTGTCGCTGGAGACGCGAGTGAACTGGACGATTCGTCCCGAGATGACGTTGCAACTGTTCGCGCAGCCCTTCGTGGCGAGCGGCGACTACGACAGTTTCCGCGAGTTCGCTGCGCCGCGCAGCTACGACAAGCTTGCGTACGGACGCGACATCGGCACTATCACGCGGAACGCCACCACGGCGCGCTACACGGTGGACCCGGACGGCTCCGGCGCAGCAACGCCCTTCAGCTTCGGCGACCCGAACTTTACCAGCCGTTCGTTGCGCGGCACGGCCGTGCTTCGCTGGGAGTATCGGCCCGGGTCGACGATGTTCTTTGTCTGGACGCAGCAGCGCGCAGGTGGCGGTACGCATGGCGACATCGACTTCCGCCGAGATTCGCGCGCGCTCGTGGCGGACCGGCCTGACAACGTGTTTCTCGTGAAGGCGACGTACTGGCTGGGCCGGTGATTACGCTCCCGTCGTCACTTCTTCGTACGCAACCGTGAGCGGATCGCGCGCGCTCGCCGCGCCGAACCGGCCGAACGACTCGAACCCCGCAAGCGGATCGCGCATCGCCAGCACTTCCTCGCGCGTCTTGCCTGCCTTCACCTGCGACTCGACGAATGCGAGCACCGCACCGACGTAGTCGCGGAACTTGAGCAGGTCCGCCGAGTTGCCCGTAACCGGCAGCCCGGTGTTGCCATGCCCGAAGATGTAGATGGTGTCTCGCGCGTGCCCCTGCACCGTGTGCTCGAGCACCCGCATCCAGTTGCGCATCGAAGCGCCGGCGGCGCGATCCACCACCGGGTGACGCTGATTGAACATCAAGTCGCCCATGTGCACCACGTTGGCACGCTCGAACGTCACGACGATGTCGCCACTCGTGTGCGCGCGGCCGTGATGGCGCGCGACGATTTGCTCGTCGCCCACCTTGCCCGTCCAGCTGTGCGTGAAGGTCGTGTCGGGATACAGCGGTTCCGGCGGCGCGGGAGCGCCGGGTTGCGGGGCCGGTGGCTGCGCACCCGGCGCGCGGCGCATGTGCTGGTCCGCCTGCGTGTGCGCGACGACGTGCTTCGCCACGCCGCGGAACGACGGATTGCCCCCCGCGTGATCGCCATGGTGGTGCGA
>JANOIJ010000196.1:0-25609 GCA_031407575.1 Gemmatimonadaceae bacterium | reverse complement strand
CAGCGCGACCGAGGGACCTGCTTTTCCAAACGCAGTCGTAGCACCGAGAGCGGCGGCAGATGTTGCAAAGAAATCTCGGCGAGAAAAGCAGGTCCCTCGGTCGCCCTGAAGGGCTCCTGTCCCTTCGACTTCGCTCAGGGCAGGCGGGACGACATCAGTCGGAGTCGTCATGTCGATGCAGTTGAGGAGGCGAGCGGCGAACGGCGAACCAAATGTGTCATCCTGAGCGCAGCGAAGGATCTGCACCTGCTGTTTGCGGTTTGCGGGCGCTTCAGTTCGTTGGAGTCACCGCGCGCAACGCGTCCTCCACTTCGCGCCCGCTTGCCAACAACCGGTCCGCTTCCTTGCCGAACTCCCTCGCCGCGGCGAGGTCACGTGTAATGCCATCCACTGTGCCACCGCCCGTGCGGAGGCGCAACAGGTCGAGCCGCACGTTCTCCAGTGCCGTCACCAGCTCCGCCAATCGCTCCTCGGCGCGGGCGCGCCGGTCTGTAAGATCGGCGATCAGCGCTTCCTGTCGCGCACTGCTGCCGCTCAACTGCGCACCGCGACCGTGTTGCGCCTCGGCGATGCCCGCGCCGAGCTCATCGATCCGCGCCCGCGCGACGCGCGCATGGCCCTCGAGCTCGTGGAGAATCGCTGGCACGTCGCCGAGCGACTCGCGCACCGCGCGCGGCAGCGTGCCGAACATCGCCTCGGCGTTCATGGCGATGGCCATCTCGGTGGGGCGATCCGCCGGAACGGCACGCTCACCCAGCTTGTAGCTCGCGACCTTCACGAGCCGCTCGGCAATCGTGCCGGACCAGAACTTCGACCACGCCGAGCCCGTCGCCGCGCGGAGGCGACGCCATTTGGTGCTGAACACGGTCGCCATCACTCCGCCGTACAGGCCGATGACGGCGATCGGTGCCACCTTGCCGGCGATGGCTCCGTCCGACGCGACGATCGCCGCCATTGTGGCTGCGCCGACGAGCAACCCCGCAATTCCCCCGACGCGAAACACCTTCTCGCGCGTGTTGGGTTGGACGCCGAACTCGTAGATGAACTCCTCGCGTCGTCGCGCGAACGACGTATTCAGTCCTGCAATGATGTCGTCGCGGCCATAGCCGAGTCGCAATAGACGCCGCAGCCGGTAGTTGAGAATGCCGAATGGCACGCCGAGCGCGCCAACCAGTGCGCCGGACAGGATCAGCGGCACGGCCCACGACGTGTCGTGCTGCACGAGGCTCGCCGTCAACCCGCCCGCGAACGCCAGCGACGCGCCCACCGGCGCGAGGAGCAGCGTCATCCGCCGCCGGTCGAGAAACACGCGCACCGGCACCGGGACCTCACTGCTTCGCTCGGCGCGGAGCTCCAGCGCGTCCGCGAGCGCCTCGCCATTCGCGAAGCGCGATGCGGGCGCTTTTTCGAGACACCTGTCGATAGCGTCGGTGAGCTCGCGCGGCGCGCCGCGTGCGACCGTCGCGACGGGAGCGGGCGCGCGCGTGAGTTGCAGCGCGAGCACCGCGTGCGCGGACGGTGCGGTGAAGGGCAGGGTGCCCGTGAGCGCGTAGTACGCCACGATGCCGAGCGCATACAGGTCGCTGCGCCCGTCGAGCTCCTCGGCGGCGGCCTGCTCGGGACTCATGAATTCCGGCGTGCCGAGCACCATGCCGCTGGCCGTGTCGCCGCCGGTCTCGGTGAGACGCGCGATGCCGAAGTCCGCGACCATCGCGCGTCCGGTGCCCTGATCGATCAGGATGTTGGCGGGCTTGATGTCGCGATGCACGACGCCTTGTGCGTGTGCGTATGCGAGTGCCCACGCGACCTCGCGCATGATGCGCGTGACGTCGCGCGCCGGCAGCGGCCCGTGCGTCGCGACGCGCTGCGCGAGTGTGCCGCCGTTCACGTACGCCATGACGATGAAGACGAAGCCGTCCGCATCGTCGACGGCGTGGATGGGGACGATGTATGGATGCGACAGTCCCGCCGCGGTGCGTGCCTCGCGCATGAAGCGCTCGCGCAGCTCGGCGCGGTCCGTAAACTCCGGCGGCAGCACTTTGATGGCGACGAGGCGGTCCAGCCGCACCTCGCGCGCGAGGTAGACGACGCCCATGCCACCGCGTCCCAGCTCGCGCTCGAGCGAATACCGTCCTATGACGGCTCGCTGGAACGAGACGAACAGGTCATCGGGAGCGGGAGCGGTCACGGTGGCGTCCGGCAGAGGGAGCTGGAACCTATCGCACCGCGCGGGTGCATTGCGAGACGCTGCGGACACGGACCAGATTAATGAATGATTCGGACCCCTGTCTTCGGCGCCCTGGTGCTGGCCGCACTGCTGACAGCGAGCTCAGTCGCATCGGGCCAATTTCGGCGCGGGGGCTACTCGCAGGCCTGCCGTTCCAACTGGGACAGCGAGAACTACTTCATCTCGCCCTTCTTTGCGGGCGCGCCACCCTACGATGGCCGCGTGACGTTCGCCCGCATCCAGTATCAAGGTGCGTACGAGTGCGGTGGTCAGGGGCCGGGCTGGTCGCACGACTATCCGCGCACGGAATCGCACTTCATGCGAATTCTCGGCACGTTGTCGAAGGTTCGGCCATTCATCGAGCGCGGGCCGATCATCGGGAGCACGGTCGTGCGGCTCGACAGGCCGGAGATCTACAAGTATCCGATCGCGTATCTCTCGGAGCCGGGCGGCTGGCTCATGACGGACGCGGAGGTGCGCGGGCTCAAGCAGTACATCGACCGCGGCGGCTTCATCATCTTCGACGACATCGAGGGCGATCCGAACCCCGACTATCGCAATCTCATCGTGCAGTGGCGTCGCGCGTTTCCGAAGGCGGTGCCCGTGCGCCTGACGAACGCGCATCCGATCTTCAACAGCTTCTTTGGCGTGGACCTGTCGAAGATCCCGAGCAAGACCGGGCGCTATACGCCGGAGTATCTCGGGATCTTCGTGGACAACGACCCGAAGAAGCGCATGCTCGCGATCATCGACAACTTTGCCGATATCGGGGAGCTGATCGAGTACTCGGACGAGGGATTCAACGTGGTCCCTTCGAACGAGGCGTACAAGCTGTGGGTCAACTACTTCGTGTATGCGCTGGCGCACTGACTCGTGACGTACTGCACGCCAGCCACCGTGTAGATACCCGGCTGTACGGGTCTCACCGGCTGACGCTCCCTGGGCGCCTCCTTCCACTCCAGCGTCGATACATCGACGCCGAGAGTCACTGGCAGCATTGCCGAGACGATCGCCTGCAGGCGATGCTCGGCGCCTTTCTGATCGGGCGCGTGCACCATCATGGTGACGCCGGCCATGGCGTACGGCAGCGCATCCGTTGGAATCGTCACGACCCACGCGATGCATGCGACGCGTCGGTCCTCGATCTCTCGCAGCATCGAGATGACGTCGCCAAACACCGCGACGGGGTCCGCAGCTCGTCATCGAGCCTCGCCGACTCGAACAGCGTGCCGACGACGATCGTGTCCCGCCGTTCGACGTCGACCTCGCGTGAGCGCTGCGCCCAGTGTCGTGACGCCTCGAGGTCGCGGCGCATGAGCGACAGGCGAATCCAATAGACGCGTACGCTCGGCTCACGCCGAAGGGCAAGCAGCCATGGTCGCACGCGAGTGTCAGCCCGCTGGACGCCGCGCATAGTGCAAGCCCACGACCCCGGTTGGATATGGCGTGGCAGATGTCAGGCTGAACGTCGTATGCACGCCATTCGGCAAGACGCGCTTGCCGCTCCCCAGCGCCAACGGATACACGAGCAGGTGCAGCTCGTCCACCAGGTCATGCGCAAGCAGCGCGTGCACGAGCTGGCTACTGCCGTCAGTCAGGATAGCCTTGCCAGGCTGCGCCTTCAGCGCGCGCACCGACTCGATCACGTTGTCGCGGATGATCGTCGTGTCGCGCCACGTTGGCTTCTCGAGCGTCTGTGAGACGACGTACTTCTTCAGTCCGTTCAGGACATCCCCAAACGGATCGCCCGGCGCCATCGGCTCGAATGCCTCCGCATGCGTCACGTAGGTGCGTCGGCCGAGCAGGAAGGCATCCGCCTCCTTGACCAGTGCGAAGAAGCTCTTGCCAATGTCATCGTGCCAGTAGGGCAGCGTCCAGCCGCCGTGCTCGAACCCGCCATCGCGATCCTCATCCTTGCCACCGGGCGCCTGCATCACGCCGTCGAGCGTCACGAACTCTGAGACAATCAGCTTTCTCATGAGATGTTCCATTGATGTGTGTGTATGCACGTCGAACGAGGGCAGGCGCTTTCGACACAGCCGCCAAACTCGATGTGCAGACGCGACCGATCGCCAGGAGCGCTGGCGCTCTTGTCATCCTGAGGCCTGCGACTGTGCTCGGGGTACACTTCGCGAAGGACGTGCACGTGCCCGGCAGGTACAGATCCTTCGCCTGTGGCTCAGGATGACAACAGGAACGTTGGCTCCTGCGTAGTTGGTCCAACAGGGAACGACATGCTATCGCCCGAGTCACCCCGAACACGGAGTACCTGATGCGCGCTGTCCTCGGAGTTTCCGCCGCAGTGGTCGCGGCATCGATCGGCTTCGCCGCTGGCAAGGTGCGCCCCGCCGCCGCCCTCGACGAACACGCCGGCCACGACATGGAGATATCCACCGCGCCGCGAGTGCACGCGTCACACGCCGACTCGATCCCCGCGTCCGGCCCCAGCGCGGCCGATCGCATCGCCAAGTCGCCGCGCCACGCCGAGTGGGTCGCGATCAAGGTCGGCGCGACGGACAGTGTGATGGCGTGGGTCGTCTATCCGGAACGGCGCGACAAGGCACCCGTCGTCATTGCCATCCATGAGAACACCGGCATCAACACATGGACGCGCGCCGTTGCCGACCAACTCGCGGCCGACGGGTTCATCGGCATCGCGCCTGACCTGACGACGATGTTTCGTACCGGCGACCTCAAGTCTGATCCGGCTCCGGACGCCGGCCGAGCCGCGATTGGTAAGGTCACGCCGGAGATGGGGAATCAGATCCTCGACGCCGTCGCGAAGTACGGCACGTCGCTACCGGCAGCCCAGCCGAAGTACGGCATCATCGGCTTCTGTTGGGGCGGCGGCCGCTCATTCCTCCACGCGACCCATTCGCGCACACTCGGCGCGTCGGTTGTCTTCTATGGCTCGCCGCCTACGGCCGACCAGATGGCTGCGATCACGGCGCCAGTGCTCGGCCTGTATGGCGGCAATGACGCGCGCATCAACGCGACGATTCCTGCGGCCGACTCGGCGATGAAGCGGCTCGGCAAGCCGTACGAGTACCACATCTTCGACGGCGCCGGCCACGGATTTCTTCGCGGGCAGGACAGCTCTCCCGCGAACGGTGCCGCCGCGCAGCAAGCATGGCCGAAGACGATCGCGTTCCTGAGGGCCAAGCTGGGCCGCTGACCGCCCAGTGCGACGCAGCATCAGTGCAGATGCCAGGCGCTCCACTCGCGGAAGGGGCGCTTGGCGGATGGCTGCCAGCCGCGGCGTACCAGTGCGGCCGCGAGCAGGGTCCGGAACGTCGCGTGGGTGACGACGACCACGAACGTTCGGCCGACGGCGGCGTCCGCGAGCCACGCGGCTGCGGCGTCGGCGCGCGCGAGCACCGCGGCGTCGACGCCCGGCGGCGGCAATCCGCGTCGAGATGCTCGGAGCCACAGTGCGCCGAGGAGGAGGCCCCAGCCAAGAACGGGCAGTCGCATGCCGCGGAGGGACGGCAACGGCAGCTCCGGCGTCTCGAGCGGGGCTTCGCGGAACAACGCCTTGGACTCGATGCCGCGGTCGCCGGCGAGCAGGGTGGCGGATGCGACCGCGCGGGGCATGTCGCTCGACACGATGAGATCGGCCGACCGAACGAGGCTGACGAGCGCAGGCGGAGGCTGCTCGCGATTGATGCTGGCGGCATCGTAGGCGAGCATCCAGCGGCGCAGTCCATCGACATCGTGCCAGCCGCGTCTCAGGTGCGCGGAGCGGCCGTGGCGGACGAGCGCGATCGTCGCGCGTGGAGGCGTGGACGGTGACATGCGGAAAGGTAGTGGCCCCGACGCGCCAACTTTAGAGCGCGTCGAACTCGAGACGCACGCGGACTCGATCGCCATCTCCCTTGAGGCCACGGATCTTCTTCGGCACGGCGAGCAGGACGCGACCGTTCTTTCCGCGCCAGACGCTCGTGTTCCACGTGTGGCCGTCGACGGTCGCGCGTACCGGTGTGCGGCCCCACGCGTGCGTGACGCGCGGCGCGTACTTCTCCGGCACCGGTGCGAACACCCAGCCGCCTGTATGCTGCCACAGCGTCGCCATGAACTCCGGCCGGTAGCGCGCCGTCACGCCGGCGCGTGGTGCTCGGGCGCCCAGCTCGCGGGGTGAAATGCTGCCTCAGCACCATTCGCGAACACCTCCCGCAGCACCGAGCGGAGCCAGCCTGCTAACGTCAGGCGCGTCGCGTCTGATTCCGACCAGAATCGTGCGTCGCTCGTTTCATCGGAGTTCGACCGCAGGGCACCACCTGTTCGCGTACACTGAAAGCCGGTGATCACATACTGCGCCTCGTCGCCGCCCGGATAACGCACGACGAACTCAGGACCGCCGTAAACTCCAACGATACGATCCGCCGAGACGACGAGACCAGTCTCCTCCCATGTCTCGCGGACGACCGCGTCAGCAGGTCGCTCGTCAGGTTCGATGAACCCTCCTGGAGTCGACCACGCTCCACCATCGCGCTGGCGGACCAGCAGCAGTCGTCCCGCAGCATCAAAGATGTGCGCGCTGACCGACGGGAGTTGCAGGCGCATCGATCCAACGTGTGCCCGTAGCGCTCGAACGTAGGGAGAGATCGCCATGCGCCAACGATATGGCCCGATGACATTCGCGGCAACGCCGCAGCATGGCGACTCAATGAATGTCGTTCAGCGCAGGAGACCGGAGTCGCTTCAGTGAGCCGTGTGCTGGTTGACGAAAGTCCCTTCTCGCAACGCCAGCGACAGGACGCCGTCCGGCACACCGGCGGCGATCGCCCGCGCGCGGAATGTGGCGAGTGCCGAGTCCGTGCGGAATGTGAACGCGAGACGGTTGGTCCCCTCGTTCATGTCCGCGGTATTCCAGGTTGAGGGAACCGTCGCGCGCAGCAACCGGTACCAGCGCCGCATTTCCACCCAGTCGTATTCACCCTGCCGCACCGGCGCGTACTCCGCTTCGATGAGATACGGGAGGAATTGTCCCGGGCACGCGGAGAGTACCTGTGCCGTGCTGCGAAAGGCATCGACCTGGTCGGGCCGCTTCAGGTACAGAAAGCTCGCCGTCAAACCGCCGAACCCGCCGGGCAGCAGCTGGGCAAGGAGCTCGAACTGGTCATCGATCGTCGTGCCCGTCATGTGCGCGACGAGGCTGTCACGCTTGGCGCACAGCTGCGCGGCCGACAGCGGCGTTGCGGCTGTGTCTGCGCCACACGCTGCGATGACCGGAGCAATCAGGAGAGCACGTATGGATCGACGCATGGCATTTTCCTCCTTCGCAATGTAGCGCTAAAACCTCCGTGCTGCCCGAGAGCCGATCGGGTCAACGCACCGACCCCGACACGACGAAGTGCACGACGTAGCCCTGTCCGCGCAGCGCGGGGCATCGACCCATAGCACGTCGCGCCTCGTCTTCCGAGATCAGCGTCGCCGTCAATCCATCCGAGGCCAGCGCCTTCCGGCAACATCTTCACTGGCGACACGATTGCATCCGCCGCAACCAGGACGCCGCAGCGCTGGCGACCAGGTCTGTAGCGAATGGCCAACCGGACGGACCGCAGCGAATCGCACTGTCAGGTCGTATGCGGTCGCCGTTGCCCACTCTCCGACGATCAACCTGATAGCCCGTAGTCAGCACCATATTCGCACCGTCAGGGAGCCGGACGCCGTCGTCGCACGGCTGATGGTATCGAGTTTTCCATTGGCATGCAGGATGCCTGACAGACCATCCTTGTAAAACCACCTGTCCGCATCCTCACCCGACCCGAAGGCGCCGACGATTGTGTCGCCGAGTAGCGGGCCGATGCCAGCGAGCATCGGCCACATGCTGCCCCCGCCATTGCCTCGCACGTCGACAATCCAACCGCAGACGTTCGCCGCGGCCATGGCCGTGATTGCCGATTGCAGCGAATCGGCGAGGGCAGCGCCCGCGCCGCTCCACGACGGGACGTGGACGTACCCAATGTTGCTCGCGACGATTGTGTGGACCGCTCCCGGTCGAGCAGCCTGGAGGAATCCATGCTTGTTTCCGCGCTGCAGCGCCCATGCGATCGCGGAATACGTGTCCCTCGTCGTCTGAGCGCCAGCGGCTAACGTGAACGCAGAATCGCGCACGCTTCTCCAGGACACGGTATCGCGGCGAATGACCGCGGACTCCAATGTGTCCAGGGCTGCGTCGAGGTAGGCTCGAGCGGCAGGGCTCATCGCAGGGGTTTGTGCCACTGCGTTCTGCGCAACCGTCACGAACATGAGCAACAGGGAGCATCCGAACACGGTATGTCTGCGCGACATGGGCGCTTGTCTCCTGGCAATTGTGTCAACGTGACCGCCCTCGCGGCTGAGACAAGCGGCCAGAACAAATGGTTGACGACAAGCCGGCGCAACAGGACCAGCCTTCTCGACGTCCGTTGTCCGTAGCGTGACATTCGTATCAAAGCTTCCCACGTCAGCAGTTCGACCCGGACCTCGTTTCCCGTGACCGACAGAACCAGGCAGCTCGCCTACATCTACATCCTCTTGTGCGGCGGATGCATCGTCGCCGGACTCGCGCTGTGCGCCTGGCGACACATTCGCGCTTCAAGTTAACCATCACGTCGTCGTGTAGAAGCGAATTTGATTCTGCGAGGTTGGCAATGTTGGTGAGGTGCATGGCTGAGTACCGCGCGAGTCTCTAGCAAGTGTTTACGGCCGCACGCCTGTTCCGGTGTCGCGATGAGGGGTCGGTCGGAAGCGCCTCATTCCGAATTCGGGATACTGACGGGACTGACACGACGAACCTTCATTCGAAAATCCTGCTCGTCACGGAATCCTGGGAAGGGCCGAGCTGTCGGTTGGGAACCGTTCCAGATATTCGGCGACAAACCCAAATTCGGAATGAGGCGTGCTTACAGCCACAACGGAAACTCCGCATTGCGCAAAAGCTGGACTTGCCGCCTGAGCTGCAGCGACCGCGTCATCGGGGGCAGATTTCTTTCGGCGTCCACTCCGTGGTCGGAATCGTCCACCTGGGCGTCACCGGAAGGGCCGACCAACGCGCACGTCCCCTGTGAGACGCATGATGCCCTCGGAGTTGGACACGCGTACATTTTACTTCCCCAGCGTCGCTATGACAGGCTCTCTTTGAACCGATACGAACTCCTACACGCGACGCCCGACCTGTCGCTCAACCGCTTCGATCATCCTCCACACGAGGTGCACCACGACCCGGAGATGGAGGTAGCGAGCCACTGGGCCATCGCGTTCGTTCGTGCCGGTTCGTTCGACGTGGTTGTGGATGGTGCGCGCCGGCGGCTGTCCCAAGGCAGCGTCTTCCTCATGCGGCCCGGACTCGAGTTCCGTTGCCAACACGGCGAAGCGTGTCCCACAGACGTGTGCGTCTCCATCAGGTTCGAGCAGGCCGCTGTTTCGGGAATGGAAGCGACCTGGGTGCGCGCAGGCTGGGCCGCACGAGAATCGGCCACGCCTCGACTTGCGTACGTGGATCGCCGGATGGCGGGCGCCGCCGCGAACGGAGACCAGTTTGAAATGGAACGATGGGCGCTGGCGGCATTGACGGCGCTGCACGCCGATACAGGCGATCCACTGTCGCGCGGACGCTACGCTGCGCGTCGAGCCGACGTCGATGCGGTCATTGCCAGCTGTCGCGCCATCGAGATGGACCCCGTGTCGCGACGCAGCGTTGCCGATCGCGCGCGCGACGTCGGTCTCACGAGCACTCGGCTCACGCACTGCTTTCGGCGGTACGTAGGCGCGTCGCCGCATCAGTACGTGTTGCGATGGCGGCTTGCCGTGTCCACCGAATCGCTCGCGTCGGGAATGAGCGTGAGCGAGAGCTGTTATCGCTCCGGCTTCGAGAACTTGAGCCACTACTGCCGCACGTTCCAGCGGACATTTGGCATACGCGCTTCCTTGTGGCACACGTTGCCGTGCCGCGAAAAGCGACGGAAAGTGCAAGACCTCACGGAGCGTCTCATCTAGGTTCCGGAGTCCATTCCAGGAGCCATCGATGAAGCTCGCAACATTCGCGTTGGTGCTATTGCCCGCATTCATTGCGACGTCGGCGGTCGCTGCACAGGCTGCGCCCCGCGTTACCACCACGCTCGCTGCCCACGAGCTCACAGCGCTCGAAGCCATCCGCAAGGCGGTGTGGGTCGACTGGTTCTCCGGCGACACGGCGGCGCTTCGCCGCGTGTTGGGCCCCGAGCTCGTCGCCATGAGTAGTGACGCTCCGCACTGGCAATCGCTCGAGGAGACGATCGCGTCCTCGGCCAAGTTCAGATCGGGCGGAGGGAAATTCGTGTCCGTGCGCTTCGACTCAACACTGACGCACCGATTCGGCGAAACGGTGGTGCTGTTCGCGCGCTACTCGTTGGTCACCGAAACACCCAAGGGACGCGCGACGCAGAAGGGACGCGTGACGGAAGTCTTCGTTCGAACCAGCGGCCGGTGGGTGCACACGTCGTGGCACCTGGACTCCGCGTCATCCTGAGCCACAGGCGAAGGATCTGCACTTGTAGCTGCACCAAACGCACGTGCTCATCCTTCGCTGCGCTCAGGATGACATACTGCGCGGTTGAGCCCGCATCGCCGTAAGACACGGTACGAGTCTTGTCCTATGACGGGTCACCCGGCGTGACACCGCGCCCTGCTCCCTCGTGAAGTATCGCGCGACCCAGGGTGAGCTGGGCGAATACGTTTGGCTCGAGGTACGCGACTGGCGCGATGGCGCGCTCGACGGAGAGGTAGTGACGCCAGCACCACGGGTTGGTGTGTCGCTCGGTCAGGTCATCACCATCGAGCCGTCACGGGTATACGATCAAATGGTGATGGGACCGTCGGGTGCGGCGGTCCCTGCGCTCACCGATGTTGTTGCAACTGACTACGGCATGGACATCTAGTCGATACTTGCGACCGTGTTGTTCGATAATCTCTCGCTCCCCTCGGCGCAGCGTCATACATTGCCGCACCAATTCTTCTTGTCAGCTGCTCTCTCGAACCGGAACGGATTGATGCGCGCTTCTCGCGCCACGCTCGCTCCCGTCGTCGTCGCCGCTGTGATCCTCGCGACGTCGAGCGTCGCCGCCGCTCAAGGCGCCGCGCCCCCGGCGAACGCGCCCTATCGCGACGCGAAGCTTCCCGTGGAACGCCGCATCGACGACCTGCTCCGGCGCATGACGCCGGAGGAAAAGGTCGCGCAGATGCTCAGCTTCTGGCAGACCGGCAAGGGAACGATTACCGACTCCACCACCCGACAGTTCGATCCAAGGCGCGCGCCCCGCTGGTTCCGTGTCGGCATCGGCCGTATCGAACGGCCGAGCGACGGGCACGGCGCGCGCGCGGAGGCCGAGTTCACCAACGCCATCCAGCGCTGGACGCGCGACAGCACCAGGCTCGGCATCCCCGTGCTCTTTCACGAGGAAGCGCTGCACGGCCTGCAAGGGCCCGAGGCGACGAGCTTCCCGCAGGCGATCGCGATGGCAAGCAGCTGGAACCCCGAGCTGGTGGAGCGCGTCTTCACTACCGTCTCCGCCGAGGTTCGTGCACGCGGTGCGCATCAGGTGCTCGCGCCGGTGGTGGACGTCGCGCGCGATCCGCGCTGGGGCCGCATCGAGGAGACCTATGGTGAGGACCCGTATCTCGTCTCGCGACTCGGCGTCGCGGCGATTCGCGGATTCCAGGGCACCGGACGTCTCACCGGCGCGACGCCATCGATGCCCGCCGACCGCACGATCGCCACGCTCAAACACATGACCGGGCACGGGCAGCCCGAGTCGGGAACTAACATCGGCCCCGCGCCGCTGGGCGAGAACACGTTGCGCAACTACTTCTTCCCGCCGTTCGAGGCGGGAGTAAGGGAGGCACACGCGGGCAGCCTCATGCCGTCGTACAACGAGGTGGACGGCGTCCCGTCGCACGCCAACGTGTGGATGCTGCGCGACGTGCTGCGCGGCGAGTGGGGCTTCGACGGCACCATCGTCTCCGACTGGTTCGCCATCGCGGACCTCGTCAACCGGCACCACGTGGCGGCCGACACGGCCGACGCGGCGCGTCAGGCGCTCGCGGCAACGGTGGACGTGGACCTTCCGGATGTCGCTTCTTACAACAAGCTTGCCGATGAAGTGCGCGCCGGACGAGTGCAGCAGCGATCGATCGACGCGGCCGTGCGCCGGCTCCTGCGCGCCAAGTTCGCGCTCGGCCTGTTCGAGAATCCGTTCGTCGACGCTGCGCGCGCCGACAGCATCTCGGGCGCCGTCGCGCACCGCGCGCTCGCACTCGAGGCGGCGCGCCAGTCGATCGTGCTGCTCCGCAACGAGGGTGGCGCGCTTCCGCTGCACGTCGACGCGCTGCGCCGCATCGCCGTCATCGGACCGCACGCGGCCGAAGTGCTGCTCGGCGGCTATGCGGGACGGTCGCGATTTTCGGTGAGCATCCTGGAGGGGATCCGCAAGCGCGCGAGCGGCGCGACGGTGGACTACGCCGAAGGCGTGCGTCTTACCGAGGACTCGACGTTCACGAAGGAGCCCCAGCCGCACATGAGCGGAGAGCGCTCGATGCCGCGGTGGAGCGCCGATCGCGTCGTGCTCGCGGATTCCGCGGCGAACACGCGGCGCATCGACGAAGCAGTGGCGCTCGCTCGGAGCAGTGACGTCGCGATCGTCGTGGTGGGCGACAACGAGCAGACCTCGCGCGAGGCGTACGCCGACGACCACCTGGGCGATCGCACGTCGCTCGGCCTCATCGGCCAGCAGGAGGCGCTCGTCCGCGCGGTGCACGCCACCGGAAAGCCGGTCGTGCTCCTCCTGATCAACGGCCGTCCGCTGTCGATCCCGCATCTCGCGTCCACCGTGCCGGCCATCGTCGAGGGCTGGTATCTCGGCCAGGAGACGGGCACGGCGATCGCGGAGGTGTTGTTCGGCGACGTGAATCCCAGTGGCAAGCTGCCGGTGTCGGTGGCGCGCGACGTTGGCCAGCTCCCGATGTTCTACAATCGCAAGCCGTCCGCGCGTCGCGGCTATCTGTTCGACGACACGAAGCCGCTCTGGCCGTTCGGGCACGGGCTGTCATACACGACGTTCACGTATGCCGACCCGCGCGTGGCCGCCGCGCGCGTGGCGCCGAATGGCAGCACGACGCTCACGGTGGACGTGACGAACGGCGGCGCGCGCGAAGGCGACGAGGTGGTGCAGCTCTACGTGCGTGATCTCGTCAGCCGCATCACGCGGCCGGTGCAGGAGCTGCGCGGATTCCAGCGTGTCGCGCTGAAGCCCGGTGAGACGCGCACCGTGAGCTTCACAATCGATTCCAGGACGCTCGGCTACTACGGACCGGCGAATAGGTGGGTGGTCGAGCCGGGCGCGTTCGAGCTGATGGTGGGAGGGAGCTCGGCGCAGGTGAAGACAGTGAGGCTGGAGGTCGAGCAATAGCTTGTCATCCTGAGGCAGCGAAGGATGCACGTATGTCTTGCGCAACTGCAGGTGCAGATCCTTCGCCTGTGGCTCAGGATGACAACGCAGCGGGCAGTGCCTACAGGACAAAACCGGTTCGTCATCCCTCTCGTCAGCCGCGGCGCCGGCCGTCTCCTATCCGCTGATCGCGACCGCCCCGCTGCCACTCGACGAGGTGGGCGCGCGACGCCACCACACGGCGAGCAGCGCAGCTGCAAGCACGAGTGCGTTCGCCCCCCACATGCCGACGAACGGCGAGACGACTAGCCGGTTGGCGAGACTCTCGCCCGTTACCATCAACTGGTAGTAAGCGAAAAACACAACGCAGCTCGCGCCGATCACCAGGGGCGCGCCGCCGCGCGGGACACGGAGCGCGATGGCCACGCCGGCCAGTGCCATGACCACGCACGCCGCGGCGAGGGCAAGCTTTTTCTGGACCTCGACCTCGTACATGGCCGACGCTGCACGCGCGATGGAGTCAAGCTCTGGCCGCACAGTTCGTGCCGCCTCCCGGAGCTCGCTGATCGTCATCGCGCGTGCGCTCTGTCCAGCCGCGCTCCCTGCGAGTACCACCGCAAGCCGCTCATTCGCACGGGGGACGATCTCCGCGATCACCACGAACGCCAGCGCGGCCACGCCAGCCGCAGCACCGAGCACGGGGACCACCAAGCGGCGGACGCCATCGCGTTCCCGCCGGGCGGCGGCGAGCATTCCGTCCGCCCCGAGCCGAGTGAACTGCCAGAGCACGGCGATGAGAACGGCCATCGGGATCGTCAGCGCCGCGGTGAACGGCACAGCGAGTAGCAACGCCTCCGCGAGGGTGCCGGCCGGCGCTCCCCGCGCGCTCAGCGCCGGCAACTGCTTCGTCGCGAAGAGGCCGAGCAGCGACGCCGTGAGCGCCACGAACGCGATGGCGAACGAAGCGGCGTGGCGGAGCAGGAGCTGTCGGGTCGTGGGCCGCGGCATATACGGACCTCCAAGGTTGGCGCAGACGGGCCGCGCCCCGTGCGCGTCCACGTTCCATTCTTCGCGTAACTGGTGATCGCCACGTTCACCCACGGCATCGCGCCCAGCGCGCACCTGCTCATAGGCGCCACGCCAAAGCACGTCCCGGACGCCCGCCACGCCGGCAAGCGCGCCGTGCAGCCGTCCGCGCGCGCGTGCCCGCTCGAGCTCGCGCGCGAAGAGCGCCTCCATCGCACGACCGTGCTTACGGCGCAGCTCGATCGGAAGCAACCGCATGGCCAGGCGGTACGCGTTCGTCCAGCTCATGCCCCACCTAACGCGAGCCGCGTGCGCGCAACACGCGCGAGCGACTCCAGCCGCGCGGCCTCGCGCTTCAGCGCGAGACGGCCGGCGCGCGTGATCCGATAAAAGCGCTCGCGGCCGGAGATTCCCTCGGGGCGCTCGTCCTCGGCAATTTCCTCCAGCCAGTCCTGCTCGACGAGCTCCTCGAGCGAGCCGTACAGCGTCGCGGGCCAGAGGCGCACATCTCCGCCGCTTAGCTCGCGCACGTCGTCCTGGATCGCCGTGCCGTACCGCGGCTCGCCGGAGACTGAGAGGAGGATGAAGAACCAGTGCGGTTTCACGATGGGTCGGTGTCGGTACAGGCGGAGCGAAGCATACTATACGACAATACTACTGTCGCATAGTATGCTCCGCAACCCCGAGAGTCGACTACGGAACGATCGCTTTCGGCGGCTTGTTCTTGAAATCGCCCGCCTTCACCACCGACAGCTTCGACGGATCGATGTACTTCTTCATGGCGGCATTCACGTCAGCGGGCGTCAGCGCGGCGACCCACGCATCGACCTGCGCGTTGTACGCCATCGTCCGCCCCGTCACCGCCTGGCTCGAGAGTTGTCCGACGAGATAGCCATCGCTCGCCCGGCTCTGGACCTGCTGCTGCAGCCACCCCTGCCGCGCCTTCTCGACCTCCTCGGCCGTGAAGCCATCCTTCATCACTCGCTCGATCTCCTCCGCGAACGCACGCTCGAGGCGCACGACATTCTCGGGATTGTAGATCGCCTGCTCGAAGAACGCGCCAACGCTGTCGAGTTGCTGCGCGCTCAGCGCGGAGCCCACGCCATAACTGATCCCTTCCTTCTGCCGGATGCGCGTGGCGAGGCGTGAGTTCAGGAAGCCGCCGCCGAGCATGTAGTTGCCCAGCGTCATGGCCGCGAAATCGCGGCTGTCGTCGCGAAGCTTGAGGTTCTGGCCGGCGATGTAGACGGCGTTCGCCTTGTCGGGCGTCTCGATCGCTTCACTGAACTTCGGCGTGTCGAAGAATTTCCGCTCGAGGCGAGCGAAGGGGCGGGGGTTCTTCCACGCGCCGAACAACTGCGTCACCGTTGCGGTGACGGAGTCTGGTGCGAAGTCACCGACCACGGCGACGTCACCGTATGTCGCACCGACGAAGTCGGTGTATGCCTTGCGCACGTCCTCCACGGTGATCGCCTTGTAGATCGCAATCTGCTCGTCCGCCGTTTGCGTCGAGAGCGGGTGATCCGATGGATACGGCGTCATCAGGCGTGCAAAGAGATTCTGCGCAAGGAAGCCCGGATCGGTCTTCGCGCCCTCGATGCCCGCGAGCTGCTGGGCCTTGTACGTGTCGAACTCGCTCTGCGGGAACGTCGGTTCCTTCAGCACCTCCGCCATCAGGCGCAGCGCTGGGATGAGGTTGGGGCGCGTCGTCGTTACGAACGCGTTGATGTTGTTGCCCGCGCTCGAGAAGCCCACCTGCGCCTTGAGCTTGTCGAAGGCATCCGCGATCTGCTGCCGCGTCATGTTTTTCGTGCCGCGATTGACAAGCCCACCCAGCCAGCGCGCCGGGTACGCTCGTCCGCGCAGTGACGCCTCGTCGCCGAAGCGTAGCGTGATCTGTGCGGTCACGGATGCCCCACGCGTCTTCTTGGGAAGGAGCGCGAGCTTCATCCCGTTCGGCAATGCCGCGCGTCTCGTGCGAGAATCGATGTTTGCCGGTGCCGGGTCGAACGCCTCGCCGGTGACGAAGCTCGTGTCGCCGCGATAGCTCGACGCGACGGCGGAGATTTCACCCGCGCTCACCGACGCGACCGTGCTGCGATCGGGCTTCTCGGTGGGAATGAACTTGCCGAGTGTGCGATTCGACGGCTTGAGGTATGCAGCGGCGACGCGCTGGACGTCAGCGAGCGATACCTGCTTGACGCGATCACGATAGATGAAGATCAACCGCCAGTCGCCAGCGGACGCCCATTCGCTCAAGTCGAGTCCGACGACATCCGAGTTCACCAGCTCCAGCTCGATGTTCTTCACGATGTTCGTCTTTGCGCGTTCCACTTCCTCCGGCGTGATCGCCGCCGTCGCGACGCCTTCCATGACCGAGACGAGTGTGGAGCTCGCATCGTCGAGCGATTGGTCCTTGCGCACGGTCGCCTGGCCAACGAGAAGACCTGGTTCGCGCAACGCCCATGCGAATGAGTTCGCGCTGGACGCCTTCTTTGCTTCCACCAGCGCCTTGTACAACCGGCCCGCAGGCGCGCGCCCCAGGACCTCGGCGAGGACGGCGACGGGCGCGTAATCCGCATGCGTCGCCGGAGGTGCGTGGTACGCGGCCATGACGGCCTGCACGTCGCCGGTGCGACGCAACGTCACCTCGCGCTCGCCGTCCTGCGTGGGCTCCTCGGTGTACGTGGGATAGATCATGTTGCCGCGATCGAGCGAACGGACCGGCTTGGGGATGGGTCCGAACCGCGCGGCAACCTTCCGGAGCATCGTTGGCTCGTCGAACTTGCCGGCGACCACGAGCATCGCGTTGTCCGGCTGGTAGTACTTCTGGTAGTAGGCCTTGAGGCGCTCGATCGGCACCTTCTCGATGTCCGTGCGCGCGCCGATTGTGCTGCGGCCATAGCCGTGCCAGAGATACGCCGTGCTCATCACGCGCTCCGTCAACACGCGCTGCGGCGAATTCTCACCCGACTCGAATTCGTTGCGCACGACGCTGAACTCACTCTCGAGGTCCTTCTTTGCAATGTGGCTATTGACCATCCGGTCGGCTTCGAGGTCGAGCGCCCAATCGATGTTCTCGTCCGTCGCGCGGACCGTCTCGAAGTAGTTGGTGCGATCGTACCACGTCGTGCCGTTCGGCCGAGCGCCGTGCTCGGTGAGCTCCTGGGGGATGTTGGGGTGTTTCGGCGTGCCCTTGAACACGAGGTGCTCGAGGAGGTGCGACATCCCGCTCTCGCCGTAGCCCTCGTGGCGCGAGCCGACCATGTACGTGATGTTGATCGTCGCCGTCGCCTTGCTCGGATCGGGGAAGAGGAGCACGCGCAGCCCATTGTCGAGCGTGTACTCGGTGATTCCCTCGACCGAGGCACCTTTGCGAACACCCGCCGGCACCTGTGCGATCAGCGATGGAGCGACAGCGAGATACGCGGACGCCAAGACCAGGCGTCCAGCCCGAGGGAGTGGTGAGATGCGCATGGGGACCGTTGTCGGTGTGGGGTGTTAGGACGGCTGCCTTCTATTAGAATCGTCTTGGGAGTGTTCGGCTAGAGGTGGGGGTGCGCCGCTACAAGCCCGCCCCGTCGAGCACGAACTATGAGCCCCACTTGTCGACGGCGGCCCGTACCGCGGCCAGATCCTTCTCCTCCCCCGCCAGACGTCCTGCGAGTTCAGCCTCTAATTGACAGCCCTCACAGCCCGATGGTTGCTCACTCTCGAAGCACGCCAGCAGGGAGCGATGCCCGTGGCTCTTGTGACAAACGCATGCGCAATAGAGACCATCGAAAATCCCGGGATACCGGCGAGCGAGCGCGTACGCGGCCTGGGCTCGGCGTCCCCCCGGGACCTTGTCTGCCGCGAGCACGGCGGCGCCGGTGATTCCGGGTCGCGGGTCCGGATGCGGAAACGGGTCTGGTGCAGGCGCGCGCACGTCGGTTGCGTCAACGCGGCGCGCACCGAGCATCACGGCGACTGACAAGAGCCCAAATCGGCTAAGAGCCGCGCGACGCGAAACGCAAAGCGAGTGCGAGAGAGGCGGGGCTGTCATGCAGGGTTGGACACGGCATAACGCAGCAGCGTTGTGCCGGTGCTGCCCGCAGGGAACCAACGTATGGCGCCCACGGTGACGCCCCTCCGAGGAGCAGTCGCCGCATCAGCCGAGGTGGCCCGTGGAGCCGATCCCATACCGGCGCGGAAACGTCATTCGTTCGTCGCGGACCAAACATCTACCCGATACGCGTCAAGCCGCTGCACCAGTTCTTGAGGGTGGCTGAGCGCCGGTGTATGACCACTGTCGATTTCGTCCGCAACGATTCCAAGCCGATCCCGCGCCACGCGACGAACCCATTCGGCAGGGAAGATCCGATCATCCCGACACAGCAGGTACCGGGTCGGGACGTCGGGCCACGCGGCCAGCGGCCACGGCTCATTCCACGGTGTGTCCGACTGCGTGCGGCCCTTGGCCAGCGCTTCGGCTGCCAGTACGGGCTCGACATCATGATAGAAGATCGCCACATCGCTGGAGTCGCCTTGTTTCTCGGGGGTGTAGCCAGTGTTGGCAAACATGGAGTGCGCCGACTCACTCGGGGCGGGGATCATCGCGGCCACGAGCACGAGCAGCTTCGCCGACACGCGATCGCAAACGATCGGTGCGACATACCCGCCAAACGACTGGCCTACGACGACGAGATTGTCGCGGCTTCCGATGGCGTCGACGACGACCTGGGCATACGCCGAGAGTCCCGCGGAATCGTCGTCGATCGGCAAGTCGGGCGCGACGACATCATGGCCACGCGCGCGCAACTCGGCCGCGACGAGGTGCCAGTACCAACCGACATCCCCTGCGCCGTGGATGAGGACGTACGTGGCGGCAGTCGACAGCACGTCAGCTCGCGGATGGAGCGCTCGCGTCATGGTGTCATCCTGAGCGAAGCGGAGGGCATGTACCTCCGTCGTCGACCAGGAAAATGCGGGGCGAAGGAGGTCATCCGCGGCGTCGTGTGAGAAATCACCATTGCGTCTCCGCGTTTAGGGATGCCACGTTCCCGTGTTGAAGAGTCCCGCGAACCGACACAAGGCCGTCGGGTTCACCCACCAGCAGTGGCACTGGGCGATCACGAACACGTTCACCGACGCGGACTCGCGCGCGGCGTACGAGCGCTATCACATTCCGGCGTCGGGCGGCATCCTGTGGGACAGCGTGCTGGCCCCAATATATCCAGCCCGGTCATCAGGAGACGTGGGTGAACTACGACAACGACACGCGCGCGCCGCTGCTGCTCCTTTCCGGAAGCGAGGATCACCTGATGCCCCCGTCGGTTCAGCGGTCGAACGCCGACCACTATACGTCGCCGAACACCGTCACGGACGTGAAGGTCTTCGACGGTCGCGCGCACCTCATGCCGTCCGAGCGCGGCTGGGAGGAGGTGGCGAACTACGCACTGTCGTGGGCTGCGGGACATGCCACGAAGCAGCTGGCTCGCGTGGGATGAGCGAGATCCGCATCACGCACATCGGTGGGCCGACGACAGTCATCGAGGTCGGCGGCTGGCGCCTGCTCACCGATCCCACCTTCGACCCCCCGGGAAGGAGGTATTCCTTCGGCTGGGGGACGGGCTCGCGCAAGACGAGCGGGCCGGCGATCAGTGCTCGCGAGCTGGGGCCTGTGGATGCCGTGCTGCTCTCGCACGACCATCATGCCGACAACCTCGACGAGTCGGGACGTGCGATCGTATCGACGGCGAAGGTCGTCGTCACCACCACGGCAGGTGCGCGGCGACTGGGAGGAAACGCAGTCGGGCTCGAGCCGTGGAAGACGATGCGGCTCCAGCATCCCACACATCCGTCGTTGGCGATCATGGCGACGCCGTGTCGTCATGGGCCACCAGCGAGCCGACTGCTCACCGGTGACGTGATCGGTTTCGCGCTGCACTGGGAGGGACAACGACATGGCGCGCTGTGGATCTCCGGCGACACCGTGTTGTACGAGGGAGTCCGTCAGGTCGCGGAACGTGTGCAGGTTGGAACAGCGCTGCTGCACCTGGGCGGCGTCCGGTTTCGGATCACGGGGCCCCTGCGCTATACGATGACCGCGCAAGACGCGGTGGACGTCTGCCGCTTGGTGAAGCCGCAGACCGCAATCCCCATCCACTACGAGGGTTGGGGACATTTTCAGGAAGACCGCGTGGCGATCGAACGGGTGTTCGCGTCTGCGCCCGACGTGCGGCAATGCCTCCAATGGATTCCTGTCGGTACGCCCGTCGGCATCATCGCTTAGGCGATGGATCCCGCTCCGACCCAAACACCCCCCGCGTGATGACCGGCTGCGCATGGAGGGCGGTGAGCGCGACCGGCAGGAGGAGCGCTGCAGTCCCGACTCGACACAGGCGCATGAACACGCTCCGCGCTGTAGTGTTCCTGGATCGTGGTGGCTCGCTAGACGTTCAGCGGCAGGACGTCAAGTAACAACGGTGGCGGAGCCTCCGCCATCCGCTCACTTTGCCGGTTGAAGAAACTTCGGGGAGTCGGATGAACGTGCTCTTCCCAACGGTGCTTCGCGCGACTGCGTGCGCGGCGTTCCCGCTCCTCTCCGCGATTGCAGCACACGCGCAATCGTCGTCGCGACCGAGCGACACCTTTCTCGATAGTCTCGTCGCGACGCACATGAACGACGCCGGCATCATGGGGCTTGGCGCCGCCGTCATCGTGAACCGGCAGGTCGTGTGGATGAAGGGATATGGGTTCGCCGATTGGCAGCGCACCAGGCCATTCACCCCGACCACGATCATGAACGTCGGCTCGGTTGCCAAGCCCTTCACTGGCGTGGCGATGATGCGCGCCGTCCACGAGGGGAAGCTGTCGCTCGACGAGGACATCAACAAATACCTGCCGTTCCGGGTGGCCAACCCGCACCGCTCGAACGAGAAGATCACACTCCGGCACCTGGCGACGCACAGCTCCGGAATCACGGACAGGTGGGCGGTCTACTCGGGCGCGTACCACTACGGCGGCGACTCGCCGGAGCCCCTCGGGCGCTTTCTCGAGCAGTACTTCTCGCGCGACGGCAAGCACTATTCGCGTGACAACTTCATCGACGCCAGGCCCGGAGCGCGTCGCGACTACTCCAACATCGGCGCCGCCCTCGCGGGCTACATCGTCGAACGTGCCGTTGGCGAGCCCCTGAACGTCTACACGCGCAGGCACATCTTCACGCCGCTGCGGATGACGGGGACCGGGTGGTTCCTGTCCGAGGTCGACCTCGCGAATCACTCCACGCTTTTCGTCTCGCAGAATGGGAATCCCATTCCCATCCCGCACTATGGCCTCACGACCTATCCGGATGGCGGAGTCCGCACCTCGGTCGCGGATCTCTCGACGTTCTTCATCGCCCTGCTGAACGGGGGAGAGTATCAGGGCACGCGGATTCTCGACGCCAGCATGGCAGCGGAGATGCAGCGCTTCCAGTTCACCGATGCCAATCGGCCGGAGAACTACCCGGCCGCTGATGGCAACTCAGGCCTCTTCTGGCGGACGAAGCTCAATGGAGCGAGAGTCGGCCACGGCGGCAATGATCCGGGGCTTCAGGTGGATATGCTATCGGATGTCGCCAGGGAGGTCGGCGTGATCCTCATCGTGAACACATCGCTCAGCGGGACCGACCAGCGCGCGTACGCCGCGATCTTCGATGCGCTGTGGAAGCATGGGCTCAGTGCGGCACGTGCTCCCGTGCAGGAGTGATGTTGTGGTTGATCCGGAACAAGTTGCCCGGGTCATAGATCGCCTTGATGCGAGTCAGTCGCTCCCACGTCGCGCTCGGATACGCGGCACGAATACGCGTCGCCCCGTCGTCGCTCAGGAAACCTGAGTACGCACCGGCTTCCTCAGGCTGGAGCGTTTGCGCGAACTCGGCAACCCATGATGCGCGAACTTCACGATCGTCGGGTCCCTCATAGAACGCCGCGACGTTCACCAGCACCGCTTTCGCCCGGTGCGCGTACGCCGTTGCGTCGACGGGCACCCGCGCTCCCGCGCCGCCGAGCACACGAATCTGCGCGACACGTATCGCCGCATCCGACGTCGACAGGTACTCGAAGATCGTGTCAGCCTTCGCTCCGTCGATGTCGTCGACGAACATCGTCCGCCCCAGGGCAGTGGGATGCATGAGCGGGTCCTCGGGTGCATACATCCCGGCGTACGGCATTGCCTTGACCGTGTCCGCGAGCGGCGTCGCGAGCGCCCTGAACGGCGCGATCGCACGCTTGGCGTCGTCCTCGCTGCCGGCGTAGGCCAACATGCCAAGGATCACGAGACGTCCATGCAGCGTACTCGGGAGAAACGGCACTGGAGGAGCCGGCATGATGTTGGCGATCGCCGACAGTTCTTCGGGCGCCGCCATCGCGGCTGCGGTAAAGCCGGAAATCGTCTCCGGAGTCACCGGCAGGACGAGAATGCCACCGGTGAATTGCGGAAGGTCGTGGGTTCGAAACTGAACGCGCGTCACGACGCCGAAGTTTCCTCCTCCGCCGCGAATGGCCCAGAACAGGTCGGGGTGGTTCTCGTCATCCGTGCGCAGGTGGCGACCGTCGGCCGTCACTACCTCGGCCGCGAGCAGCGAGTCGATCGTCAACCCGAACTTTCGCACGAGGAATCCGATGCCGCCGGCGAGCGTGATGCCGCCGACGCCGACGCTGCCGGAATCCCCGAATCCGACCGCGAGGCCGTGCGTGGCCAACGTCTCGGTGACCTGGAGCGCGGTCGCGCCCGTCTCGACCCATGCGGTACGCGCCTCAACATTGATCTCGGTTTTCGAGAGATCGCGGAGATCGAGGACGATTCCGCCGTCGGTCGTACTATGGCCCGCGATGCTGTGGCCGCCACTGCGGACGGCAAGCTCGAGTCCGTTGTCGCGCGCTGTCGTGATGACGCGCTGCACATCCTCGACGCCGGTGACGCGCACGATCGCGGCAGGGCGTTTGTCCATGCCACCATAAAACACGGCGCGCGCCTGGTCGTACGACGGATCGTCCGGAGTGATGACGCGTCCGTCGAGCCCGGTGAGACGGACCGACGTCACGATAGCTCCCGCCCCCGCGTCTCCGGGATCCACGTCCACGCAACAGCTCCGAGCAGATACGCCGCGCCGGTAATCGCAAACGCCACGGCAAACCCCTGCGTCGTCGCAAGCTTGCCTACCGTAAACGGCGCCGCCGCGCTCGCGATGCGGCCCAGGTTGTAACAGAACCCCTGCGCCGTTGCGCGGATGGACGTCGGATACAACTCCGCAGTGACCGCACCAAACCCGCTGAAGAACCCCGTGCCAAAAAATGCCACGAACGGCCCAAGCAACAGCAGGATCATCGGGTCCTTCATCGAGCCATAGAGCGGCAGCAACACGCTCGCCATCAAGAGGTAGGTGACGTACACGCGCTTGCGCCCGATTGCATCCGAGATGTACCCGAACAGCACGTAGCCGAGCCACATCCCAACCTGCATCGCGACGATGAACCACGACATGGTCTGCGTCGTCAGCCCAACACCGCCCTGCGCCACCGGAAGCGAGAGATACGCGGGGATCCACCCGTTCAATCCCCACCAGCCGAACAGCGCACACGCATTCATGAAGGTGACGACAACGGTCATCTTCAGCATGCTGCCCTTGAACATGTCGGAGAAGCGACCTGCCGTCCTGGCGGCGGCTGCTCCCCCTGCACGGAGCCGTGCCTTCTCCGCCGTCCACACCGCCGGCTCCTCGACGTTTCTCCGCACCCACAGCGTAAAGAACGCAGGCAGGATCCCGATGAAGAACACGGCGCGCCATCCATACCGCGGCAGCACGAAGCCGACGACCATCGCCGCCGTCGCAAACCCGATCGCCCACGAGCTCTGCATGAATCCCAGCGCGCGTCCGCGATGCTTGGCGGGCCACGTCTCGGACACGAGCGCCGCACCGCTGGCCCACTCGCCACCCATGCCAAGGCCGAGTAGCGCGCGGAACACGGCGAACTGCCACAGATTCTGCGACAGACCACACGCCGCGGTGAACACGGAGTAGAGCAGCACGCTGCACATGAGTGCCTTCGTGCGCCCGAAACGGTCCGCCACGTAGCCGAAAATCAACCCGCCCGCTGCACCGCCGAGCAGTGTGATCGAACCCAGCGCACCGGCCTGCGTCTTCGTCAAGCCGAGGTCGCCGATGACGGCGGCTAACGTGAGCGAGAAGAGCATGACGTCGAACGCATCGAGCGCCCACCCCAGCGACGCGGCGATGAGCGCCTTGCGCGCCGGCGGCGCCGAGACACGGTACCAGCCGAAGAGGCCGGCATCGGAGACGTGAGTGGTCAGGGGACGATCAGCTCGGGCAGGAAGGATCGCGCAAGCTACGAACATGGCACACGATTGCGTGTTGCGAAACAACAAACCAGAATGTCGCGGGGGCTAGCGACCGGAAGGCGAGGCGCAGAGCTTCCCCCGCGACACCGCAACCCAACCGTTCGCCCCGACCGAGCCACCGGAGCCCTCGATGACGTCCTCCCGCCGCGACTTTCTCCTCACCTCCGCAACCGCACTCGGCGCCGCGGCACTCGGCCGTCCGTAGCTCGCGCATGCCTGGCAGCAGCAGGCCCAGGCAGTGCCTGTGTTCACCCCCATCCGCCGCGACGTCGGATTCTTCACGATGCGCGGTGGCACCGTCGGCTGGTTGGTGAACCGGAGCGGCGTTGCTGTCGTCGACTCGCAGTTCCCGGCCGAGGCGACTGTGCTGATCGAGGGACTCAAGACGCGGTCGAACGGGAAGCCCGTCGAGTTCCTCATCAACTCGCACCACCATGGCGATCACGCGGGGGGCAATCCGTCGTTCCGCGGCGTGGCGAAGCACGTCGTCGCGCACACGCAGGCGGACCAGCACATGCGCCGCGCGCCGGGTGCGCAGCCACCGGCCCCGCAACCCGGCGCTCCC
>JANOIJ010000045.1:0-5296 GCA_031407575.1 Gemmatimonadaceae bacterium | reverse complement strand
TGGCACCTGCTCGACGACCGCCTCCAGCAGCTCGCGGATGCCGATGCCCGCCTTCGCGCTCACGCGGAGGATCGCATCGGGATCCACGCCCAGGAGGTCGGCCACTTCCTGCGCGCGGCGGTCCGGCTCGGCGCCCGGCAGGTCGATCTTGTTGAGGATCGGGATGATCTCGAGCCCCGCATCCATCGCGAGGAAGAGGTTCGAGAGCGTCTGCGCCTGGATGCCCTGCGAGGCGTCGACGACGAGGATCGCGCCCTCGCATGCCGCGAGGGACCGCGATACTTCATATGTGAAGTCGACGTGGCCCGGCGTATCGATCAGGTTGAGCTCGTAGTCCTGACCGTTCGCGGCGCGGTAGGTCATGCGCACGGCGTTCAGCTTGATCGTGATGCCGCGTTCGCGCTCCAGGTCGAGGGTGTCCAGGACCTGGGCTTTCATTTCGCGCTTCTGCAGCATGCCCGTCTCCTCGATGAGACGGTCGGCCAGGGTGGATTTCCCGTGATCGATGTGGGCGACGATGCAGAAGTTGCGGATATGGTCGAGATTCACGGCGCGGAGATAGAAGACGGGATCTGCGGTAACCTTTCAATATAGCTCAGCGGCAGGACGTCGTTTCGCGCGACCAGCTGAAGCGTCGCCGCTTCAAGCCCTGTGGTACTCCTTGTCGTTGATTACTTTGAGCGACGATGGAGTCACCCCACCGCGCAGACCTGTTCGACCCGGCCGCGCTGGCCACGCTTGGTCACATCGAAGTCGTCGCTCGCTGGATCGTTGACGGCTTTCTCAGCGGACTGCACCGCTCCCCGCGTAAGGGGTTCTCGGTGGAGTTCGCCGATTATCGTCCCTATCAACCTGGCGACGATCTGCGCTACGTCGACTGGAAGATCGCCGCGCGAGCCGATCGGTGGGTCGTCAAGCAATACGAGGAAGAGACCAACCTCCGCGCCACCCTCGTGCTGGATGTCAGCCGCTCCATGGCGTGGCGCTCGAGTCCCACGCTGGTCACGAAGCGCGTCTACTCGGAACAGCTCGTGGCGGCGCTTGGCCTGCTGCTCCTGCGGCAGCGCGACGCCGTCGGCCTCATTCGCTTCGACGACGCAATCCGCACGAGCGTTCCTCCTCGTGCCCGCACCACACAGTGGCGACGCCTCGTCGCCGCGCTGGCCGAGCCCGCCGGTGGACGCGCGTCGGATCTTGCCACCGCGCTCGGGCAGGCGGCCCGCCTGGTCACTCGACGCGGCATGGTCCTGCTCGTCAGCGACCTGCTCGTGGATCCCGCACCGGTCATCACCGCGTTGCGCGGCCTGCGCGCCGCTGGACACGACGTCGTCGTGTTCCACGTCATGGATCCCGGCGAACGCGACTTCACCATGACCGGTGAAGCGCAGTACGTCGACCCCGAGTCGGCGCTTGCCGTCCCTGCGGCCGCGTCGGACGTCCGCGCCGCGTACCGTGACACCGTCGCCGAGGTCGTGGCCGAATGGCGTGAGGCGCTGCTCGCGATGGGTGCGTCGCATGAGCTGGTCCTCACGGACCAACCGTACACGGTGCCGCTTCGCCGCGCATTCGACGCGCGACAGAAACGCCCATGACCTTGCTCGCCCCGCTCTTCCTGTTGCTCGGTGGCGCCGCGCTGGTGCCGCTCCTCCTGCACCTGCTGCGGCGCAACATCGCGACGCGCGTCGACTTTCCCGCCGCACGCTACCTCCAGCGCGCCGAACAGGAGCACAGCAGGTCGCTGCGCCTGCGCAACCTGCTGTTGATGTTGCTGCGTGTGTTGCTTGTGCTCGCGTTGGCCATCGCCGCCGCGAAGCCCTTCATTGCCGGCGTGGGTGTGGGGCACGGGCCGACTGCGGTGGCCATCGTGCTCGACAACTCGATGTCCACCACGGCGATGACGTCCGGGGCACCGGTGTTCGCGCGGCTTCGCGACGCCGCGCGCGCAACGCTGGTCGCCAGTGCCGCCGGCGATCGCCTCTGGCTCGTGGCCGCGGACGGTCGCCTGCGCGGTGGCACCCGCGAGGCGCTGCTCGCCGAGCTCGCACGCATCAACCCCATGGAAGACGCGGGCGATCTTCCGCTCGCACTCCGGCGCGCCGCCGCCGCGGTGCAGGGGAGCGGCATGCCTGCACGCGTCGTCGCCGTCGCCACCGACGGCCAGCAGAGCGCGTGGGCCACGGCCGCGCGCATCGACGTGCCGGTCTCCGTCCTCGTGCCCGCCGGTGATCCGCCTCGCAACCGCGGCGTGCTCGCGGTGAGCGGAGAGCCGGCGCGCTGGACGCCGCGGGGCGCCGTCTCCGCCCGCATCGATGCCGCTGACTCCGTGGACTATCGCGTGTTGGTCGGCCAACGAACCCTCGCACGTGGTGCCGTCGCGCGCGGTGAGCCTGTGCAGTTGCGCGTCACGCCGCCCGAGCGCGGGTGGCAGGCGTTGTCCGTCGAGCTCCAACCCGACGACTATGCCGCCGACGACGCGCGCTCCGCAGCCGTGTGGATCGGACCGCCTCCGGCCCTCACCGTCGATCCGTCCGCGGGCACCTTTGTCGCGACAGCCGCCAGCACACTCGTGTCCGACGGACGCGCCACCATGGGCAGCGATGTCCGCATCGCATCTGCCGACGCCGTGACCGCACTTCCGGCGCTGATCATGCCGCCGTCTGATGCCGTGCGGCTCGGCGCGGCGAATCGCGCGCTGGTGCGACTCGGTATTCCATGGACGTTCGCCACCCTCGAGACATCGCCGGCCATTGTGCGTGGCGGGCGACTCGACGCCGTGAACACGTCTGCGCGATACGGCCTGGTGCGCGCGGGCACTGCAGTGGCGGATACACTCGCAACGGCGGCGGGCGAGCCGTGGATCGTCGCCGGCGCCGGCTACGTCATCGTGGCGTCTCGGCTGGATCCCGCGTGGACAACGCTCCCCGTTCGCGCCGCCTTCGTTCCCTGGCTCGCCGACATGATCGGCCTCCGGCTCGGAGCTCCTGCGGGCGATGTCGGCGCACCAGTCACCGCTCGGCCGAATGCCGCGATTCGCGTACCGGCAGGCGCCGACGCACTAGAGAACGTCGCAGGAACGCGTCGCTCCATCGCGTCTGAACAGGTCAGCGCGCCGGCGGAGCGCGGTGTGTGGTTCATCCTTCGCGGAGCTCGGCGAATCGGCGCAGTCGTCGTGAATGCTCCCGCCGAGGAATCCGCGCTCGCACGTCATTCAGCGGAAGCGCTCGCGACGCGCCTCGCTGGCGCGCGCGCGCGCGCGACGGATTCCGCGGAGTCCTGGGTGCGGGATACGTGGGCGGCCGGCACGCGTCGGCCCGCGGACACCCCGCTCCTGATCATCGCGCTCCTGCTGATTGCCGCGGAAGCCATCGCCTTGCGCACCACTCGATCCAACGCTGCATAGTGTCGCTTCCAAGTCTGCTCGACGCCCTCGAACGCCTCCCCGCGTTCGCGCGCGTGTTCAATACGCTCCCTGGTCCGTCGAAGCAGCTCCGCGTGGCTGGATTGCCCGGCTCGGCGGACGCGGCGCTCGTCGCCGCGCTCGCTCGGCGCCTGCCGACTCGATTCCTCGTCATCGCGGCCGACGGCGTGCCACAGGCGGAGCGGCTGCTCGCCGACTTGCACACACTGCTGGATGAGACGCCCGTCGCGCTCTACCCACCGCGTGAGGGATTCGGCGAGATCGAGCCGCACGTCGAGGTCGCCGGCGAGCGTGTGGAGACGCTGGAACGGCTGAGTCGCGGCGAGATTCGCGTTCTCCTCACCACGCCTCGGGCGCTCCTGGAGCGCACGCGTCTCCCAGCAGCGCTGGCAGACTTGCGCATCGAGCTGCGCAAGGGCGACGTCCGCCGTCCGCGCGAGCTCGCCGATCACCTCGAGCGCATCGGCTTCGAGCGCGTGCCGATGGTGGAGGACGTCGCGCAGTTCTCGCTTCGCGGAGGCATCTTCGACGTGTACGGGTTCGGCATGACGGACCCCGTGCGCATGGAGTTCTGGGGCGACGAGATCGTCGACCTGCGCCACTTCGAGCTCAACTCGCAGCGCTCCACGCGCTCGGCGGATCTCGCCATCGTGCTACCGGTGGACGGCCAGCTGCGCGAGGACGCCACTACTGGTGAGCGGCTGTCCGTCGCCGCGCTCTTCCCGCCGGACACGCTCCTGTTGTATCCCACGGGGACGCACCTTCTCCCCGAGTTCCGCCGCACGTGGGACGAGGCGGCGCATCACCTCGATCTTGCGCGTCGGCGCGGCGAGGATGTGGACACGCGCGAAGAGCTGTTCGAGTCACCGGACAACGCCGCGGCCACGATGGCCGCCTTCGGTTCGTTGCGCATCGTGGACCCCACGGCCGAAGAGCCCGATGTCGTATTTCCGTTGCAGCAGCCGGAGCCCATCGACCGCGACATCAAGCGGCTGCGCCGCCTCGTGCGCGACGGGCTGCCGACCGTCATCCTCTGCGACAACGAGGGGCAGTGCGAGCGCCTGGATGAACTGCTCAACGAGGATTCGCGCGAGCCGTCGCCGGCCGCGCTGGTCGTCGGCGCGCTCGGCGGCGGATGGGTGTTGCCGCCGGGCGACCGCGAGAAGGGCATGCGCGTGCTCACGGATCACGAAATTTTTCGGCGCGAGCGACGCGTACGTCGAGCCCGACGGTACGTCAGCGGTGGCGTTGACTCGCTCGCACTCAAGCTCGGCGACTATGTCGTGCATCTCGAGCACGGAGTCGGCATCTATCGCGGCATCGAGACGATCTTCGTCGGGCAGAGCACCATTGAAGTCGCCGTCATCGAGTACGAGGGCGGCGACCGCCTCAACGTCCCGCTCTATCGGATCGACCAGATCGAGCGCTATCGCGCGGCGGACGACGTCAACGACGACGCGCCTCCACCGCGCTTGCACAAGCTGGGCGGAAAGCGATGGGCGCAACAGCGCGACCGCACGCGCGCAGCCATCCAGGAGATGACGCTCGAGCTGCTCGAGCTGTATGCGCGGCGCAAGGTGGCGTCGCGTCCACCGCACGTGCCGGACACCGCGTGGCAGCGCCAGCTCGAGAGCAGCTTCCTGTTCGAGGACACGCCGGACCAGCGCAAGGCCACCACCGACGTGAAGCAGGACATGGAGAGCACGCGTCCCATGGATCGCCTCCTCGTCGGCGACGTTGGCTACGGCAAGACCGAGATCGCCGTGCGCGCCGCATTCAAGGCGGTGCAGAGTGGACGGCAGGTGGCCGTGCTCGTGCCCACGACCATCCTCGCCGACCAGCACGCGCGCACGTTCCAGGAGCGCCTGGCCGATTTTC
>JANOIJ010000142.1:0-2985 GCA_031407575.1 Gemmatimonadaceae bacterium | reverse complement strand
ACACCATGTCGGTTGTGCTCCCGCGTACGGGCAAGAGCGTGGAAGCAGTTGCCGCGAGCCTCCAGCCAGCGTCGTGGTCTGCCGTCACGGCTGGCCTCCGCGAGGCGCAGGTGGATCTCCACCTGCCGCGTTTCAAGCTCGAGTGGCAGCGCATGCTCAACGACGACCTCAAGGCGCTCGGGATGCGCGACGCGTTTGCCAGGGGCGGTGCCGACTTCACGCGCATGTCCACATCGCGCGGTCGCGAGCTCTACATCGACGTCGTGAAGCAGAAGACCTACGTCGACGTGAATGAAGAGGGCACCGAGGCGGCGGCGGTGACGAATGTGGGAATCGGCTTGGTGTCCGCGCCCGTCCCCGTCATCTTCCGCGTCGACCGGCCGTTCATCTTCGTCATCCGCGAGCGGCTGTCCGGCACGGTGGTGTTCATGGGGAAGATCGTGAAGATCCCTGCCTGACCGCGTTCGAACCGCAAGGTGCAGATGTGGCTCAGGATGACAACAAGCGTCGGCGACGCGGACGTGCAGATCCTTCGCGAAGCTCCCTTCGACGAAGTTCACCCTGAGCGAAGTCGAAGGGCTCAGGGCATGAAGGATGACAAGGGAAAGGGCGACCCAACCGGGTCGCCCTTTTTGTAACCCACCCGCCAACTGCTACGGCCGCGGCTTTGCGGTGCGCGCTGCCGGCTCTGATTGCTGTGCGGGTGCCGGCGCGGGCGAAGACGAAGCCGAAGAGCCCGACGACGACGACGATGACGAGCTCGAGCGCTCCTCACCGGTGCGCGAGGACGACGCCCCCGGCTGGTTCTGCGTGTACCCGCGTCCCTTCACGAGCTGCGGCTGGCCGACTGCCGTACCAGGCTGACCTGGGTTGACGATGATGATCGGGCCACCGTAGCCATACCCGTATCCGTAACCGTAGCCACTGTAATACGGGTTACCGTAGCCATATCCGTAGCCGGAGCCGTACCCGTAACGCGAGTACCCATATGACCACGGATCGTAGCGATCCAGGATCACCGTGCTGCGACGGCCGACGACGTCGTCATCCGAGCGCGAGCCGCTCTCCGCGCGCGCCAGCGCAAACTGGCCAGGATTCGATACGGCGACGATGGCGTCAATGACCTTGGCCGAAACACCCCCGTCGCTCAGCGCGACCAGATGATGCGCCTTGATGGCGAACCGCTCGCCGCGCTCAAGGATCCACGCCTCGACGATCGCTGAATCAGCGAGGATCGACGCCTCCTGCACTGCCATGAGGTTGTACGGTGCACCGGCCGCGACGCGCGCGCTGTGCACGGAATTCGAGTTGTTGCGCAACGCCACCGCGAGACTGTCGGGGACACTGCTCGGCAGGCCGACGTCGCGATAACGTGCCACGCGGATATTCTGGTTGCCGCCAGCCGCCACGCCGCGGACGTCGATCCATTCGCCGCGGCTCGTCATGGAGAGAATCGACGTCGCCGTGCTGGGCGCGCCGTTGCAGCTCATCTCGGACTGGAGGAACACGCGACGCTCATCCTGGGACCAGCGCGCCGTCTTCGTGCCCGTGCAATCCTTCAACTCGAGCGCCGTCGCGATGCCGCTGGCATCGATGCGGTCCGAGGACACCACCTTGCCGTCTGCAATCGTCGAGAGTTGGACGACGTTGGCATTCGACGTGGGAGTGATGCAGACGATGGGCGCCGCAAACTGCGCCGAGCCATAACTCTCGCCGACGGACGCCGCGGTCCAGCAGCCGAGGTAGCCTAGCCAGCGCGACGATGCCGTGGCCTGCTGGGCTCCCGCAACGGACGACGCGAGGGCGAGGATGGCGATGGCGGAGGTCGAAACCGTGCGTACGCTGTGCATGATGGAGTTCCTCATGAGGGCCTACATCCTGTAGGTGAGGCCAAGCGTCGCCGACACGCCTGACAGGTCGATACGATCGAAACCGCTGAATCCACGTGAGAGGGGCGCCTTCGCCCAGAGATACCGCGCGTCGCCGGTGATCGCCATGTGCGGAGAAAGGCTGACGTCCACTCCGGCCAACGCCTGAGCCGCCCCCGTCCAATCCTGCGAGTCGTAGTCTGCCGAGAATACGTTCGTGGACTGAAAGTCGATGAAGTCGCCGTACTGGTGGAAGCGATAGCGCATGTAGCCCGCGCCGCCGCCTACCCACGGTACGACATGGGAGGGAATCCACGCAAGTCGCCCCACGCTCCGGCCCGGCGGGACCAGGTAGGCGCGGACGTTCACCATGAGGGGCAGGCGCTCGAATTCGGTCGTCTGCTCGATGGGCTGGTCATTGTTGTCGATGAAATCGCGGAACTCCGAGCTCTTGCTGGAGCGGGTGTAGCCCACGTCCACTGACACGGAGAAGCGATCAGTCAGCGTGAAGCCGAGCTCGGCGCCGGCGGTAATGCCGCTGAAGTCGCCCTTCTTGAGTGTGAGGTCCGTGACGACCTGCTCGAACAGGTCGCTGGACGCGTTGGCGCGGGCGTATCCACCGCGCACGGTCACCGATACGTTTGGACGGCCGAACAGGTACCCTGCACCCTGCGCCTGCGCGATGGTGGGCACTGCCACACCAAGGGAGAGCAACGTGACGAGAACGGCGGCCGAGCGGGGTGCAACGAGTCGCATGGATGGTGTACCCAAAGGGGGTGGTGTGCGTTCCGTCACTTTACTGTCTGCAAATTAGTATACATATCGCCGCAGCGCGTCAAGTGCGACGACATTCCCAACGTTTTTGGCCACCCCATCCTGACTCGCCCATGAAGCGTCTCGCAACGCTCGCTCTCTCCGTGGTGGCGCTCTCCGCTGCTTCGGCGCAGGACCGCGACGCGGTAGCCGATCCGACCGTTCCCCCCGCAGTCGCCTTCATTCCGCGACAGCAGGTCTCCGCAATCGTGGATGCGAAGTTCAGCGGCCGCGACGGTGACATCGTGAACGGCGTGCCGACATACCGCACGATTGGTGCTGGGTTGGAGACGGTGCCGCAGAA
>JANOIJ010000022.1:0-18831 GCA_031407575.1 Gemmatimonadaceae bacterium | reverse complement strand
TGCTCACCGCGGCTGGGCATCACGACGTCGCCTACACAGTAGCGACCCAGACCGATGAGCCGAGCTGGGGCTTCTGGACCGACTCACTCGGCTTCACGGCGCTCGGCGAACATTGGCATGCGGCGACCCGCTCGCTGAATCACCACATGTTCGGCGCCATCGTGCAGTGGTTCTATGAAGATCTCGCCGGCGTGCGCGCGCTCGACCCGGGCTATCGTCGCATCGAGTTTCGTCCCGAGGTGCCGAGCCGCGGCCTCGACAGCGTGGTCGTGAGCTATGAGAGCGTGCGCGGTGTCGTCGCCTCGCGTTGGCGACGCAGCGCGACGGGCCTGGAGCTGGATATCACCGTACCGCCGAATGCGGTGGGCATTGTCCATGTGCCCGCGTCGAGCGCGACGAGCATAACCGAGGGTCGTGACGGCGCGGTGCTCGCCGCGAGGGCGCGGGGCGTGCGTCTGCTGCGCACCGAGCCGGGTCGCGTGATCTACGAGGTGGGTTCCGGTCGCTACGAGTTTCGCGTTCGCTGAGGCGAGCGCTGCCGCAGTGCGCCGACAAGTGTCCGTCCTCGCCGCGCGTATTGCTTTCTTGCCATCACGCGCGCACGATGACCGACTCTGCCGCGGCGTCCTGGTCTGATCACCTCACTCACACGGGCACCCATGCCGAGTCGCCGGCCTTTCGCCACGGTGGTCCCACTCGCGCTCGAGCGTGCGCGTTCATTTGTATCGCCCAGACTAAAACGGTGATGGTCCGCGCAGCGGAGGAGCTATCATGACTGGCATGGGAACCTTTCGAACCGACGTCGAAATAGAGAATCCCGCGCAGTTCGGTCGACGTATCACCCTGCGCAACGTCCTCGTGGACACTGGGGCCGAGCTCTCGTGGATTCCTGCCGCGGTGCTCGAGGAGTTGGGTGTGCAGCGTAAGAAAACCTGGCACTTCAGACAGGCGAATGGATCGGTGCTGTCGCGCGACACGGGATATGCGGTGCTGCATGCCG
Organism: Gemmatimonadaceae bacterium; assembly: GCA_031407575.1. Lineage (GTDB taxonomy): Bacteria > Gemmatimonadota > Gemmatimonadetes > Gemmatimonadales > Gemmatimonadaceae > AG11. The sequence goes on along the minus strand of JANOIJ010000022.1, from coordinate 17,831 downwards.
CCGGGACGGAGACCAACGACGAAGTCGTGTTCGGCGAAGAGGGCGACCTCGTTCTCCTCGGCGCACGGACGCTGGAAGGGATGAACCTTCGCGTCGAGCCGGTGGGGAAGCGACTCGTTGACGCTGGCCCTGCGCCGGCCGCCGCTGCGATGGTGCTCGCGCCTCCCCATGCGAGCAGGTACACCGGCGCTGGATCGTCATCGAGCAACAGGTCGCGGATCAGGTCGGAGCCGGGCGTGTCCTTCGATATGTCGCCGTCGAACACATTTCCCCACCGGATCTTCGATCGCAACTCGGCGGGCGTTGGGTAGCCGGCGTGATGCACGCGCAGGTTTCGGGTACACGCGCTCGTAGGCGTTCACGGCGTCGTCGATGAATTGCTCGCCGGGTGCCCAACGCCAGGACTCGCACGGACAGAGGTTCAGCCCGAGTCGAGTGTACTCGCGGTTGGGGACGGACAATTTCTTCCCGGTGCCGTCGCCCCTCCAATGGAACTGGCTGCTCGCGTACACGAGCCCCTCGGTGCGGACGTCTGTGCTGTAGAGGAGGTAGCGGAGAAGGGAGTTCGAGTCGTCGAGCTCGGGGTCCGTGGTGACGACGACGCGCGGCCTACTACCGAGCGGAGTGGCTGCGCCGCCGCGCGGCGGCGGTGCGGCGGTCGCGCAACCGCACTGCACGGCGATGGTGAGCGCAAGCGAGAAGCAACGAAAAAGACGTCATGGCCGGTCACTGCTCCGCTGATCTGCGCACATTAGCCGCTGCCGAACCTCAAAGCGACCGTTGCCGTGAAGCTGCTGACGATCAAGATCATCGCGCCGAGTTGGCCGACGGCGCGCGAAGGCCGGCAATGCAACAGCTCGCCGTTGAATGCTGGTTTCCGCGTGCGAAAGGAACACTTTCATCGCCACCTGTGACGAGTATGTAGTCTCTGCGAGGTGGCCGAGATCAATATGACCCGGCCAGCGTCGCCCCCTTCCCGCACGTAGCAGACTTGATGTCGTCTTGCCATCACGCGCCCCGTTGACCGACTCTGAAGCGGCGCGCCAAGCCTGATCACCGAACTCACACGAGCACCCATGCCGAGCCGCCGAGCCTTTGCCACGGTCCTCCCACTCGCGCTCGCGCTCGCCGCCGCGCCGCTATCCGCGCAGACGAGCGCCGTGAAGCCCGACGACAACCGCTTTTCCCCCGTCGAGCTCATCCCGGCGGGTGAGCTCGACGAGCCGATGGCGTTCTCGGTCGCGAAGGACGGAACCGTCTACATCGTGGAGCGGAAGGGCGCCTTCAAGAAGTACGACGCGGTCGCCAAGCGCGTCTCCCTTATTGCCACCATCCCCGTCAACACGAAGTACACGAGCGCCGAGGGGCGAGTGACCGAGGCCGAGGAGGGGCTGATGGGGATTACGCTCGATCCGGGGTTCGAGCGGAATCGCTGGGTCTATCTCTACTGGGCCCACCCCACCGAGAAGAAGCACGTCCTCTCCAGGTGGGAGCTACGCGGAGACTCGATGGTGGCCGGCACGCAGAAGGTCGTGCTCGAGGTTCCGACGCAACGCGAGACCTGCTGCCACACGGGCGGCGGCATGACCTGGGACTCGGCGGGGAACCTCTACCTCACAGTCGGCAACAACACCGGCAACACGCTCTCGGCGCACACCGATGAGCGGACTGGGCGCGCGAGCTGGGACGACCAGCGCGGGGCGGCGAGCACCGACGACCTGCGCGGCAAGATCCTCCGCATCCACCCGGAGCCGGACGGCACGTACTCGATCCCGTCGGGCAACCTGTTTCCGCCGGGTACGCCGAAGACGCGCCCCGAGGTCTACACGATGGGCCACCGCAACGCGTGGCGCGTGTCGATCGACAGCAAGACGGGGTGGATGTACTGGGGAGAGGTGGGGCCTGATGCGGCGACGGACACGGAGATCGGGCCGCGGGGCTACGACGAGCTCAATCGGGCGCGGGGACCGGGCTTCTTCGGATGGCCGTACTTCGTCGGCGACCAGCAGGCGTTCCCATTCTTCGACTACGCGGCCAACAAGCCGCTCGCGCCCAAGGACCCGGCGCGCCCGACAAACACGTCGGTGAACAACACCGGGCTCACCGAGCTGCCGCCGGCGCAGCCGCCGCTCGTGACATATCCGTATGGGATCTCGGAGCGCTTCCCGGAGGTCGGGAGCGGGAGCCGCAGCGCGACCGGTGGACCGGTGTACCGGCGCGCCGACTTCCCGACCGCGTCGCGCCCATACCCTGAGTACTACGAGGGAAAGTGGCTGGCGGCGGACCTCATGCGCGGCTGGATCATGGCCATCAGCATGGATGACAAGGGCGAGTACGCGTCCATGGAGAGGTTCTCGCCCAGGTACAATCCGGCCGAGATCATCGATCTCAAGTTCGGGCCAGAGGGCGATCTCTACGTCCTCGAGTACGGGAGCACCTGGTTCGCGAAGAGCAACAACGCGAAGCTCGTCCGGATCGAGTACAACGCCGGGAACCGCGCGCCGGTGGTGCTTGCGTCGGCGAGCGCCGCGGGAGGCGTGGTGCCCTTGAGGATCACGCTCTCGTCCGAGGGGACGAAGGACTGGGACAACGACGCGCTCACATACCAGTGGCGCGTCGCGCCGGCCGCCGGCGGCGCAGCGCGCACGTTCGCCACCGCGAATCCAACGGTCACATTCGACCGGGCGGGCGTGTACATGGCGACGCTCACCGCCACTGACGCGTCGGGGGCCAGGGCGACGAGTGAGCCGCTGCGCATCGTCGCCGGCAACGAGCCGCCGGTGGTCGCTGTGGACGTGAGCGGAAACCGGACCTTCAACTTCGCCGGCGCGCCGCTGACCTACGCCATCGCCGTCCGCGACAGGGAGGACGGCTCGCTCGGCGCCGGTAGCGTCTCGCCAGCGCGGGTCGCGGTGAGTATCGACTACGTGCCGGCCACGTTCGACACGGCGTCGATCCGGCAGGGGACGCAGCCGGTCGATGCGACGACGCGCTTCGCCGTCTCCCGCGCGCTGATCGCGAAGAGCGACTGCATGAACTGCCACGTCGCAAGCGGCAAGCGGACCGTCGGCCCGACCTTCGACGAGGTCGCCGGCAAGTACCAGGGAGACGCGTCGGCGCTCGACCGGGTGGCGGAGAAGATCATCAAGGGCAGCACCGGCACCTGGGGGACGATCGTGATGCCGCCGCACGCCGGGATCGAGGCGTCCGAGGCTCGCGCGATCGCGCAGTACGTGCTGAGCGTCTACGACAAGTCGGTCGCCTCATTGCCCACGTTGGGCAGCTATACGCCGCCGGCCTGGGACAGCGTGAGCGCGCGCGGCGCGGTGATCCTCCGCGCGGCGTACACCGACCGCGGCGCCCCGGGCGCAGCGCCCCACACCACGGCGCGGGCTCTCGTCCTTCGCAGCCCGCAGGTGAGCGCCGTGTCCGCCGACACCATCGCCGGCGCCGGGACGCGGCCCGGCGAGCGCGGCGCCGGGGAGGCGCAGGTGATCGCCAGGCCGGGTACCTCGATCGGCTTCAGGCGCATCGACCTGACGGGGATCGTGAGCGCCGGGCTGCTCGCACAGGCGCCCGCGCGCGAGGGCTACGTCGGTGGAACGGTGGAGCTGCGGCTCGATTCGCCGACCGGGGCGCTCCTCGGCCAGGCCGATGTGAGGCCGGCGGCGCCACCGACCTTCGCGGCGCCGACGGCCTCGCAGATCCAGGCAGCGGCCGGCGCTGCGGGTGCGCCAGCTCCGTCCGCGGCCGCGCCCCGCCCGGCTACCGGGTTCCGTCCACCCCGGAGGGTCCCCATCCGCGTGGCCTTGAAGGAGACGACAGGGGTGCACGACCTCTACCTCGTGTTTCGGAACGACGCGGCGCGGCCGATCGAGCCACTGTTCCTGCTGTCGAGCATCACCTTCGAGAATAGGTGACTTCAAACAACGAGTACCAACAGCACACTCCAACGGCGTGCTCTGACAGCGTGCTCTGACAGCGTGCCAGCCTTGCGCGCCCAGCGTTCTCGTGCGCATATGAAAGCGACCCCAACGGGAGGCACCGTTGTCCGAGCCTGCCGATCTCTCCCGCGATCCGCCGCTCCGCTTCTCCCCCGAAACGTCCGGCCACCATCCGTCCGTAGTCGGACCGTACCGAATCCTTGGCGTTCTGGGGACGGGCGGAATGGGTCTACGCCGCCGAACAAGTCCATCCCCGGCGGACCGTCGCCCTCAAGGTCATACGCCCGGAGTACGCATCGGATGATGCGCTCCGCCGATTCGCGCGCGAGTCGGAGGTGCTCGGGCGTCTCCCAGCACCCGGGAATTGCGCAGATCTACGAGGCGGGAACCAGCGATGGCTCGTACGGTCAGCAACCATACTTCTCGATGGAGCTCGTCCGCGGCCGGTCGCTCACCGAGTACGCGACCGAGGTATGCCGCGATACGGCGCAACGGCTCGAGTTGTTCGCACGGATCTGCGATGCCGTACAGTACGCGCATCAGCGCGGAGTAATCCACCGCGATCTCAAGCCGGCGAACATCCTCGTCGACGACACGGGGCAGCCGAAGATCCTGGATTTCGGCGTCGCACGGCTCATCGATGCCGACGTGCAGGGCACGCGGCAAACCGGTCTCGGCGTCGCGGTGGGAACGCTCCAGTACATGAGCCCCGAACAGGTCGCGGGCGATCCACTCGAGGTCGACACGCGGAGCGACATCTACGCGCTGGGCGTCATTCTCTACGAAGTGCTCGGGCGCAAGCTGCCGTACAGCTGGACGCACGGCGGCATCATGCAGGCCGCACACATCATCATCACCCACGATCCGCCGTCGCTCGGCTCGATCGACCGCCAGTTTCGCGGCGACATCGAGACGATCGTCTCCAAGGCACTGGAGAAAGACAAGGCGCGGCGCTACGCGTCGGCGGCGGGATTGGCGAGCGACATCCGGCGTTATCTGAACAACGAGCCCATCTCGGCGCGCCCCGCGAGCGCGGCGTACCAGATGCGAAAGCTCGTGCGGCGCCACCGCGCAGTGTTCGGCGGAGTGGCGGTGGCAGCGTTCGCCCTCGTTGCCGGGTCGGCGGTGAGCCTCTCGATGGCGCTGCGCGCGCGTGCGGCCGAGGTCCTGGCGGAGTCGAGGCGGGGCGAAGCCGTGGCGTCGGCGACGCTGGCCGATCGAAGACGGGCCGAGGCCGACGCTGGCCGCCTGGCCGCCGATGCGTCTCGCCTCGCTGCGGATTCCGCACGCGCCGCGGCGCAGCGTGAGCGCGCGATCGCCATCGCCAGTTCGGAGCGCGCCACGCGCGAAGCGGCAAAAGCGGTGGCGGTCAGCGGATTTCTCGGAGACATGCTTCAATCCACGAACCGTGAGGTGACCCAGGGGCAGGAGGTCGCGCTCAAGGATGTCGTCGATCGGGCCGCTCGCGACCTGACTGGCGGGCGCCTCGCCACGCAGCCCGAGGTGCGCGCCGATGTCCACGTCACCCTCGGCCGAACCTACTACGCGGCCGGCGTCTACGATTCCGCGCTGGCGCACTTCGATTCGGCCCACGCGCTGCGCCGGCGCATGCTCGGCCCAACGCATCTGGCGACGATGGAAGCGGCGCTGCTGGGTGCCGGTATCATGGCCAGCAAACGCGACTTTCCGCAGGGCGAGCGCCGCTATCGCGCCATCCTCGACACGGCTCGCCGAATGCGGCCGCCGCCCACCGGGATGATCGTACTGGCAATGAGCCAGCTCGCGCTGCTGGCCCAGCACGGTCAACGCGAAGCGCAGGCAGAGTCGCTGGGCACCGCCGCGATTGCAATCGGACGTGGTGCGCGCGGCGCCGATTCCAGCATTATTGGAGCGGTCAACACGCTCGCGCAGATACGCACCTACAGCGGCTAGCTCCCGGAGGCGGAACCGCTCTGGCGCGAAGTCGTGGAGTTCAACCGCGCGCGGTACGGCGCACGTCACACGTTCACGCTCAGCGCCGAATACGGACTCGCGCACAACTTGCTGTTCCAGCGCAAGTATCCCGCGGCCGAGACGATGCTTCGTGAAATGCTGCCGGCACTGGCGGAGGTGCGCAGCATGCGGGAGATCCTGCCGATCTGTTCCTATTGTCACCGCATCCGCGACGACGAAGACGTGTGGGAAAGGGTGGAGGCATACATCGCCAAGCACACCAACAGCCGGTTCAGCCACGGCATCTGTCCGACGTGCTACTCGCAGGAGCAGGAACAGGAGCTCGGGCCGCTGGATACGCGTTAGGGCCGCGCGACCTGAGCGGCTACGAACACGTCAACGGCGCGCCTGGCAGCCACGTCGCCGCCGATTGCTCTCGGATGATCTTTGCGCGTGGGCCACGCTGAGGGTATATACTGGGCACCCATCGTAGCTCGGGCGGCGCGACAATATCGCCTGACGTTTCGGTCAGCACGGACACATACGCAAGGAGCAGAACCATGAATAATCCTGTCTGGGACCCATCAGTACCGGCGGAAGACCCATCACCACCGGTAGAGTTCGCTGTTTGGCTGCTTCGGTTACTGTCCGGCTTCGGCGGTTGAGCCCACGTTTCCGATAATGCTGCTGGCTGGGCGCCATACGCGGAGTCGCTGATGCTCGAGGCCGAGGGCAGCGCTGCGCGGCCGATGCGGACCGGCGGCGCGCGACGGCTCAGCTGCTGATGCTCTTGTATGAGCGATGGGGCAAGGCGGCCATGTGGCGGGAGCGGTTAGAGCGGTAGCCGCGCTCACAACACGCGTGTCGCACCGCAACAACGCCCCTCGTACTGAGCGGTTACGACACCGGCCGAAACTCGCAGCGGTTGCGACTGGCCCAGTTCTCGAGATCGCGAAGCGTGTCCGCGTCGCCGGCCGCTTAGCTTCGGCGCGGATCGGCGATACCGGGATCCTCCGCGGATGCCTCGGCGAATGCCGAGGGCGGCCGCTTTGCCGCCGCTGACAGCCTGCATCGAACTGCGCTCGACATGCGCCGTCGGATCTATGGACCAGCGAGCATCAATATCTCTGCGTCGCTCGAGGCGCTGGCCACCGTGCGTGGACTGTTGAACGACACGGCGAGCGCCGAGCCGCTTCTCCGCGATCTGATCGACATCACACGCGCCGTGCGGCCAGCAACCGACGCGACGCTGCTCGATCGACAGCTCTGGCTCGGCGGGACGCTGTGTGCAACCGGGAAGTTGGCCGAGGGAGAGACGACCTTGCGCTCGGTGATGGCGGTCGTGGCGACCCGTATCGCCAGCGACTCCGCGCCGGCTCGCGCGCGTGCGAAGCACGCTCGGCGCCTGCCTGTCGGTGGCCGCTCGCTACGCGGACGCGGAGCCGCTGTTGCTGGAGGCCGAGGCGGGCCAGCGCGGTGCGGCAGACGCGGACCGTCGCCGCGCGACGATGCGGCGGTTGGTGAGCCTGTACGAGCGGTGGGGGAAGCCTCCAGAGGCGACGGAATGGCGGCAGCGACTCCAGTAGTAGCACTCCAATCCGGGCGGCATCGCTCGGCTGGGGCGTTTGTTTGACGGCGTCGTCACTGCCGGCACGGGACGCGCGACGAATCGCCATGATCGCCTAGGCCACGCTGCGGCGACCACGTTCAACGCGATCAAACGCGACGCACGTGACCTCTCCGAGTCACGGGGCCGTCGACTCGACTTCCGGCGCAGGGTGCTCCCGCCGACGTTCTGTTCGCGGCGAACGTCTCGCCGTAGACGTGTCCGCAAGATCGCGGAAGCTCGGATCGAACGAGGGTGTCATTTCCCGCTTGCAGGTCGTGAAGGACTGCTCTAAGGGGGAAGTCTGGCGGATCGCGGACGCGCCTGTGAGCGCTGCCGCTGGGGCTCACCGGTGAGTCGTTCGCGACACGGGCGAGCCGTTCGTTCCACATCGCCTTGTGGCGTGGCGGAGGGCGGCTACACTGGCAATCGATCCCTGGTTCGTCCCACGAGCTCCCGGAGCGTGCACAACAGGCCGATCACGAGGAAGGTCAACGGCCGCCCGGCCTCGGTCGATCTGCCGGGCGACACGCCGCTCCTGTGGGCGCTTCGCGACGCGCTCGACCTCGTGGGCACGAAGTACGGCTGCGGCATGGCGCAGTGTGGCGCGTGCACCGTGCACCTCAATGGCGCGGCAGTGCGGTCATGCTCCGTCCCGGTGTCCGCGGCGGCCGGTGCCGAGGTCACCACCATCGAAGGACTCTCGCGCGACGGCTCGCATCCCGTGCAGCGCGCATGGCAGGAGCAGGACGTGGCGCAGTGCGGCTACTGCCAGGCGGGACAGATCATGCAGGCGGCCGCGCTGCTCAAGCGCACGCCGAACCCGACGGACGCGCAGATCGACGCCGCGATGGCGGGGAACCTGTGTCGGTGCGCGACGTACCTGCGCATCCGCGCGGCGATCAAACAGGCCGCGGCGCCGACGCGCGCGGTGCAGTCCAGCAACTCAACCCGCTGAGGCACCCGTGACGACCACGACGATCGATCGCCGCGCCTTCCTGCGCGTGAGCTCCCTCGCTGGCGGGGGGATCCTGCTCGGCCTGTACACCGCGAGCGCGGAGGTGGCCGAAGCGTTCGGAGCGAGCACCGCGCCGGACGCCTTCGCTCCGAACGCGTTCATCCGCATCACGTTCACGGGGGCGGTCACGATCGTCGCGAAGAACCCCGAGGCCGGGCAGGGGATGAAGACCGCGCTCCCGATGCTGATCGCCGAGGAGTTGGAGGTCGACTGGAAGGACGTGACTGTCGAGCAGGCCCCTGGAGACATGGCGAAGTACGGCCGGCAGTCCCTCGGCGGCAGCGGCGCGACGCCGAGCAACTGGGTCGAGATGCGTCAGGTCGGTGCGGCCGGCCGCCAGATGCTGATCGCCGCGGCGGCGCAGACGTGGGGCGTGCCGGAGGCGGAATGCGCCGCCGCGTCGGCGCGCGTGCGCCACGGGGCGAGCGGGCGCTCGCTCTCGTACGGCCAGCTCGTCGCGCGCGCCGCGACGCTCCCGGCCCCCGACCTCAGGTCGGTGAAGCTGAAGGACCAGGCGGACTACAAGATCATCGGGAAGCGCACCGCGAACGTCGACAACCGCGCGATCGCCACCGGCAAGCCGCTCTTCGGCATCGACGTGAAAGTGCCGGGCATGCGCTACGCGCAGTACGTGAAGTCCCCCGTCTTCGGCGGCAAGGTCGCGAGCGCGAACGTGGAGCAGCTCAGAGCGCTCCCCGGTGTGCGCCACGCGTTCGTCGTCGAGGGGGGCACCGACCTGGGCGGCCTGCTCGGCGGCGTCGCGATCGTCGCCGACTCCTGGTGGGCCACGCGCACAGCGCGGCAGCAGCTGCGTGTCGAGTGGACCGAGGGGCCGACGGTCGAGCGGAGCAGCGCTGGCTTCGCGCGTCGGGCCGACGAGCTCGCGACCCAGCCGTGGGGCCAGGCGCTGCGCGAGGACGGCGATGTGACGGGCGCGCTCAGCGGCGCGGCGAAGACGGTCGAGGCGAGCTACGCCTACCCGTTCCTCGCCCACGCGACGATGGAGCCGATGAACTGCACGGCGCGGTTCGAGAACGGGAAGCTGGAGCTGTGGGCGCCGACGCAGGACCCGGAGGGGGCGAAGCAGGCCGCCGCCCGGACGCTGGGGATCCCCGCCTCCGACGTCAGCGTCAACCTCGTGCGCATGGGCGGCGCGTTCGGGCGCCGGTTCAACCACGATGCCGTGCTCGAGGCGGCGTGGATCGCGAAGCAGACGGGGGCGCCAGTGAAGCTCCTCTGGACGCGCGAAGACGACGTGCAGCACGACTTCTACCGGCCGGCCGGGTTCCACTACCTGAAGGGCGGCGTGGACGCGGCCGGGAAGTTGGTGGGGTGGCGCAACCACTTCGTCACGTTCGGCGAGGGCGGGCGCACCGTCGTGAGCGCGGGGCTCTCCGGCGGCGAGTTCCCCGCGCGCTTCGTCCCCAATTTCGCGACGGGCATGTCGATGATGCCGTTGGGCGTTCCCACGGGGTTCCTGCGCGCGCCGGGCAGCAACGCGATCGCGTTCGTGATGCAGTCCTTCCTCGACGAGCTCGCGCACGCGGCGGGCAAGGATCCACTCCAGTTCCGCCTGGACTTGCTCGCGGCGCCGCAGGTGCCCCAGGCGTCGGGTGCGCCGCAGGGGTTCGGCCCCGGCTTCGACGCCGGACGCGTGCGCGGCGTGCTGGAGCTCGTGGCCGAGAAGTCCGGCTGGGGGCGGCGCCGACTCCCTGCGCGGACGGGGATGGGTATCGCGTTCCACTACAGCCACCGCGGCTACTTCGCGGAGGTGGTCGAGGCCAGCGTGAGCGCGAACAAGGAAGTGAAGGTCAATCGCGTGTGGGTCGCAGGCGACGTCGGCAGCACGATCATCAACCCGAGCGGCGCGGAGCAGCAGGTGCAGGGCTCCGTGCTCGACGCGATCGGCGGCGCGATGGGGCAGGAGATCACCATCGAGCGTGGGCGCGTGGTGCAGAGCAACTTCCACGACTTCCCGCTCCTGCGCATCACCCAGGCGGCGCCGGTGGAGGTCCACTTCCGGATCACCGACAACTCGCCGACTGGAATGGGCGAGCCGGCGTACCCGCCCGCCGTGCCGGCGCTCTGCAACGCGATCTTCGCGGCGACGGGCGAGCGCGTGCGCTCGCTCCCGCTCGCGAAGAGCGGCTACCGGTGGGCGTAGAGCGCGTGATCACGTGAGCGTCACGGTCAGCCTGGACGCTCCGGTCGACGTCGCGCGGCTGCCTGCCGCGACCGAGGCCTGATGCGCGACCAGTTCGGTCGCTCCATCGAGTACTTGCGCATCTCGGTCACCGACCGGTGCAACTTCCGGTGCGTGTACTGCATGCCGGCGGCGGGACTGCCCTGGCTGCCCAAGGGCGACATCCTGTCGTACGAGGAGATCGCCGAGGTCGTGCGGCAGCTCGCCCCGCTCGGGCTCCGGCGCCTGCGCCTCACCGGCGGCGAGCCGACGATCCGGCGCGACCTCGCGAGCCTCGTGGCGATGCTGCGCGCGGTGCCGGGGATCGAGGACATCGCGCTCTCGACGAACGGGGTCACGCTCCCGACGCTCGCGCGACCGCTGCGCGATGCCGGTCTCGATCGCGTCAACATCAGCGCGGACTCGCTCCGCCCCGCACGCATCGCGTCCATCGCGCGGCGCGACCTCGGCTTCGACCCGGTGCGGGCTGCGCTCGCGGCGCAGGCGGCGGGGCTCGCGCCCGTGAAGCTGAACGTCGTCGTGATCCGCGGCGTGAACGACGACGAGATCGCGGACTTCGCGCGGCTCACGCTCGACCATCCGTGGCACGTGCGCTTCATCGAGCTGATGCCCGTTGGTGAGATGGCCGAGTCGTACGGCGCGGGCGTGCTGGACCGCGTGGTGCCGAGCGACGAGGTGCTGGCGCGCGCAGCGGATGCGTTGGGCGATCTGCTGCCCGCGGGGCGTCACGGGCCGTCGCGCGGGAACGGGCCAGCCGACTACTACCGGGCGCCGGGGGCGGCGGGCACGGTCGGCGTCATCACCCCGATGTCGCACACGTATTGCGCGTCGTGCAATCGCGTGCGCCTCACGGCCGACGGCCGGCTGCGCACGTGTCTGTTCGGCGATCACGAGGTGGACTTGCGGGCACCGCTGCGCGCGGGCGTGCCGCTCGCGCCGCACGTCGCGCGCGCACTTGCCGAGAAGCCGCGCGAGCACGCCCTGCTCCAGCTCCGGACCGGCGGCCTGCGCGCGCTGTCGCAGGTAGGCGGATGACTGCCGGCGCGCGCCAGGTATTGCACACCGAGCCGCTGTGAACGAGACGCGCGCACTGGTCGACGCGTTCGACGCAGCGGCCGCGCGCGGAGAGCGGTGCGCGATGGCCACCGTCGTGGACGTCGAGGGCTCCTCGTATCGGCGCCCCGGCGCGCGGATGCTGGTCACCGAGCGCGGCGACACGACCGGCACGATCAGCGCCGGCTGCCTCGAGAACGACGTCGTGGAGCACGCGAGGATCGCGCTTCGGACCGGCGCCGCGACGCTCGTGGAGTACGACACCACGGCGACGAGCGACGACGACGTGTGTGGCTTCGGGCTGGGGTGCGGCGGCGTGATCCGCGTGCTGGTCGAGCCGCTTGCCGCGGCGTCGCTGCACGTCGACGCGCTGCGGCGGGCCTCGTCATCGCAAAGCGACGCGTCGGCGGTGACGTTGGCCACCGTCTATCGGTACGCCCCGCCGTCCGCGGACGTCGAGCGCCCAGCGGTCGGGGGGCGTGCCTGCGTGGACGGCGACGGGAACGTCACACACGAGCGGCTCGACGATCGGAGCGCTGCGGCGCTCGCCGGCGTGGCGGGTGCGCTCGCGCGCGGCGGAGGGGCGCCCGCGACGCGCGTCTGCGATGTGGACGGCGTCGCGGCGAGCGTATTCGTGGAGACCCTCGTGCCCCCGGTGCCGCTGCTGGTCTTCGGCGCCGGGTTCGACGTGGTGCCAGTCGTGGAACTCGCGCGCGGGCTGGGGTGGCGGACCGACGTCGTCGATCCGCAGGCACGCGCGGCGAGCCGTTCCCGATTCGCCGCCGCCGACCGCGTCACGCTCGCGCGCGTCGAGGCGCTGCACGAGCAGCTCGACGTTACGCCGCGCACGATGGCGCTGGTGATGTCGCACAACTTCGCGCACGACCTCGTTGCGCTGCGCGTGCTGCTGGCGTCTCCCGCGCGCTACGTTGGCGTGATGGGTCCGGGGCACCGCACCGAGCGGATGCTCGCAGACCTCGCGGCCACGGGGCAGGCCAGCCTGCTCGACGACGCGAGTCTCGGGCGCCTCCGTTCGCCGGTTGGGCTCGACATCGGCGCGCGCGGCCCGGCGGACATCGCACTCTCGATCGTCGCGGAGGTGTGCGCAGCGCTCGACGGGCGGCGCGGCGGCATGCTGCGGGACCTGAGGCGCGGCGACCTGCCGAGACGCTCGTCGTCCGTGTCCTCATGACCATGTATCCTTCCACCCGAGCGGAACGCTCACACGACCTCACCACGCCCGGAGCGATGGGCAAGCGCGCACTCCTTCTCAGCTTCGCGTTCTGGACCCTCGTCGGCGCGTTCCAGGCGTCGAACTGGTTGCTGTCGCCGTTCGGGTCCCGGTTCCCGGACCCATGGCGCGTGATCGCGAGCGCGATGTTCAACGCGTACGTCTGGGCGCTGCTCACACCGGTCATCTTCCGGCTCAGGGTGCGCCTGAACCCGGAGCGCGGCACCCGCCTCCGGCGCGTGCCAATCATTGTCGCGGTGGGACTCGGGGTGGCCGCGGTCGTGACGGCGATGGCGGCGGTCGTGCACGGGTCGCTCGTCCCCGCGCCGTCCGGCCGCCGCCCCCTCGAATTCAGCGCGTGGGTCGGGGTCTGGCACATGGGGCGGTGGTACGCGCAGCACGTCGTCTCGTTCTTCGGCATCTTCGTCGCCGCGATCGCGGTCGACATGACGCGGCGCTTCCACGCACGCGAGCGCGAGGCGGCGCAGCTCCACGCCGACGCGAGCCAACTCCAGGCGGAGCGCGCCGAGTTGCGCGCGCGCAGCGCCCGGCTCCAGGCGCAGAGCGCGGCGCTGCAGGCGCAGCTGTCCGAGGCGCGCCTCACCGTGCTGCGCACGCGACTCAACCCACACTTCCTGTTCAACACGCTGAACGCCGTGTCGGCGCTCGTCGCGAAGAACCCGCACGGCGTTCGCGACATGATCGCGCTCCTGAGCGAGCTGCTGCGCCACGCGCTCGCGGAGTCGACGGAGCAGGAGATCCCACTACGCGACGAGCTGCGCCTGCTGCGCCTCTACCTCGAGATCCTCGAGATCCGCTATCAGGGGCAGCTGCACATCGTCGTCACGGCGGACGCCGACGTGCAGGACGCACTCGTGCCGAACTTGATCCTCCAGCCGCTCGTCGAGAACGCGATGAAGCACGGGATCGACCGCGCCGGCGGGCATGGGACCATCGCGGTGCTCGTCCACCAGTCGGGCGACGACCTCGTACTGACCGTGCGCGACACAGGCCCCGGCGACGGCTCGGGCCCCGCGTTAGGCGCGAGTGGTGTCGGGCTGGGCCTCACCCGCGCCCGGCTCGCGGAGCTCTACGGCGACGCGCAGCGGCTGGAGCTCGTGCCCGCGGCGGGCGGGGGGATGACCGCGCGCGTCACGCTGCCATACCACACGCGCGACGAGGTCCGCTTGGCGGCGGACCCTGTCGCCACGGACCACGCGGAGCTCGTGCGGCCGTGACAGACTCCTCCGTGCGGGAGGTGCGCGTGCTCCGCGTGCTCGTCGTGGACGATGAGCCGCTCGGCCGGCAGCGCGTCCTCGACCTGCTCGACGGGGAGGTCGACGTCGAGGTCGTGGGCACCGCCGCCGACGGTGAGGCAGCGGTGGAGGCGATCCGCGCGGCGCGCCCCGATCTCGTGTTGCTCGACGTGCAGATGCCGCGCATGTCGGGGCTCGACGTCGTGCGGGCGATCGGCCCGGCCGAGATGCCGGCGACGATCTTCGTGACGGCGTACGACGCGTACGCGCTCGACGCGTTCGACACCGCCGCGGTTGACTACCTCGTGAAGCCGTTCAAGGACGACCGCTTCGTAGAGGCGGTGCGGCGCGCGAGGCGGCGGATCGAGTCGGAGGGCCGCGAGCGGCTGCACGAGCAGCTGATCGCGCTGCTCCGCGGCGGGCCAACCGCAGCGGGGGGCGCCGCGCCGCCGGTGCCGGACGCGACGGCGATGTCCGCCGAGCAGTACCTCGAGCGCATCGCGGTGCAGATGCACGGGAAGATGCGCGTTGTGCCGGTGGCGCAGATCGACTACGTCACGGCGGACGGGCCCTACGTCGAGCTGCACGTCGGCACGCACCGCTACGTCATCCGCGAGTCGATGCAGCACCTCGAAGAGCGGCTCGACCCCGAGCACTTCATGCGTGTGCATCGCTCGGCCATCGTGCGGCTTGACCGTGTCCACGCGCTGCTGCGGAGCGAGGGGAGCGACTACCAGGTGCAGCTCACGGGCGGCCTCACGCTCCGCGTCGGCCGTTCGCGCCGCGAGGCGCTCGAGCGGCGGCTAGGGAGGACGTCATGAGTGCTGGCGCTCGCGGACAGGTGCGTCGCCGTGGCCTTGAACAGCCTCGCGGACGTTCGCCCGCTTCGTGCGCTCCGATCTGCGCACAACTGCCGCGAAGCTCTTGTTCACCGGTGCTACACGTGGTGATACGATCGCGAATCGGGCTCGAGTGTCGACGCCGAGAGAGGCTGGCGCCGATCAGCGGAACACGCGCTGCGCGAAGTGATGGAGGTTGTTGGCCCACTCGGCGGCGTCGTGCGCGTGGTCGTCCACGTTCCACACGTGCGGCACGCCATGCTCTTTCAGGTAGCGGTGCACCCCTTGGCTGATCCCGATGAGGCCGTCCCTGTTGCCGCAGGAGAGCCAGAGGAGCTTGAGCTGCTTCGCCGTCGCGGCGGGGTCGGGGACGAGCGCGGCCGGCGACTTGGTGTTTGGCGCGGAGGAGAATGCGCCAATCCACGCGAACTGGTCGAGGTGGGTGAGCCCGAAGTTGAGCGTCTGACCGCCACCCATCGAGAGCCCAGCGAGCGCGCGGTGCTCGCGGTCGGTGAGCGTCGAGTAGCGCGACTCGATCGTGGGGATGACGTCGTTCAGGAGGTCGCCCTCGAAGTTCTCGAACGCCCTGAAGTGCTCGAACACGTTGCCCTCGACGCGGTCGTTCTTCTGGGCACGCCCGTTGGGAAGGACCAGGATCATCGGCACCGCTTTCCCGCCAGCGATGAGGTTGTCGAGGAGGGTTTCGGGCTGGGCAAGGCGCTGCCACTCGGTCTCGTCGCCGCCGATGCCGTGCAGGAGATAGAGCACGGGGTACTTCTTCGCGCCCGAATATCCGGGGGGCGTGTAGACGAGCATCTTGCGTCTCGTTCCCACCGTCCTGGAGTCGTACTCGATCATCTCGAGCGTGCCGCGCGGGATGCCGTCGCGCTTCGCGTTGAAGCCGGCGGGGGCGTCCGGAACGGCGCGGACGTCGTCGGGCGCCAGGGTGATGGGCGGCATGCGCATGGGGCCTGGTGCCGGCGCGCCAGCCGGGGCGGGTGCACCACCAGCCTGCGCCAGCAGAGTGGCCGACGCCAGCGAAGCGAGCGCGGATACAGCGAGGGTCCTCACGAGGTGAAATCGCATCGTCGTTCTCAGGTGATGGTGGCCACGGCAAGTCGTCGCATCAATGCAGGTGTCGCAAGCGCGGAGAGGAAGTCAATGCATTCTGGTCACCGGATGACGCGCGTCGGCGGCCCACGGGTTCGGTTGCAAGTCGCGAAGGTCGCGGCGGCCAGGACTACATTGTCGAACGCCGTCGGAAAGGGCGTGGCTGTCGTCGGTTCGTCGGTCGCGGCTGTGTTGTCACTTCCGGCAGGCAAAGCTTGCTGCCTCCTCGATGCTGCCTGAGCCCGCATAGCGCGCAACCAGCGGGTATGCGCACAGTGGCCGCGTGCGTCCGGGCCATGGCGCTGCTCCACCTGCTCGCGCCAGGATGCGGTCGGGCACAGTCCCCCGTTCAACCCAGTCCACGACGGCGGTGAGGCAATCGTACTGGTCGGTCGCTGCGCCCCCACCGCAGTGGGGCATGCCGGGCACGGGATAGACGCGCACGAACTCCGCCGCACGCCCTCCCGACGCCGCATTCACCTCGTCCCACCAGCGCATCGTGTCGTTGATGGAAAAGACCGGATCGCTCACGCCGTGCGGCACGATCAATTTCCCGCCGCGGCTCCGAAATGCCGACAGGTCGGTTCGCTTGGCACCGATGAGGTCCCAGCTCGATTCCGTGAACGCGCCCGTACGCGCGAAGATGCGCGGTGCGTCGCGGTCCATGTCGAAGTCCATCGCGTAGCGCAACAGCGCGCGCGGATCGGAGGGGACCGCGGTCGGCGGCGTCGTGAACAGCGACGCGAGCGAGGGGCCGCCGAGCACGACGTTGGCCGCCGGTCGCGGCGGCGGGCCCGCACTGCCGATCTTCCACGAGCGTCACCCCTGCTGGTATCGCCCGCCCGCGATGCGACCGCCGATGCCAGCGTCCCACGGCCAGTCGCTGTAAAGTGCCTCGCCTGCGGAGTTGCGCGCTCCGCCCATCACGCGCCCGAGCGTCGCCACCTGGGCCGCGCTGAGGCATTGCGCCTGCTTCGCCCCGGAGCACGTGCGTGCCGCGAGTGCGGGAGTGACACGCGCGGTGGTGCACGCTCGGTAGTCGCCGACGATGCCATCCGCCACACCATCGTCCGCGTCGCACGCGGCGAGCACCGCGTCGCTCACGATCGCGAGATCTTCATCGGAGAAGCTCTGCGCGATGATCGGCGAACCGGCCGAATCAACGAGCCCCATGCCTCGCGCGAGATCGGCGAAAGCGCGCGTGTCCCATGCTTCGGCGACGGCGGCCTTTGGAAGTGCGAAGCCCGGCGCCGCGGCGACGATTCCGTCGAACAGCTCGGGGAACCGCTGCGCGAACACCATCCCTTCGCGCCCTCCCTCTGAGCAGGCGTAGAAGTACGAGCGTTCCGCCGCGCGGCCATAGAACGCGCGGACGAGCGCATGGCCGATGCGCGCCGTCACATCGAGCGATGCGTAGGCGAAATCCTTGCGCGCCTGCGGATCGAAACCGAATGCCAGACTTCCGTTGCGCGCGGGATCGGAGTTGGTCCGGTCGTCGTGCCCCGAATCCTGGGAGAGCACCGCAAATCCGCGTGTGAGCGCGGAGGGCATTCCGAAGCCGATGCGGCCGGTCGCGTCGCCGAGGGCACCGTCGCTGCCGCCGCCACCCTGGAAGAAGAAGCGGCCATTCCAGTCCACT